>NZ_BAAARB010000027.1:0-39595 GCF_039531975.1 Gordonia cholesterolivorans | reverse complement strand
CACCGCGGCGGCCTTCTCCTCGACCGAGTAGCGACGAGTCGTCGGCTTCCCATTCGCCAGTTCCTTCGGCATAACTCCATCCTCGTTTCCAAGGTCAGGAGCCTCCAACAAACCCAGGGCGCTTCAACCCTCCAGGCTGGTTGAGCGAGCGAAGCGAGTCGAAACCACCGGACGCAGGCTGAGTCCACAACACGCGGGGCGGTCCCAGCCTGCGCGAGTGATCGTTTCGACTCGCTGCGCTCGCTCAACAAACCTCGGGGGACTCGCTCGCTGAACAAGCCTGGGGGGAGCCGCTCGCTGAACAAGCCTGGGTGAGGGGTGCTCAGGCATGGGGGGAGCTCCTCTCGCGGGGGAGCAGGTGGAGGGCGATGCGGCGGTCCGGGCGGACCTGGAATTCGCCGTGATCGGTCCAACCGCGCTTGGTCAGGGCTCGGCGCATGGGAGTGTTCGACGACGCGGGTTCCACGGCGATGCAACGACAGTCGGGATCGGCGGCGAAGAGTGCGTCGGCGAGTTCGCGGATGAACGCCGAGATCTCCCCGCGGCCGAGCAACTCCGGATCAGCCGTCGCGACGTGGAGACCGAGGTCGTGCGGGTCCACCGGATACAGGCGGGCGATCTCGTCGCGCGCCACGCGGTAGATCTCCAGGTACCCCGCATCAACGCCCTTGCGGGAGAAGATGATCGGCCGCGAGTAGTCGCCGTCGAGGCGATACCGGGCGTCGTCCCGCCAGCGTGCCGCGGACCATTCCTGTTCCCAGGTCTGCACCAGGTGCGGCCGTGCGAACCACTCCTCCAGCAGTGCCGGGTCGGCTCCCCCTGGCTCCACCGTGCGCAATGCGAACGCGCCGATCGTCGACGGCACCGGCGGGGCGCCCGCCTCGCGCACCGCGTCGGAGACGTCGGTCAGCTCGCGCTCGATGCGGTATCCCGTATCGGACGCACTCATCGCTTCGCTCCCGTCCGCGCCGCCGACCGATCCACCGCACTGCGCAATACCCGATTGGAGAGCTCGCCGAGGCAGCTCAGATTCGGAAAACCGGGGCCCTGCGCGAAGCCGGCCAGATTCGGCAGATACAGCGCCTGCGACAACCCTTCGACCGCCAGATCGTGCCCGATCGCCGTCTCCAGACGCGGTAGGTCGGGCCGTCCGCCCAGCGCCAGCTCGAGTTCGTCGACGCTCTCGGCGTCGAACAGGTCCAGGAACCACAGCGGTCGACCGCCGGTCGCGTCCACCACCAGATCGAACGAGTGCTCGGCCGCCGACCGGCCTGGGTTGCCGAGGGTCAACGCCACCGACTCCCCCACCCGTCGCGCGGCGGTCACTCGGCCTCGCAGGTGGTGGATCCGCTCGTCGGCCAGCAAGTTCTCCTGCACGCTCACCGAGAACACGCCGCGGTCGGTCCGGCGGATCACATCGCGCCGCTCCGCCGCGGGCAGCGACGGCCACCCCGTCGGATCGGAGAACACCGAGTTCTCGAAGTAACTCTCGCCGCGGGTGTAGATCGTCGGTGCCGGTGAGATGACCGAGATCGACATCACCTCGTGCCGGACCAACTCGTCCAGCGCCGACGCCGCGGTCTCACCGCCGCCGATCACCGCGGCCCGCGACGACGCCGGAATCGCCCTGCGCGACACCGCATCCCAGAAACCGGCCACCGACAGTACGCGGGGATCGTCGAGCAGCGGCTCGTCACTCGAACCCGGTCCGGTCACCAGCAGTCCGTCGCCGTCGACGCTGTCGAGACCGCCGTCCGACGTGCGGAAGTCGACGCTCCATCCGCCGTCGACCACGCGGACGCGCTCCACCGTGCCGATGTGCAGTTCGGCCCCCGATTTGGCCGCCGCCCAGTCCAGATAGCGAGCCCACACGTGATGGTGCGGGTTGGGCCGGCCGCGGTCGATCCATTCGGTGTACGTCTGATGCGCCACCAGGAACGCCATCCAGCTGTACTCCAGCATTCCCGCGTTGATCTGCGCGGCATGAGTGCGGTGCGGCGTGCCGCGGTACGGGAAGCCGAGGTCCTTCTCCGGGCTGGTGCCGAGCCGGTGACGACCGTCGGTCCAGCCGCCGAGCGGAAGCCAGTTGCCGCCCACCCCGTACCGGTCGACGATCACCACGCGCGGCGCGGGCAGGCCGAGATCGGCCATCACCTTGGCCTTGGCGGCCACCGACAGCGACTTGGGTCCGGCGCCGATCGCCACCAGCGTGCCGGCGGAGAAGGCGTCGGACGCTCCGGCGTCGGGGCGGTTCACGGTCACTGCGCCATCAACTCCTCATCGTCCATCGCGGCGATCTCCAGGTAGATCGTCGCCACGCGCTCCAGCCGTCCAGCCCGCTCGTCGGCGGCGTCGAGTCGGCGCGCCAGCTCCGCCACGGTCCGCGCCGCGAAGATATCGGCCACCCCGGCCTGCGGCGCGTCGAGCAGGTCGCGGATCCGGGCGATGACGGTGGTGGCGAGCACCGAGTCGCCGCCCGCGGCGAAGAAGTCGTCGTCGATGCCCAGTTCGCGATCGCCGCCGAGTACACCGGCGACGATGTCGAGCAGAGCGCGGTGCAGATCGGTCTCCGGCGACCGCCGGGGCGCGTCGACGTCGGACGCGCCGCTCAGACTCGCGGTAATGGCCGCGCGGTCGAGCTTCCCGTTGCCGGTCAGCGGGAGCTCGTCCCGGACCTGGAGCACCGCCGGAACCATGTACGCCGGAACCAATCCGGCCAGTTCGGCGAGCAGGCCCTCCGGCGACGGCGCGGCGCCCGGTTCGGGTGCCACCGCGGCGGCCAGCGTGGCCGGTCCGTTCCCCTTGATCAGCACCGCCACCGCATGCCGCACGTCGGGCAGCGAGCGCAGAGCACCCTCGATCTCGCCGAGTTCGACGCGGAACCCTCGTATCTTCACCTGATTGTCGGCGCGGCCCAGGAACTCGATCGTGCCGTCGGGCCAGTAGCGCGCGAGGTCACCGGTGCGATACCACCGGCGGCCCTCGAACTCCACGAACCGTTCCGCGGTGCGCTGCGGCTCGTTTCGGTAGCCGTGCGCGACGCCGTCGCCGCCCACCCACAGCTCGCCGGTCACCCAGTCGGGGCAGTCGGCACCGAGTTCGCTGACCACTCGGCAGGCCACGTTGTTCAACGGTGTCCCGAACGGGACGCTGGTCCAGTGCTCCGGCGCCCGGGTCACCTCGCACACGGTGCCGTGGATCGCGATCTCCGTGGCTCCGCCGAGACCGGCGAAACGGGCCCGCGGGGCCAGTGCGCGCAGTCGGTCCGGGAGATCGGCGCCCACCCAGTCGCCGCCGAGGAGGACCGCGCGCAGCGAATCACCCAGCGCCGCACCGTCGGCCTCCGTCTCCGCCAACGTCAACAACATGTCGAGCGCGCTGGGGACACAGGTCAGAATGCTCGCGCGGTGGGTCACGAGGAGTTCGCGCCACGCCGCCGGGTCCTTGGCGTCGTCGGCGTCGACGGCGATCACCGCTCCGCCCGCGCTGTACAGGCCGAAGATGTCGTACACCGAGATGTCGAACTCCAGTGCCGCGACCGTGAGCGATCGGTCGTCGGGGCCGACACCGAAACGCTGATTGATGTCGTCGATGGTGTTCATCGCCGCCCGGTGCGGCACCTCGACACCCTTGGGAGCACCGGTGGAACCCGAGGTGAACAGCACATATGCCACCGCCTCGGGGTCGGGCAGGTACGGGCCCGACAGCGGTGCCGCCGCCATCGCGTCGCTCAGTTCCAGCGCCGGAACGTCCAGTGCGTCTGGTGCCACGACCCCGTCGGTCAGCAGCAGCGACGCCTCGCCGGTCCGCAGAATGGCCGAACGCCGCGGAGCGGGTTGATCGTAGGTGACCGGAACCCACACGGCACCGGAGGCGTAGACGCCGAGCGTCGCGATCACCTGCCGGTAGCCCTTGGGAATCTGCACACCGACCGCATCGCCCGGCCGCACTCCCGCCGACCGCAGCGCGGCCGCCACGGCGAGCGCCTGTGCCGCGAGTTCACCGTAGGTGGCGCTCCCGTCGCGCCAGACGAGCGCGGTGCGATCGGGGTGCTGGGCCGCGATCTGGAAGAAGCCTTCGTGCAGCACACGCCCGGAGGTCGGCGCCGCGGTGTCGTTGACCTCGCATCGGACCGCCCGCTGGGCGGCGGGCAGGTGCGGCAGCGCCTCGGCCAGCCAGCCCGCCGTCGAATCGGCGGCGGCGAGCCGGTCGAGCGCATTGGTGAAGTGCTCGAACATAGCCTCCACCACGCCGTCCGGGAACTGGTCGATGCGGACGTCCCAGTTGGTCAGCAGGCCACCGCCCACCTCGGTGACCTGGGCGTCGAGCAACACCTGCGGGCCCTGCGAGACGATGTGCGCGGGCTCGCCGAGCCGGTCGTAGACCTCGTCGGCGAAGAGTTCGCCGAGCCCCAGCGCACTGGTGAAGACCACCGGGGCCAGCACCGTCTCGCCGCGCAGACGGCCGAGGTCGCGAAGCACTTCGAGCGCGCCGTACGCGCTGTGCGCACCGGCTTCGTGCATCCGTCGCTGCACCTCGCGCGCGAGGTCGAGCACCGACCCGCGGCCAGGTTCGGTCAGCGTCCTCAGGTCGACGTCCACCAGGATCGACGAGCTGAAGTCTCCGGAGACCGACTCGATCTCGTCGTGCATCGGCACTCGCTGGAACAGCGGCACGTTCAGCAGGAAACGCGGTGTGGCAGACCACGCGCCGACGCTCGCGGCGTACACCGCTCCCACGACCGCCGCCGGCGTCACTCCGCGCTCGCGTGCTGCCGCGAGAAGACGTTCGCGGGCCCGAGCGTCGAGCCAGTGGTTCATCCGCCGCACCCGCGGGGCAGCGCTCTGCGACTGCCCGGGCGGGCGGGTCGGCAGGACCGGTCCGCCCGGCAGGTCAGGCAGCCGCGCGGTCCACCACTCGCGGTCGGCGGCGCGTGCCGGATCCGGATGCTCGGCCCGATGCCGCAGGTAGTCGCGGTATTCGATGGCCAGGGGCGGCAGTTGCGCACCGTCGTAGGCCGAGACCAGGTCGCGCAGCAGGGTGCGGTAGCTCATCGCGTCCGCGGCGAGCATGTCGATGTCGAAGTGCAGACGGTGGCGACCGCCGGGAAGCAGAGTGAGCGTGAGGTCGAAGACCTGTCCGGCAGCGATGTCGAGGACCTGGTGGCTCTTGGCCTCGCGCCGCTGCTCGAGGATCCGGTCGATCTCGCCGGGTACGGCCTCGCGCAGATCGTCGACCGTCAGCGCCGGTCGCGGCAGAGTGTCGAGCACCTCTTGGCGTCCGTCGGAACGGAACCGTGCGCGGAGCATGCCGTGGCGGGCGGCGAGCGCCTGCGCCGCCGCGGCGAGCCGGTCGGGGTCCAGACCCGCGCCGTCGAACTCGACGTACAGGTGCGCGGCCACACCGCCGAGGTCGGCGGCACCGGTGCGTCCGACCCAGTACGCGTGCTGCATGGGCGCCAGCGGGAACGCCGCCTCCGACCACGCCGACTCGTCGAACTCGGCAGGCGCGGAAGCCGCTTCGTCCGCCGGGTCTGCGCCGAGCATGACCGCCCAGTCGGCGACGGTCGGGCGGGCGGCGAGGTCGGCGAAGTTGACGTCGTGTCCGCTCTTGCGCCAGCCGCCGGCCAGCCGCATCATCCGGATCGAGTCCAGGCCCAGACCGATGAGGTCGTCCGTGTCGGTGATGGTGGCCGGATCGACGTCGAGCAGCGCGGCGACGTCCTCGCGGACTGCGGCGGCCGTCGGCCGGTCGGTCGGCGCGCTCACCGCGCCGCCCGCACGACGTACGGGGCCACGCTGGCCAGCTTCTCGCAGGTCTCTTCGAACTCCCGCTCGGGGCGCGACTGCCCGACGATCCCCGCGCCGGCGCGCAGCCACACGCGATCGCCCTCAGCGAAGATGGTGCGCAGCGCCAGCGTCGCCTCCAGTTCACCGCTCGAATCGGCGATCAGGACGGCGCCGGAGTAGAGCTCGCGACGCGCGGGTTCGAGCCGGTAGATCGCCTCGAGGGCGGGTGCCTTGGGGATGCCGGAGGCGGTGATCGACGGGAACAGCACGCCCAGCGCCCGCCACGGTCCGGCAGCCGGGTCGAGCCTCCCGGACACCGTGGACGCGAGATGCTGCACGCTGCCGCGTTCACGGACCACCATGTACTCGTTCACCGCGGTGGTGCCGGGCAGCGCCACCGATTCGATCTCGCTGAAGCACGCGCGCACCGACATCGCGTGTTCGGCGATCTCCTTCTCATCGGAGAGCAGGTCTTCGCGGGCGGCGGCGTCCGCCTCCGGCGAGCGGCCGAAGGCACGGGTACCCGCGAGCGGTTCGGTGACCACCGACCCGAGACCGTCGGCGGCGACCACCAACTCGGGGCTGAAACCGGCGGCCTCGAGTCCGCCGAGATGCAGCAGGTACGACCGCGCGGGGTTGTTGCTCTTGCGGCCGCGGACGTAGGTCGCGGGGATGTCGACGTCGAAGCCCACATCGACACTGCGGGACAGAATCACCTTCTGGTATCGGCCGTCGTTGATCTCGCGCACGGCCGTCGCGACCCGGCCGCGGTAGTCGTCGGGGTCGGCCGAGACATCGATCTCCACGGGCTCCGCCCGGCGGATCGACTCCTCCCCGCCGGCGTGGACCGGCAGATCGGCGAGTTCGCGCAGTCGCGCGAGAGTGGCCTCGTCGGCCCCCGGTGCCGAGATCCCGTCCGCGTCCACGAAGGCCTCGAGCCCGGGCACGATCAGATGGGCGAGCACCACGTCGTCACGGACGCGGTCGAGCAGGCCGTAGTGCGGCGCGCAGTAGTCGAATCCGACCCAGCCGTACAGCCGCCACCGGGGCAGACCCAGCCCGGTGAGCGCCTGGTTCAGTGCCGCCGCGGGTTCGCCGTCCCAGGCGATCTCACGAGGCGTGCAGTGGTCGTCTCCGGGCGCCGGATCGACGATGACCATGGTCTTGGTGAGGATGATGCGTGCTTGCGGACGAGCGGCGAACGTCCAGCGTCCGTCTCGTTCGTAGACGACGTACTCACCGAATTCACCCGACGACGCCCATGTGCCGCACACCGCGGCGGCCCGCGCGGCCAGATCGTCGTCGACGGGCGCGTCCCCCACCGGAGAAGCAGGTGCCACAACCATTGTTCAGTCCCATCGTTCACAGCGGAGATCCGCAAGAAAATTAGGTGAGGCTAATCTACATCACCCGCGACTCGTAGGTTAGGCTGCCCTCGTCAACTAGAGCTAGGACCGAGCATGCCATCTTCAGCGGACACTCTCGAAACCGGGTTCGCACCCCATCGGCCCGATCGCGCCGACCTCTACCGCGCCGAGGGCGTCTTCGACGATCTCCCCCTGTGGGCACCGCTCGCCGACCGCGCCGCCACCGATCCCGACCGCCCCGCGGTCACCGACGCGGCCACCGGATTCACCCTGACCTACCGCGAACTGCTCGCCACCGCCGACCGCCGTGCGGCCGGATTCATCGGCGCGGGTCTGAAGCCCGGAGAGCGCGTCGTCCTGCAGCTGCACAATTCCGTCGAGTTCGCCGCCACTGCGTTCGGCCTCCTGCGCGCGGGCATCGTGCCCGTCATGGCGCTGCCGGCCCACCGGATCACCGAGATCGCTCATCTCGCCGCAGGCTCCGGGGCGCGCGCGTATCTGTGCGACGACGTTCGCGGCGGCTACGACTACCGCGGGCTCGCCGCCGATCTGCGCGACCGCGTCCCGTCCGTCGAGCACGTCTTCGTCAACGGCGATCCCGGCGTGTTCTCCCCGCTGCCCGATGCCGACGCCCGACCGCCGGTCACCGTCGATCCCGATCTGCCCGCGCTCTTCCTGGTCTCCGGCGGCACCACCGGACTGCCGAAGCTGATCGCGCGCACGCACAACGACTACGCCTTCAACGCGGCCACCTCGGCCACCGTCGCCGAGCTGACGGCCGACGACGTGTATCTCGCGGCGCTCCCGGCAGCGCACAACTTCCCCCTCTGCTGCCCCGGACTGCTCGGGATGATCGCAGCGGGCGGCCGCACCGTCTTCACCCAGGATCCCAGCCCCGACTCGGCATTCGGCGTGGTGGAGCGATACCGGGTCACGGTCACCGCGCTGGTCCCCGCTTTGGCCCAGTTGTGGTGCGCGGCAACCGAATGGGAGCCCGCCGACATCTCCTCGCTGCGACTGCTGCAGGTGGGCGGCTCCAAACTCGCCGCACCCGATGCGGCCGCGATCGACGCCGCGATGGGCCCGGTGGTGCAGCAGGTATTCGGCATGGCCGAGGGTCTGATCTGCTACACGAGGGCCGACGATCCACGCGATCTGGTGCACGTGAGCCAGGGGCTGCCGATGAGTCCGCTCGACGAGGTCCGGATAGTCGACGACGCCGGCCGGCCGGTGCCCGACGGCGAGGAGGGCGAACTGCAGGTCCGCGGACCGTACACGATCCGTGGCTACTACCGGGCGCCCGAACACAACCTGCGGTCGTTCACCGACGACGGCTTCTACTCATCGGGAGATCTGGTGCGCCGGCTTCCGTCCGGGCACCTCGCCGTCACCGGTCGCATCAAGGACACCATCGTCCGAGCCGGCGAGAACGTGGCCGCCGACGATGTGGAAGAGCACCTGCTGGCGCATCCGCGGATCGCGCACACCGCCGTCGTCGGCCTGCCCGACGACGCGCTGGGTGAACTCATCTGCGCGGTGGTGGTGCCCGGGCGCGACGGCACCGCACCCTCGCTGCCCGACGTCCGCGCCTTCCTCTCCGAGCGCGGCCTCGCGTCGTTCAAGCTGCCCGACCGTCTGCACACCGTCGACGCCCTACCGGTGACCTCGGTGGGCAAGATCGACAAGAGTGCACTGCGTTCGCGCCTGGCGGGTGCGAGCCAGGCGCGATAGCGCGCTCAGCCGCGTTCCACCGGGCGGTCCGGATCGGCCGACCACTGCGAGTACGACCCCGGATACAGCGCCGCGGACACCCCGATCGATGCGAGGGCGGCGATCGTGTGCGCGGCGGTGACGCCCGAGCCGCAGTAGACGACGGCGTCCCGGTCGGCGCCGAGTGCCCGGAAGTGGTCGGCGAGTTCGCCGTACGGCTTGAATCTGCCGTCGGCGGTCACGTTGGCGCCCGCCGGGGCGTTCACCGCACCGGGGATGCGCCCGGGCCTCGGGTCCACCGGCTCGACGTCGCCGCGGTAACGCTCGGGCGCACGGGCGTCGAGCAGGACGGCCGAACCGTCGCGCGCCGCGACCTCGTCGATCGTCACGACCGGCAGATGCCCGCCCGACAGCACCACATTGCCGACGCGCGGAGTCGCATCTCCGGTGGAGACGCGCATGCCCGCGGACTTCCATGCCGCCAGACCGCCGTCCAGAACGGTGACGTCGGCCAGCCCGGCCCAGCGCAGCAGCCACCAGGCGCGCGCCGCCGCCTTGCCCTCCCAGTCGTCGTACACCACCACCCGGGACCCGACGTCGATGCCCCACCGACGGGCCGCGGCCTGCAGGTCGGCGAGGTCGGGCAGCGGGTGTCGGCCCGCGGCAGGCGAGGGCGGTGCCGCCAGTTCGGTGTCGAGGTCGACGTACACCGCGCCCGGCACGTGCCCGGCCCGGTAGTGGTCGTGGCCGGCGTCGTCGCCGAGTTGCCAGCGCACGTCGAGCACCACCGGCGGCCGTGACGACAGCATCGCCTCCACCAGGTCCTCGACTGTGGTGAATACCTGGCCTCGGTGGTCGGAGATCATCGCTGCGGTTCCCTTCGCCTGCGGGTGCGGCCGTCGTACGGCCGAGGTCACCACGACTGTAGGGCACCGGCGACGTGCGACAATCGGGCCATGTCCGAATCACCGTCCGCGCTCGACCCGCTCCGTTCCCGGTTCCTCGACGCCGGCCTGCGCGTCCTCGCCCGCGACGGCTACGGCGGCTTCAAACAGTCGACGGTGTGCGCGGAGACCGGTCTCACCACCGGTGGCTTCTACCACTCGTTCAAGAGCTGGAGGGACTTCGAGACCGCGCTCATCGAGCACTGGAAGACCGAAGCGACGGCCAACGTGGTGGCACAGCTGCGCACCATCGGCAGCCCGGTGGACCGGATACTCGCAGTGGTCGAGGCGTCGCGGAATCTGCCGCACCACACCGAACGGGCGCTGCGCGTCTGGTCGTCGAAAGACCCCGACGTCGCCGCCGCGGTGCGAGAGGTGGACCGGACCCGGCGCGAGGCCGTCGCCGAGTTCGTCGGCGACCTGATCGCCGACCCCGACGAGCCCGAGCAGATCGCCGCGCATTCGCTGATGGTCCTGGTGGGCTACCAGTGCTCGGATGCCGGCCCCGAAGAGTTCGAATGGGCGATGCGCCGCATCGTCGACCGCACTCTCAGTCTTCCGCGCAAGGCCGATCAGACGTCGGAGTAGTCCGCGACCCGCCCCTTCCTCGGTGCGTTGCGCAACGCCGACAGCATCCGCGGGACGCGCCGCAGCGGCAGACGGGCGGGCCAGTCGTCGGTCCGCAGCAGCGCCTCGGTGCCGCCGTCGACGGTGACCACCGAACCGGTCATGAAGTCGGCCGCGGGCGAGAGCATGATCATCACCCAGTCGGCGATCTGCTCGGGCGTGCCGTACTCACGCACCGGCACCGGGTACGAGCGCACCTGAGCGGCCGTCGAACTGGCGAGCTGTTTGCGCAGCAGAGGCGTGAGCACCGGCCCCGGAGCGATGACGTTGATGCGGATACCCGCGGCGGCCCACTGATCGGACACCGCGTGCCGCCGGCACCAGCGGCTCACCGCGATCTTCGACGCCGCGTACGCCGCGGGTCCCGACAGCGGCCCCATCCGGCGCACGATGCGCACGGCTCTCTCGGTCTCGCCTGCCTCCAGCAGTCTGACGGCCCGGCGCGGCACAAACGGCGTCGACGTCGTCGAATTGGACCCGAACACCACCACCTTGGCTTTGTCGGCCGCGGCCAGTTCGGGTTGCAGACCCATCAGGAGTTCGGTGACGCCGAGCACGTTGACCTCGACGGTCAGCCGTTCCTTGCCGCGCAGCGCGCCCACCCCGGCGGCGAACACGGCGCCGTCGAGCCTGCCGCCGGCCCGGGTCATGATCGCGCGAACCGCATGTGCCCGGCCTGCGCTCGTCGAGAGGTCCGCCTCCACGTCGGCGTCCGCGAGGTCGACGCCGATCACCTCGTGCCCGTCCGCCCGCAGGCGTCGCGCCACTTCGTGTCCCATTCCCGACGCCGCGCCGGTCACCACATACTTGCCCACGAATACCTCTCTCAGGTGCGATCTCGCCCCCGACTCTAGAACACGTTCTATCCGGCGGCACACCCTTCGGCACCTCGTCGACGCGCCGGCTGACGTCTCAGAATCGGTAGATGCGCTTGGCGTTCCCCGCGAAGAGCTGCGTCAACAGGTGGTCGCCGCGGTCGCCGAGGACGTCGAGCAGTGCGCCGACCGTCATGCCGATCGGCGAGTTGGGGCGGTCGACCGGGGAGTCGGAGCCGAAGATCACGCGGTCGGGACCGAACCGGTCGACCAGATGCAGTACCAGCGGCCCGGCCATGTCGGCCAGTACCGCTCGGCTGGCGATGGTGCCCGACGTCTCCCGGCCGTAGCCGAGGAGCGCGAGGCCCAGTCCCGAGACCTTGACCACCACGTTCGGCCGATTCGCGATCATGGCGGTGCGTTCGCGCCACAGACTCAGGATCTCGGCACGCGCGGCAGCCGTCATGCCGGTCTGCGCGCCGACCGGTCCGAACGCACCCGCGGGCATCCCCATGTGCTCGACGATGATCGTGGTGTCGGGGAACCGCCGGGCGAGCATGTCCAGCTGCCCGAGCTGATGGGAGTAGGCCACCGAGACGAACGCCAGATCACGTTCGGCGAGCTCCTCGAAGCCCTTGAGGAAGCTCGTCGAAGCGACCACATCCGGTTCGTCGCACCAGTCCGGCAGTTCGGGATCGGCGTGCCGCGCCCACTTGAACCGGATGGCGCGAACGCGGTCGGAGTACGCGAGCTGACGGTCGAGGGCGGCGCCGAACAGGGGATGTCGCGGGTCGGCTGCCGTGACCGTGGCGCCGAGCGCCGGACCCTTCTGACCGTGCGGAAGCGCCGTGAGGTACTTCAGCTCGTCGAACGACGAGTTCATCAGCGACTCGGGGTCCCTCGCCGGCCGCCAGTGCGACTCCACTTGAACCACGCTCTCCACACCGACGCCCGCGATGGAGAGCAGTGCGACGGCGTCGCTGGAATACTGCGCCGGTTCGTAGGCTGAGGTCAGGATGCTCGAATCGAGACCGTACAGGCGGTCGGCGCTGGTGCCCACGCGGGCGGCGAGCGAGAGGGCCGGCGTGGGCACGAACCGTCGCAGCCGGGGCGCCGACAGCCGCGCGAAGCGGGCGAGCGCCCATGACGACCGGGTGGGGTTGAAGTAGTGGACGTGCGCGTCGACGATTCCAGGGAGCAGTCCACCGAGCATCGTCACACCGCTAGCGTGCCACAACCCACAAGCGGCACGCCGAACAATATCGGGGCCAGTCGGTCACGCCGACTACAGTGGACCACGCCCGGCACCGGGCGGCCCGTGAACACCAGCGACGACGCGGAAAGCGAGCAGGAAGCGTGACTCAGCCCGAGCAGCCGATCCTGGCGCAGACCCGGGCACTCCTGGCGAGCGATCCCGACCGTTTCGCGAGCAGCGTCTTCGCCCGGCTGTTCGCGATGCGGCCCAGCCTCCGAGAGTTGTTTCCGGCCGAGATGGGCACTCTCCGAGCCTCATTCGTGGATGTGATCGACCACGTGCTCGACGCGATCGGGGCACCGGACGGCCACGGCGAGCTGGTTGAGTTCCTCGCGCAGCTGGGCCGCGACCACCGCAAGTTCGGCGTCGTCAGCGAGCACTACTGGCTGATCTACGACGCCCTGATGTCGGAGTTCCAGTTCGCCTTCGGCAACCGCTGGACGCCGGAGGTGGAGGAGACCGTCGGGCAGGCGATGCTCCTGACCACCGGTGTGATGCGCGGCGCCGCGGAAAGCGCCGAGGGTCCCCCGCGCTGGCACGCCCGCGTGGTGCAGAAGTTCCGGATCACGCGCGAGCGGGCCGTGATCCGGCTGATCGCCGATGGACCGCATCCGCCGTACGCCGCCGGCCAGTACCTCGAGACGCAGATCCCGCAGTGGCCCCGGACCTGGCGCAACTTCTCCCCGGCCATTCCCTCGAACCCGCAGGGCGAGTTGGAGTTCCACGTCCGAGCCGTGCCGGGCGGCCGGGTCAGCGGCTCCATCGTGCGAGACACCGCGGTCGGAGACGTGTGGACCTTCGCACAGCGCCACGGCACCATGCACATCGATCCGGCGCGACCGGCGCTGCTGATCGCCGGCGGTACCGGGCTCGCTCCCCTGCGCGCGCTGCTGATCGACCACGCCCGCTTCGGCGAGCCGGCTCCGGTCCACCTCTTCTACGGAACACAGAATCCCGGCGAACTGTACGAGCTCGGCGTGCTCGCACAGCTGGCCGGCGCGAATCCGTGGCTGCGCGTCACCGCCGTCACGGAGAACACCGAGGACCCGTGGTGGCTCACCGGCGGCACCGATCCGCGCGGCTGGGGGCTCGAAGTGCGCTACGGCCGCGTCGGCGAGGTGGCCGCGACGTACGCCGACTGGCGGGGCCGCCAGGTGCTGCTGTCCGGCCCGGCCCCGATGGTCTTCCACACCGCGCTGCGACTACGGGCCGCCGGCGTGGATCCCGACGCGATCCAGCACGACCCGCTGAACTGACCGCCCGGGACCGGGCATTGCCTACGACTGATGCCGGGACGCGACCAGCACGGCCAACGCACCGCCGAGCATCGACACGTTCTTCAGGAACTGGATCTGCTGCATCTTGTGCTGCATCGGATCGTCGATCTCCCAGAAGGCGTGCCCGGCGAAGGTGGTCGGAACCAGCGACGCCGCCAGCAGGACCGCACCGGGCCGTGCACCGAGACCGGTGGCGATCATCGCGCCGCCCAGCACCTGGGCGGCACCGTTGGCCCGGACGATCGTCTCGTTGTCGGTCGGCAGCGGGATCACGGTCCGGACCTTGTCGAGCAGCGGCGACGCGGCCTCGACACGGGCACCCGGCGCCGTGGCGGCGTCGTAGCCCAGGATCATGTACGGGATGCCGGTGAGGGCGCGGCCTGCGGCGTGGATCAGATTCATGGGGACCTCTCGATAGACGGTGGGTGCTCGGGGCACACGCCGCCGAGGATAGTGGAACCGAAACGGGCAAGGCCGCCGACGGCAGTCGGCGGCCTTGTGGCTCTATCGCGTCGTGGTGCTACCGCGTCAGCGGCTCCGTTTTCCCCGCGGCTGCCACACCACGAGGGCGTTGGTGCGGGGCACCGGAACCAGTTCTCCGTGACGTGCCCGCGACGCCGACTCCATCTGCCGAGTCAGGTCACTGACCCGTCGGCGCAGGGCCTCCACCTCGTCGCTGAGTTCGATGATCCGTTTGATCCCCGCGAGGTTCACGCCCTCGTCCTGCGACAACCGCTGGATCTCGCGAAGCATCTCGACGTCGCGGTTGGAGTAGCGACGCCCGCCGCCGCGCGTGCGCTGCGGGGTCACCAGACCCAGCCGATCGTAGGTCCGGAGGGTCTGGGCGTGCATGCCGGCCAGCTCCGCCGCCACCGAGATCATGAACGTGGCGGCGTCGCCGACGTCGTCATTGCGCGACTGGTCTCCTCGATCGTCGACTGCCATGGGTCATCACCGCCCCCATCCTGCGCGGGGGTCGAATCCACTGGCCCGTTCGGCCTCCGCATACTTCTTCATCGCTTCGGTCGCCGCGTCGTCGAGCTTGGTCGGCACCGCGACCTTCACCGTCACCAGCAGATCACCGGATCCGCCGGATCGCTTCGGCACACCGCGGCCCTTCAGCCGCAGGGTCCGTCCGTCGGAGGTGCCCGCCGGGATCTTGACGCCGACGGAACCGTCGAGCGTCGGAACCGAGATGGTCGCTCCGAGAATCAGCTCCGAGATGGACACCGGCAGTGAGACCTTGAGGTCGTTGCCGCTGCGGGTGAACACCTTGTCGGCCATCACGTGCACGGTCACGTACAGGTCGCCGGACGGCGCGCCGCGCATCCCGGCCTCGCCCTGCCCGGCGAGCCGGATCCGCTGACCGTCCTCCACGCCCTGCGGGACGCGGACGTTGATGGTCCGCGGGCGCACGGTGATGCCGGTGCCCTGGCAGTCCGGGCACGGATCGTCGATCTTGGTGCCGGTGCCCTGGCAGTCGGGGCAGGGTTCGGAGAATCCGAAGTGCCCCTGGTTGCGGGTGACGAAGGCGGTGCCGTTGCAGGTGGGGCACGTGCGCGGGCTGCTGCCCGGCCGTGCGCCGCTGCCGTGGCACTTGGTGCACGGCGACGGGCTGGTGACGCGCAGCGTCACGGTGGTGCCCTGCACCGCGTCGCGGAATGCGAGGGTGGTCTCGGTCTCGAGATCGTTGCCGCGCCGTTGGCGGGGTCCGCCGGCCGACCCGCCGAAGCCGCCGCCGCGTCCGCCCAGCAGGTCGCCGAGCATGTCGCCGAGGCCACCGCCCCCGCCCGCACCGCCGGCCGCGCCGAACAGGTCGCCGAAGTCGAATCCGCCGGCACCGCCCGGCGTTCCGCCGCCGAAACCGTTGCCGCCGCGGAACCGGCCGCTGGCCATCAGGGTCCGGGCCTCGTCGTATTCGCGGCGCTTGGTCTCGTCGGAGAGCACGCTGTGCGCCTCCGACACTCTCTTGAAGCGTTCTTCGGCCGCCGTGTCGCCCGGGTTGGCGTCCGGGTGCAACTCACGGGCGAGCTTCCGGTAAGCCTTCTTGATCTGGTCGGCACTGGCGTCGGAAGAAACGCCGAGGTCTGCGTAGAAATCGCGTTCCAGCCATTCACGCTGGGGAGCCATCAGGCGTCACCTCCTTGAAAAGTCTGTGGTTGTCATGTGTCGCTCCTGTTCGGACACACGGTGGCAGTGGGGCCGCGGGGCCGCCGTGCAACGGCGACCCCGCGCTCGCATCACTGCTCCGGCGCAGCGTCGCTCGGCGCCGGGTCGGTGACCGTCACCATGGCGTGACGGATCACCTTGTCTCCCAGGCGGTAGCCCGTCCGGAAGACGTTGCCGATGACAGGGGTGTCCCCGCTGCCATCATTCTGAATGGCTTCGTGGAGTTCCGGGTCGAATTCCTCGCCCGGCTCCGCGAACTTCGCCAGCTTCTCACCCGAGAGAACGTCGACCAGCTTGTCGGCGAACGCCCGCAGCGGGCCCTCGTCGAGGTCTCCGTGGTCCCGGGCGCGGTCGAGGTCGTCGAGGATGGGCAGCAGCTTCTCCACGAGGATCTGCTTACCGCGGTCGACGGCCTGCAGCTGCTCCTCGGCACTGCGGCGACGGAAGTTCGCGAACTGCGCGCGCTCCCGCTGCAGGGCCTCGGTCAGCTCCGCCACCTGCGCATCGGCCGGGGTGGCCTGGTCGCCGGCCGGCTGGGCCGCCGCGTCGTCCGCGGCGGCTTCAGCCTGCTGGGTTCCCGCGCCGTCGCGCACCTCACCCGTCTCCGGGTCGACGCGGCGGTTGTCGGTCACCGTCACCGGCTCTTCGGCGGTGTTCTCCCCGGCGTTGTTACCGGCTGTCACTTGTTCTCACCTTCGGCGGGATCGTCCACGACCTCGGCGTCGACGACGTCGTCGGCTCCGGCGTCACCGGTGGTCGCACCGGCCTCGCCCTCGGCCTGAGCCGCCGCGTAGATCGCCTGGCCCATGGCCTGCGACTCCTCCGACAGCTTCTCGATCGCGCTGCGGATGGCGCCGGTGTCGGTGCCCTTCAGCGCCTCGTTGGCTCCGGTGATGGCCGCGTTGACCTTGTCCTTGACGTCGGCGGGGACCTTGTCCTCGTTCTCCTTGAGGAACTTCTCGGTCTGGTTGACCAGCGACTCCGCCTGGTTGCGGGTCTCGGCCTCCTCGCGGCGGACGCGGTCCTCTTCGGCGTGAGCCTCGGCGTCCTTGATCATCCGGTCGATCTCGTCCTTCGACAGACCCGAGCCGTCCTGGATGCGGATGCTGTTCTCCTTGCCGGTGCCCTTGTCCTTCGCGGTGACGTGAACGATGCCGTTCGCGTCGATGTCGAAGGTGACCTCGATCTGCGGAACGCCCTGCGGTGCAGGCGCGATGCCGCCGAGCTCGAACGATCCGAGCAGCTTGTTGTGCGAGGCGATCTCGCGCTCACCCTGGTACACCTGGATCTGCACCGACGGCTGGTTGTCCTCAGCGGTGGTGTAGGTCTCCGACCGCTTGGTCGGAATGGTGGTGTTGCGCTCGATCAGCTTGTGCATCACGCCGCCCTTGGTCTCGATGCCGAGGGACAGCGGGGTCACGTCGAGCAGCAGCACGTCCTTGACCTCGCCGCGCAGGACGCCGGCCTGCAGGGCGGCGCCGACGGCGACGACCTCGTCCGGGTTGACGCCCTTGTTGGGCTCCTGACCACCGGTGAGCTCCTTGACCAGGTCGGTCACGGCAGGCATGCGGGTGGAACCGCCGACGAGCACCACGTGGTCGATGTCGCTGACCGCGATGCCCGCGTCCTTGATGACGGCCTGGAACGGAGTCCGGGTGCGCTCGAGCAGGTCGCTCGTGATGCGCTGGAACTCAGCGCGCGAGAGCTGCTCGTCGAGGAAGAGCGGGTTCTTGTCGGCGTCGACGGTGATGTACGGCAGGTTGATCGAGGTGCTCTGCGAGGACGAGAGTTCGATCTTCGCCTTCTCAGCGGCCTCGCGCAGACGCTGCATGGCCATCTTGTCCTTGGTCAGGTCGATACCCGAGCTGGCCTTGAACTTGTCGACGAGCCATTCGACGATGCGCTCGTCCCAGTCGTCACCACCGAGGTTGTTGTCGCCCGACGTGGCACGGACCTCGACGACTCCGTCGCCGATCTCGAGCAGCGAGACGTCGAAGGTGCCGCCACCGAGGTCGAAGACCAGGATGGTCTGTTCCTTCTCGCCCTTGTCGAGACCGTAGGCCAGAGCGGCCGCGGTGGGCTCGTTGACGATGCGCAGAACGTTGAGGCCCGCGATCTGGCCGGCCTCCTTGGTGGCCTGACGCTGCGAGTCGTTGAAGTACGCCGGCACGGTGATGACCGCGTCGGTGACGTCCTCACCCAGGTAGGCCTCGGCGTCGCGCTTCAGCTTCATCAGCGTGCGGGCGCTGATCTCCTGCGGGGTGTACTTCTTGCCGTCGATCTCGACGGTCCAATCGGTGTCGCCCATGTGGCGCTTCACCGAGCGGATGGTGCGGTCGACGTTGGTGACGGCCTGGTTCTTGGCCGGCTGTCCGACGAGGACTTCGCCGTTGCGCGCGAACGCGACGATCGACGGAGTGGTCCGCGACCCCTCAGCGTTGGCGATGACGGCGGGCTCGCCGCCTTCGAGAACCGACACCACGGAGTTGGTGGTGCCGAGGTCGATTCCGACAGCACGTGACATGTGTGTTCCTCCTAGTTCCGGCTTGCTGGTGGGGCCGGGTAGTTCTTTGGGCCGGGAGGGCCTTGTTGGTCTGTGAAACCTCAGCGCCTTCGACTCAGGTTTAATCGAGGATGTTCACCCCGTCAACCTTGTTGAGCCGCTTTCACTCAAGTTTCTCGATGGGTTCAACTGTACGCAGGGACGATTCATTCCGGAGAGTTGAGCGAAGTTGACTCAATCCTGGGTGATGTCCGTCACCGCAGGGAGACGGTCGGACGTGAAGTCAGCATCTGCGCCATCGGCAGACCAGCCGGGCACGTATCGAGCGTCAAAACCATGACCTGTTCCATTCATACGAACAGATGGTGACGCGCGTCACCGGATACCTGAGAACGACCTGAGCAGAGGCCCCTCGATCCCGTCGACCTGCGGAAACATCCCTCGTTACACATTCGCCCGCGACGCCGCATTTCCGGCACAGAAGTGCTCCCTCGCACTGTGTCCCCAGAGTTAGTGGCACCGTGGGGCGCTGCGGCGTCCCATCATTCTCGGCATGGCACCCATCGCACGATTGACCTCAACCGCTCGACGCGCAGTCGTCGTCACTGCCGCCGGAGCAGCGGCAGTGTCGCTCGCTGCCATCGGCGCCGGCAGCGCTCATGCTGCGGTCGGCGAGAATCTCGACCAGAGTTGCACCAAGTACTCGCAGGACGGCGGAACCACGTGGGGGAATTTGGACGTCCTCTCGTGGAACACCGACCGCCCGGTCCCGGGCCACGAGGTGAAGCAGGCTTCGTTCAAGATCAAGAACTCCTGCGACACGCCCGCCAAATTCCAGGTGTTCGCCGGCAACTGGGAACTCCCGGGCGGAGGTTCGGCCACCGTCCGCGCGAACGCCGGCTCGGTGAAGGGAAGCAAGCACAGCCTGGCAGGCGGCCCCGGAATCCTCGTCGTCGAGACTGGTCGGCTCATCCAGAACACACCGATCGACGTGGAACTGTTCGTCGGCATTCCACAAGGGGAGACCGAACAGAACTTCACGATCAAACCTGACTGGAGCACCTCTCTCGAAGAGGTCGCAGGCGACGCTCCAGTGGATCCCGTGGACCCGACTGATCCCGGAGGTGATGGCGGTTCCGGATCTCTCGACTCGGGCTCGCTCGGTTCCGGTTCGCTCGGCAGCATGTTCGGCAGCCTCGGAGGCGGCAGCAGTGATGCCGCCAAGAGCGTTCAGGTGAGCCTGAACGCCCCGGCCATCCACGCCGGCGGGCGCTGAACGGCGGATCGGCCGGCTCGCGCACCCGTCGTACGCCGGCCGATCACACAGACTTCGGCCATCCACCCCGGTGAATCCCGGCCGTAGACGGTCACTTCGGTGACCGCCCCCGCGCGGGCATCTCCCGCCGCGCGGGTCACCCTCTCCCACACCTTCGGGTGTCCCGATTCAATTAAGGGAAGACATGAACAAGGTTACGAAGGGCGCTCTCGCCGCAGCCGCCGGCGCAGCTATCCTCGCCGGTGGCGCAGGCACCATGGCGGCTTGGAACAGCAACGTCAACACCAACGGCGGCACTGTCACCGCCGGTCAGCTGAACCTCACCGCGGTCGACACCGGTACCTGGACGTGGGTCGGCGGCACGAAGGATGGCGATACCTTCAACCCTGGCACCGACCGTCTCGTGCCGGGCGACACCGTCCGGTACACGGCCAGCTACAAGATCACGGCCGTAGGAACCAACCTGACGGCGACCCTGACTCCCAGTGTGGGCGGTGTCTCCGGCGATCTCGCACAGTACCTCGATCCGACGACCGCAGGTGGTGGCCCCGGAATCACTGTGACCCCTGCCGACAACAACACGACCAAGAAGGTCTCGACCGACATCACATTCAGAGCAGACACAAGCAACAAGGACGGACAGGACAAGACCGCTGACCTCTCCGGCGCCACGGTCACTCTGCAGCAGAACTAAACCACTCCTCCCGTGATTAAGAGGATTTCGTGAAGCCCCAAATCAAATGGGCGCTCGCAGCGGCGGCGGTTCTGCTGGTGGGATTCATCTCCCTCCAGCAGACCGGCGCCCTCTGGCGTTCGGAAGCAACGAGCAACGGTGGCACGATCACCGCAGGCAAGCTCGACATCTCGGTGAACCAGGGCGGCGTCAAGCAGTTCACGCTCGACGGCCTGACGCTGACTGACGCGAACCCCGGTGACAGCGTCCAAAAGCCGCTGCCGGTCATCAATTCCGGCAACGTGACGATGCAGTACAAGCTGAACTCGGTGGCCGTCAACGGCACCACCCCGCTGCAGCTGCGTGTCGCAGTAGTCGGCAGCGAGGCCGCATGCACCCCCACCGGCGATGTCGGTGACGAGATCTACTCGGGTGCGATGAACACCGCTGCCACCGCAGCCCGCAACGTCGCGGCGGGTACTACCGAAGTGCTGTGCCTGCGTACCACCATCGCGACCAACGCATCGACGTCGCAGTCGGCCAACGCGACGTTCACCTTCGGCGCCCAGTCGGTCAGCAACTCATGATGTTCAGTCGCGGAACCCATCACACCAGCGAGACGGAGGCGCTTCCCTCCGCAAGCGACGCGGAGAACTCCGACGCGACTCCACCCATCTGGTGGGTGAAGACGATCGCCTCGTGGACGCTGCTGCTCGTCGCGGTCGGCGTGCTCGCTGTGCTCGTGGTGGTTCCGCGGCTGACCGGTTCCACCGCGTACACGGTGCTCACCGGGTCGATGCAGCCGACGTACCCGCCGGGAACGCTGATCGTGGTGAAGCCGACGCCGGGCGATCAATTGAAGGCCGGCGACGTCATCACGTTCCAGCCGGAGTCGGGCAATCCGTCGGTCACGACGCATCGGATCATCAGCATCGTCTACGACGCGAGCGGTAAGCGCCGGTTCATCACCAAGGGCGATGCCAACAATGCGACGGACCCGGTCCAACTCGTCGAAGAGCAGGTCCGCGGCAGACTGCTGTACTCGGTTCCCTACCTCGGCCGGATCAACTCCCTGATCTCCGGCTCGTCGCGGAGCATCGCGGTGTTCGTGATCGCCGGCGGTCTCGGTGCGTACGCGTTGTGGATGTGGATCAGCAGCATCCGCGACCGCAAGAAGCCGAAGCCTCCCGAGAACCCCGAGCCCGGCGCCGCTCCGCCCGATCCGCCGATGCCGCCGGCTCCCACGCAGGCGGTTCCGGCGCACGCCGAGGTCGGCGGCCGGCACTCCGCAGGATCTGAGAACCGCTGCTATGCGTGCGGTGCCGATCAGTCCGGACGTCCGCCGCTCGCCTACTCGGCGGTCCCCGACCCGCCGTCGGCGACGCCGGTGATCCCCAGTGCCGAGATCACCCAACCGATTCCTTTCATCAAGTGACTCCCTCCCGAATGATTAGGCAGAAACAGATGTCCTCATCCAACGAAACTCACGACCGCGAGCGGTCGGGGTCGCGACTGCGCGGGCGCCTCGGCGACACCGGTTGGACGCGCGCCCGAGCGATCGCCTCACTCGGAATGGTCTTCGGTCTCGGCGCCGTCGGCACGATGGCCGCGTGGTCGGACACCGCGACCGCGACTACCGGAATGTTCTCGACGAGCGCGGTGAACATCGAGATGAAGCTCAACGGCCAGCGTCCGAATTATGCATTCGCCGCGCTCAGCAAGATCAACCTCGCGCGCGGGGCCACCACCGCCGGAGTTCTGCCGGTTCAGAACACCGGTTCCGACGACTTCAAGTACACGATGAAGGCACTGGTCGCCGACGCCGGCACCGCCACCTACGGCAGTGCCAACGCAGCCACGTTCGCCGACAATCTGACGATCGAGATCCGTAGCGGCGGAACGAGCGACGGGTCCACGTGCAGCGGCGGAACGCAGATCCTGGCGCCGCAGAAGCTGTCCATCGGCACGGTCGACATGATCACCGCGGCGCGGCAGGTGAATGTCTCGGCCGCGGACGATCTGTGCATTCAGGCGAGCGTGAGCCCGACTGCGCCGATCGGAGCCCGGATGTCTGCGCTCTCGATCAACTTCCAGTTCGCAGCCACTCAGGCCTGATCCACGATGCGCCAGCACCCCGACGATCAGTCCGGACTACGGTCCCGGCGTGAGCTCGCGCTCAACGCCGGTGCCGTGATCGGATTGATCTGCATCGTCGCCGCGATCGCCTCGATGGCGTTCAACATCACCCCGCTGGTGTTCCGTTCAGGATCGATGTCGCCGCAGATCCCCACCGGTTCCCTCGCGCTTGCGCGGACCGTACCCGCTACCGACGTGCACGTTGGTGACGTGGTCAGCGTCGAGAACGAGGCGGGCACGCGCATCTCTCACCGCGTGGTCGCGGTGAACCCGATCGGCGGCGGCGAAGTGTCGCTGACTCTGAAGGGCGACGCCAATCGTGCGCCCGATCCCTCGCCGTACACCGTCGCCGAAGCCGACCGCATCGTCGCTCACGTGCCGATCCTCGGCTACGCCGCCGCGTGGCTGTCGAGCAAGACCGCGATATTCCTCGGCGGCATTCTCGCCGGCGCACTGCTGATGCTGGCGTTCGGCCCGATCCGACGATCAACGGACGGCTCGACGCCCGACACCGGCGACGCATCCCAGACACATTCATCCGACGAGCCCGCCGATCACCGCGAGCCGCAGTACCAGGAGGCCGACCGTGCCTAATCTCCAGTCCGTCCGATCCAAGATCCCGGCCAAGCGTGTGCTGCTTGCGCTCGGCGGCGTGACCGCAGTCGCCCTCGGCGTCGTACAGACCACCGACACCATGGCGGCGAGTACCGATGCGGCAGCCGCAAAGGTCTCTCAGATCGCGACAGAGAACTTCTTTCCGACGCCGTTGCCGTCATCTATTTCATGCTCGGAAAGTGGCAGTCTGGGCTTCCACAAGGCCAACGTGTCATGGCCAAGCGCAGGCCCGGGGATGAGCTACCGCGTCACCCTGTGGAAGGACGGGATGAGCGGCATCGAGCGTGCGCCCGCATATCAGACCGGCACCACGTGGGTCCTCGCGGTGAACTACGACCTCGCCTGGGGGAACTACGTTCTGACAGTTCAGACTGTGAACGTGGCGAGCGGTACGACTGACGCTTCCCGGCTGGTCTCATCCGGCTACCGCAAAATCACCGTGGGGAGCAACGCACAGCGAAACGGTTCATGCCAAGGAGGTGCGGGAGTCCAGGCGAACGCGACCTGGGAGGATCAATCGAGCTTTACACCCGCAGCGCCAGCCGTTGACGGTGCCAGCGAGTTCAGCCGGTCCCGCAAACTGAATAGCCCGGCGGCTGCCTCGCCTTCGGCGAGTTCCACGGATTCACCGTCCGCGAGCACCACGCCGGAGAACGCCTCACCCACGTCGTCTACGACTGCTGAGACGGAGCCCTCGACTCCGGCTTCCAGCGAGCCCTCCGCGGATGACGAGACCGGATCCCCGTCGAGCACGAGCGAGCCAGTTGCCGAGGCAAAACCGGCCGAGGTGACCATCGGTGTCGAGGCGGCAGCCGGTAAGTCGACGCTGATCCTCTTCCACGACGGCGTCGAGAAGTGCCGGGCACCGCTGGCCGAGGACGACGTCCCGAGCGTCAACTCCGCCACCAATACCGTCTCGATCACCAACGGGACCACGGTGAAGAAGGTCGACACGGAGACCTGCGCAGTCTCCTGACCCACCCATGCGAAGGCGCGTCCGGTGCACCCCGACCCGGACGCGCCTTCCCCATTTCCGGACGACGGACCGACGGTTAGACTAGAACACGTTCTATTGCGATGGTCGACTCAGGAACGGAGTGGGATGGGACTGCGAGAGCAGATGCTGGCCACCGTCGAAGGGTCGCCGGCGGCCGTGGCCGCGCACGACAAACAGCGGTGGCTGTCGCTGTTCGCACCGGACGCGATCGTCAACGACCCGGTGGGGTCGAGCCCGCACCGCGGAGACGAGCAGCTCTCCCGCTTCTACGACACCTTCATCGCTCCCAACACGATCGTCTTCCATCCGGCGCACGACATCGTCTGCGGCGACACCGTGATCCGCGACCTCACGCTGGAGATCGTCATGAGCGACGCCGTGACGCTGACGGTGCCTGTGCACCTGCGGTACGAGATGGCGTCGGCCGATCTGATCGCGGGCCTGTTCGCTCACTGGGAACTGCCGACCATGGTGCGACAACTCCTCGCCGAGGGCCTCGACGCACTCCCGATCTCGACGCGGCTGGCCGGGGCGCTGCTGCGGAATCAGAGACTCGGCGGGGCCGCAGGCTTCGCCCGAGGGTTCGTTCGCGCGGGTGCTGCGGAGAAGCGGCGGACGCTCGCGTTCCTAGACGCGGCGTGCGCAGGGCGGTCCGGGTCCGACGTACGGGTCGAGTACGGTGCCGGGCGCGTCGGGCCGCTGGCAGACCTGCGCGACGAGCTCGACGGGTGGCGGACCGGCAAGTGCCTGGCTGCCGGACGATACGTGACGGTGAGCCTCACGCGCGGCGACGAACACGCGGTGGCGATGGCGACCTTCGAACGCAGGCAGATCGTCGCGATGAAGGTGTACGTGGCGAGCTGAACCCGCCCTACTCGACGGCCGCGCGGTCGGCGATCTCCATCGCCCACCAGTACAGACCCGCGTCGGGACTGGATGCGGAGGCCAGAACGAGGTCGGAGAGGTTCAGATCCTCCCACTCCCACAGGAGCTCGTTGTAGGCGGTCATCATCGATCCCACGCGGGCGCGGGCCCGAGCGATCTCCGCCTCCGACAACCCGCGCTCCCGCAGCCAGCCGTCGGTATCGGCCTGCCGACCGTGGCCGATCGTGGTGTCGAGAAAGGGCTCGAGCAGCCGCATCCAGATGTCGGGGCGGGCGATCTGCGGAATCCGGTGACGCTCGGCGAACTGCCGGAGGTCGCCCTCACGCAGCTTGGACACGAACAGCGTCTCGCCCGCCGTCGTGCGGATCTCCGGCGGGAATCCAGCCGGGTCGACGTCGCGGATCCCGCTCACCGACAGCACCGGCTCGGCACACACCGAGGCCGCCGGGTGAACGTAGTCGACGAAGGTCAGGGCGTCGTCGCCGAACTCCACGCCGCGCGACCACAGTCCGGGCAACGGCACCCGCGAAGGCTGCTGCGCCGGCGGGCGGCGCCGTCGTCGCGGCCAGAAGATCACGTGCCGAGCGTAGGACATCGATCAGGAGGTCGCCTCCGACCGACGAAACGTCGAGAGCCGTCGCCGCTGTGACGCGCCCCTTGTTAGATGGAGCCATGACGACGTCCCCGTTCCGCTACCGGCAGTTCTGAACCGTGGACCGCCGCGCCCTGCCCGCCGCCGATCCCACCGCCCTCTGGCGGGGTCTGGACGACGCCGACCCAGTCGGCCCCATGTGGCGGGCGGCGCAGATCTTCCGTCTCGTCGCCTTCGTCTACGCACTCGGTTTCCAGGTCGCGATCAACGGCGACCTGGAACATCCCGCCGTCACCTGGATCCTGTTCGCCGTCCTGACCGCGGCCAACGTCTGGTGGACCACCGGCTACCTCGCCGGATTCGGTCGCCGCCGGTGGTTCGTCGCGGGCGAGGTGATCGTGTCGGCCGCGATGATGCTCTCGACCGAGTTCGTCGCCTCCGGCCAGTGGATCGCCGACAACCAGACCTGGCCCACCACTCTCTGGATGACCAACGCGGCACTGTCCGCGGCGTTGCTCGGCGGGGCGCGCTGGGGTTTCGCGGCCGCAGCGGTGATCGGACTGACGAACTACTACGTCAAGGGCGAATTCCTGCTGAACTTCGGACGCAACGCGACGGCCATCCTGCTCGCCGCCGCGTCGATCGCCCTCGGCATGGCCGCCTCTCGCGCCCGGCTGATGCACTCCCGGCTCACCGCGGCCGTCGAACTCGCCGCGGCATCGGCCGAACGCGAACGGCTCGCCCGCGAGGTGCACGACGGCGTGCTGCAGGTCCTCGCCCTGATCGCTCGTCGCGGGCGCGAGATCGGCGGTCCCACTGACGAACTCGCGAGTCTGGCGGCCGAACAGGAACGCGTGCTGCGGCAACTCATCGCGGCGACGCCTGCGCCGGTGGCAGACGGGGGCGCCCTCCTCGACCTCGGACCGGGCCTGCGCGCCCTGGCGACCGACCGTGTTCGAGTCAGCACACCCGGCGAGCGGGTCCTGATCGACGCCGCGGTCGCCGGCGAGGTGCTCGCCGCGGTCGGCAACATCCTCGACAACGTCGAACGCCACGCGGGCGGCGACGCGCACGCCTTCGTCCTGCTGGAAGACCTCGACACCGAGATCGTCGTCAGCGTCCGCGACGACGGTGTGGGGATCGAGCCCGGCCGGCTGTCGGCGGCGGTGAAGGAAGGGCGGATGGGTATCTCGCGGTCGATCATCGGGCGGATCGAGGCACTCGGCGGCACCGCTCGGCTGGAGTCGGCGCCCGGTGCCGGGACAGAATGGGAGCTGACGGTCCCGGCCGGCGAGAGAGAGGCGCAGTCCCGATGAGCGATGCCGCACTGCGCGTGATGGTGGTCGACGACCACCCGATGTGGCGAGAGGGCGTGGCACGCGACCTGTCGGAGGAGGGCTTCGACGTCGTCGCCACCGCCGACGGCTGCGCGAGCGCGGCCGCGCGTGCCGCGGCGGTGCGGCCCGACGTCGTCCTGATGGACATGCAGATGCCCGACGGCTCGGGTGCCGAAGCGACGGCGGCCGTCCTCGCGGCGCACTCCGGCGCGCACGTGCTGGTCCTCTCGGCGTCCGACGAGCGCGACGACGTGCTCGAGGCCATCAAGGCCGGGGCCACCGGGTATCTGGTGAAGAGCGCGCAGCGGTCGGAGCTGGTCGCGGCCGTCCGCGCGACGGGCGACGGGCAGGCCGTGTTCACTCCCGGCCTCGCCGGACTGGTACTCGGCGAGTACCGGAGGATCGCCCGCTCGCCCGAACCCGACGCACCGACGCTGACACAGCGCGAGACGGAGGTGCTGCGGCATGTCGCGAAGGGACTGTCGTCGCGGCAGATCGCGACGCGGCTGTCGATCAGTCCGCGCACCGTCGAGAACCACGTCGGCGCCGCGCTGCGGAAGCTGCAGCTCGGCAACCGGGTGGAGTTGGCGCGATACGCGATCGAGCACGGCCTCGACCAGGAGTAACCGCCGACCCCACGGCCAACTCCCCACACCTTCTGCGTAATTCTGCGCATGTCCGCGAGGCGCCGCACCGCGACGCTGGAAGGCATGACGAACAACAACGATCCAGCAGTCGCGGCGGCCCGCCTCGGCGACGAGCTGAAGAGCATCGCGGGCCGGATGTCGGCGGTGTCGGCCGACTTCGAGGCGTTCACCGCGGCGCTCGCCCGAGAGTCGGAGACGCCGCAGGACGCGGATGCGCCCCCGGTCGCGGCGACGGGACCGCAGCCCGCGCCCCAGCCTGAGCCCCAGCCGCAGCCTGAGCCGCAGCCGCAGTTGCAGTACGCGACGGTGCCGCCGACGGTGGGCACGCCGTTCACGCGACAGCCCTTCGGTCCCCAGTCGTACGGTGTCCCGTCGTACGCCCCGCAGCCCTACCCGCCTCATCCGTACGGCCCGCCGTCGTACGCTCCGCGCCCGTTCCCGGCGCCGTCGGCCACGCCGGCGCCCAGCCTCGGCAAACGACTCTCCGACGCCGCCGAACGCGGGCTGGTCGGCCGGGTTCTGGCGGCGGTCGGCGTCGCGATCACGCTGATCGGGATCGTGCTGCTGCTGGTTCTGGCAGCACAGGCCGGTCTGCTCCGGCCCGAGCTTCGCGTCGCCGGCGGCGCGGTCTTCGCCGCCGCACTGGTCGCCGTCGGATGGCGGGTCGGACGCCGACCCGAGAAGCGTCCCGGCGCCGTCGCCCTGATCGCGACCGGCGTCGCCGCGGCCCTACTCGACGTCCTCGCCGCCACCGCGATCTACGGCTGGCTGCCGGAGTCGGCAGCGCTGGTCGCCGGCGCACTGATCGGCGGCGGCGGACTGTGGTCGGCGCACCGGTGGGACAGTCAGGCGCTCGCACTCATGGTGTCGGTGCCGCTGCTGGTCTTCGCGCCGGTGGTCGCGGGCGGCGTCGACGAACTCCTGGTCTGCTTCATGCTGACGTACGCGGCGGCCACCCTGTGGCTGCAGGCCGGTCGGGACTGGACCTCGCTGTTCGTCGTCAACACGGTCGCCACCACGCTTCCGATGACCGTGTTCGTGGTGATCGGCGACGGTCCTGCGTGGTTCCTGGCGGTCACCGCGCTCACCGGGCTCGCCCTGGCGCTCTGCTCGGCGATCATGCTGGCGCCCGCAAGCAGTCGCGCCGTGGTGCTCGGACTCACTTCGGTGGCCGCGGCGATCCCGCTGCCGATGATCGCAGGTCAGTGGACCGCCGGGGCCGGATCGTCGACGGCGGTGATCGGATTGGGCGCCGTGCTCTTCGTCGTCGCCGCGGTGGCTACCCGCGGACCGGCGTCGGTGCCCTTCGTCTGCCGGGTGGTGTGGCTGGCCGCAGGAGCGGTGCTGATCTCGATGGCGCTCGGGGTCGCACTCGACGCCTCCACGATCTCGCTCGGCTTCCTGGCAGGTGCGGTGATCATGGGTCTCGCGGCCCGTTGGGCCGACGATCTGCGGGGCGCAGTGCGGATCGCGGCCACCGTGTTCGCGGGCCTCGGACTGTCGTCGCTGCTGGAGACGGGCGGGGCGCAACAGCTCCTGTATCCCGGCGGGCTGAGTGACTCGGTCCACGCGACCCTCCTCGTCGGCTCACTCCTCGGCCTGGCCGCCACCATGGTGCTGGCCCGCGAATGGGGCACCGCAGCGCCGAGCCGCGCACAACAGATCTGGCTGATCGGCGGCCTCATCGGCCTGTGGCTCACCACCGAACTGTGCGTTGGAGTCGCCGGAGTCGCCACCGGAGGCTCGACCACCGGATTCCGCGCCGGTCACCTAGCGGCGACCCTCGTCTGGTTCGGCTCCGCCGCCGCGGCCCTGATGTGGGCGCGGAGGCTGCAGGGAGCGAGCCGCACCCTCACCCTCGCCACGGGGTTGTCGGTGATCGCGGCGGCGGTCGCGAAACTCTTCCTGTTCGATCTCGCCGCCCTCGACGGAATGTTCCGGGTGATCGCCTTCATCGTCGCCGGACTGGTTCTGCTCTCGCTCGGCGTGGCTTACGCGCAGCGATTCACCTCCGAGGAACCCACGCACTGACCCGCAGAGAATTTTGGCTCCCGGAGCGGTCTCACAGACCGTTCCGGGAGCCAAAATTTTGCAGACCGGAACCGATAGCCCGGCACGTGCGTCTAATTGAAGGTGGGGGAAGCACAGTCGACAGCCGATCGTCGGGCGAACAGCCGGTGGTCGGAGCATCCGGAGATCGCGGTCGCGCACCATCTCGCCGCTCACGATGGCGTGATCACCACCGGACAAGCACTGGCCTGCGGACTCACCGTGGGCCAGATCCGTTCGCAGGTGGAGCGAGGCCTGTGGATACGGCAGGCCCGCGAAGTCTTCCTCTCCCTCGCCCACCCGCTGGAGGCCGCCGCGCGAATACGCGTGGTCGCGCACGCGAGGGCGGCCACCATCGATCGCACCGCTGCCGCCTGGTGGCACGGACTGGTCCGGGACGTTCCCGGACCGATCACCGCCGCGGTGCCGCGCTCGGCGAAGCCGAATGCGACCTGCGGGGTGGCTGCCGACCTCAAGCGGCGCACCTACCCGCACGAAGACATCACCGAGGTCCGCGGAATCCAGGTGACCGGCACCGCGCTCTCGGTTCTCGGCGCGGCGTCAGAACACGAGGAGGGTCTGGTCTTCCTCGATCGGATGATTCAGAAGCGCGTGGTGACCGTGCCCGAACTGGTCGCCGCGCTGGACCGGAACCGCGGCGTCCACGGACTCGCCCGAGTGCGCAAGCTGCTGGGTGTCTCCGCCGACGGCTCGGAGTCCGAGGCCGAACGACTCTTCGTGCGGATGCTCCGCAGCGAACAGATCACCGGATGGAAGCAGCAGTTCCCGATCTGCGGTCGGCCGTGGGACTTCGCCTGGCCCGCCGAGCGCGTCGGCGTGGAGATCCACGGCTACGCCTTCCATCGGCACGAGGACCGGTGGAACCGCGATCTCGCGAAGGCGAACTCGATCGCCTGCCTCGGCTGGATCCCGCTGGCCTACTCGTGGAAGCAGCTCAATCTGGCGCCCGGCGACTGCATGCGCGAGCTAGCCAATGCCCTCGCCGCCCGCCGCGCCGAACTTCTCTGAAAACTTTGGCTCCCGGACAGGTCTGTGAGACCCGTCCAGGAGCCAAAATTCTCATCACGCCGCGGCGCGCGCCTGTTCCACAGGCTCAAGGGCCTCCGAGACGATCACCGCGACATCCGTCATCGGCTTCACCTCGAGCGCCTCGAGCACCTCGGCCGGAACCTCGTCCAGATCGGCCTCGTTGCGCTGCGGGATGAAGACCGTCTTCAACCCGTTCCGTTGCGCGGCGAGCAGCTTCTGCTTCACGCCGCCGATCGGCAGCACGCGCCCGTTCAGGGTCACCTCGCCGGTCATGCCGACATCGCTGCGCACCCGCCGGCCGGTCAGCATCGACACCAACGCGGTCACCATCGTGACACCCGCGGACGGTCCGTCCTTAGGAACCGCACCGGCCGGGAAGTGGATGTGCACCGTGCCGTTGAGATCAGCCGGATCGATGCCGAAATCGGCGGCGTGCGCCTGCACGTACGAGAGCGCGATCTGCGCCGACTCCTTCATCACATCACCCAGCTGGCCCGTCAGCTTCAGCTGCGGTCCGGCCGCGTGCTCACCCTTCTCCGACGAGCCCGCCGCTTTCAGCGCCTCGATGAACAGCACGTCGCCGCCCATTCCCGTCACGGCCAGACCGGTGGCGACGCCCGGAACCTCGGTGCGCTCGGCGGTTTCCGGAGTGAACCGCGGTCGCCCGAGGTACTCCACCAGCGCAGTCTCGTCGACCACGATCGGCCCGCTCGCTTCGCTCCCGGCGCCGTGCGAATCCGGCCCGCTCGCTCCGCTCCCGGCGCCGTGCGAATCCGGCCCGCTCGCTCCGCTCCCGGCGCCGGCCTGCACCGCGACCTTCCGCGCCACCTTCGCCAGCATCCGCTCGAACTGCCGAACACCCGGCTCACGGGTGTAGTTCGCGGCGATCTCACGCAAGGCACCCTCGGTGACACTCACCTCGTCCGCCGTGAGCGCGGCCCGCTCCAGCTGTCGCGGAACCAGGTAGTCACGCGCGATGGCGACCTTGTCGTCCTCGGTATAGCCGTCGATCGTGACCAGCTCCATGCGATCCAGCAGCGCCGACGGAATGTTCTCCACCACGTTCGCGGTAGCGAGAAAGACCACGTCCGAAAGGTCCAGGTCCAGATCCAGATAGTGGTCGCGGAACGTGTGGTTCTGCGCCGGGTCCAGGACTTCCAGAAGCGCCGCCGCGGGGTCGCCACGGTAGTCGGAGCCCACCTTGTCGATCTCGTCGAGCAGGACGACGGGATTCATCGAACCGGCTTCGCCGATGGCACGGACGATCCGTCCGGGCAGCGCGCCCACGTAGGTGCGGCGGTGACCGCGGATCTCGGCCTCATCGCGGACACCGCCGAGCGCCACGCGGACGAACTTGCGACCGAGCGCGCGGGCCACCGACTCGCCGAGCGACGTCTTACCGACCCCGGGAGGTCCGGCCAGCACCATCACCGCGCCGGAACCGCGACCGCCCACCACCGACAATCCGCGTTCGGCACGCCGGGCGCGGACCGCCAGGTACTCGACGATCCGGTCCTTCACGTCCTCCAGACCGTGATGGTCGGCGTCGAGGATCTCCCTCGCCCCGATCAGGTCGGTCGAATCGTCGGTCCGGACCGACCACGGAAGGTCGAGCACCGTGTCGAGCCAGGTCCGGATCCAGCCGGATTCGGGGCTCTGATCACTTCCTCGCTCGAGCTTCCCGACCTCCCGAAGAGCGGCCTCACGGACCTTCTCGGGCAGATCGGCGCCCTCGACGCGAGTCCGGTAGTCCTCGGCACCGTCCGGCTCGTCCTCCCCGAGTTCCTTGCGAATGGCGTTGAGCTGCTGGCGCAGGAGGAACTCCTTCTGCGTCTTCTCCATGCCCTCGCGCACGTCGGCCGCGATCTTGTCGCTGACCTCTGTCTCCGCCAGGTGCTCCCCGGTCCAGTCGATCAACAGCCGCAGCCGCTCGTCGACGTTCTCGGTCTCCAGCAACCGACGTTTGCGCTCATCGCTGATCCACGACGCATAGCCCGAGGTATCGGCGAGGGCGGACGGATCGGTGAGGCGGTTGACGGCGTCGATCACCTGCCACGCCTCCCGGCGCTGCAGCATCGCGAGTACCACCTTGCGGTACTCGGCGGCCAGTTCGCGGGTGGTCTCGGTGGGTTCGGTCTCCTCAACCAGCTCCACCTCCACCCACAGCGCCGCACCCGGACCGGTGGTTCCGGCACCGATGTGCGCGCGCTGCTCGCCGCGGATCACCGCGACGTGGCCGTCTCGGCCCTGCATGCGACCGACCTGCACCACCGAGGCGATCACGCCGTGTGTCGGGTAGCGGTCGTCGAGGCGCGGGGCGATCAGGATCTTGCCCGCACCGTGTTCTGCGCTGTCGCTCGCGCGAGCCGCGTCGACGGCGGCCTGCGCGGCGTCGTCGAGCGGCACGGGCACCACCATCCCGGGCAGCACCACGAGATCGGGAACGAACAGCACGGGAACGGAAATGTTCTCAGACATCACACCTCCAAAGTTCAGTCTGCTCGACTCAACCGAGGGTGCCCTTTGTTTGTTCCGGAACGGTGTTCGCCCTGGGCGATCATGTAGCTTCTCACCGAACGTGTCATTTTCTCATCGGCTTGTCATAGGCGTGTCATCGTTCTCATCGGGCTGTCATGCGGCACGATAGCAAAATGCCTGATCAGATCGGTGCGACCGAGATTCGCTTCGTTACCGAAGCCGGTGACGAGACCATCAGTCAGGTCAGGGATCACTCGATCAGCTCGATGGCCCGAGCCCAGCCAGTGCGCCTGCCACCGTCCCACGCCGGCCAACGCCACTATCCAGGTCTTTTTTGGACCCGTACAACAGCCGACCACGTGGTTTACGAAAGCCTTCTCGAACGCGACCGCATCTTGCTTGCCGACTTCGATCCCGAAGTCGTTTGGATCACGGCGCAACCTTTCTGGATCACCGGCGACGACAGAGGTACCGGCCGACGCCACTGTCCCGATCTCCTACTGACGCGGGCTGATGGGTCATATTTGGTCGTGGACGTCAAGAATCCACGAATCGCGCAGAAAGACGAGGTCAAGGCCGTGTTCACGTGGACCAAGGTGGTGTCCAAGCGCCTCTCCGCCGATTATGAGGTTTGGACCGGCGAGGACTCGGCGTTGATCAACAACATCAGATTCGCTTCTCAGGCTCGCCGCGAGTCGCGCGCGGCCCTGTTCCAGACGGTGCTCGAACGATTTCCAGAGGAGCTCTCAATCGCGCACGCTGAAGCCACACTCGCAGCCGAGCGGATTGCACGGCCTCGACACATCGTCCTCGAGCTTCTGTGGACGGGCACCTTCACGGCCGATCTCACCCGGCCATTCGGCGACAACACCTTGATCCATCGAGCCGAGGCCGTATGAGCAACACTTATCGACTTGCTGTTGGCGATCGGGTGTGGATCGACGGATCCGTGGTCCGCATAGTCGAGATCAGCGACAGTCGGTCGATAGTCGAATCGGATCGCGGCACACGAGCGGTGAGCACTCCACACCTCGTGAGGTCTTCTCAGCCGCTCGACGCACCTCGCAGGCCCTGCGAGACGTCCGGACAACTGCTTTCGAATCTTACGAAGAAACAGCAAGAGACTTACAACGCACGGCTCGCCGTCGTCGAAGCAGTACTGGAGATGCATCACAACAGCGGCGACTCTATCGGTCGCAGCTCCGAAACGGTCGCTCTCGCACACAACATGTCTGACCGCACCGTCAAACGCTGGGTGAAGGCGTATCAAGAGTCAGGACCAGCCGGCCTCGTCGAAGCAAGGAAGCAGCGCTCGCCGATCGACCCACTCTGGCGGGAGGCGTGCCTCGACGTACTCAATCGGTACACACGCGAATCCACACCCAGCAGAAACATAGTAATCGACCAGGCCAACAATCTGCTGACCGAGCGGTGTGGCGCCGATCTGGCGCCCACCCCATCCAATGCGACCGCCTACCGCTGGCTGGACGAGCTCTCCAAGGGTCGCTATTCATTTGGCAGCGGAAAGGCACGGCGAATCGCCGCCGACCGGCCGGAGGCCCCGTATGGCCGTTTGCGCGCCACGCGCCCCGGAGAGTACTTCGTACTCGACACAACGCGCCTCGACGTGTTCGCGATGGAGCCGATCACGCTGCGTTGGGTGCCGGTCGAACTCACTGTGGCGCAAGACCTCTATACACGCTGCATTGTCGGTCTGCGCCTGACCCCGATTTCAACCAAGGCAATCGACGTGGCCAATGTGTTACACCAGTCGGTCACGCCCCAAGAACCGGTCGACGACGGAGCGTGGCCGTTTCACGGCGTGCCTAGTTCGATCGCAATCGAACGCGACGACCCGACCGCAGACGATGCCACTCCGAGCATCCCAGGCTGCCTACCCGAGTCAATCGTTGTTGACCATGGCAAGATCTACCTCTCGCACCATGTCAGATCCGCCTGTGCGCGACTCGGAATCTCGATTCAGCCTGCGATCGTAAAGAAGGCGTCAGACAAGCCAACTGTCGAACGCTTCTTCAAGACCATTCGGCTCGGCCTGCTTCAGCAACTGCCGGGCTACAAGGGACCCGACGTCTATCACCGCGGTGAAGACATTGAGAGTCAAGCGTTCTACTACGTCGCCGAGCTTGAGTCGATAATTCGCGAGTGGACAGCTCGGGTGTACCACCGGTCGAAACACGAAGGCTTGTGTCTCCCTGAGACGCCCGGCCTCGAGCTATCACCGCTCGAAATGTACGAGATCGGCCTGGCTCGCGCCGGTGGACTCACCATCCCGTCCTCACCGGACCTTGCGTACGAGTTTCTCAATGTGGAGTGGCGCACGATCCAGCACTATGGCATAGAAGTGGATGGGCGCCGATACGATGGCGCGGCGCTCAACCCTTACCGGAATAGCAAGTCCAACTTCGGTGGTCCGAAGGCTAGAAAATGGCCAATCCACATAGACAGCGGCGATGTTCGACGCGTGTACTTCCGCGACCCCTCATCTGGCAAATGGTCGCCTCTGGTCTGGGAGCACGCAGGTGGACTCGACCAGCCCTTCTCCTCGGACGCCGCCGACTACACCAAGCTTCTGGCCGTCCGCGAAAACCGGCATGTCGACCCACAGGACGCCGTCCGCAACCTCCTCGATGAGTGGTCCAAAGGCAACACCAAATCCAAGCGCGACCGCGCCCTCGCACGACGCCTGGCCAGCACCCGTTCCACGGCAAGCGATACTGGCGATGGCCAACCTGACGACGAGATTGCATCACTGCCAGGAGTTATCGACCTTCTCGCGAGGAGAGCAGAACGTCGCCCTCCAGGTTGGGATTTGGACGATGACCTCGATGTGTTTGAGAAGTACCAAGGTGCAGACGATTCGAGCTATGAGGTATTCGACGAATGAGTAACCCATGGGCACTATGGCTTCGAAACAATCAACCGCATCGCTACAACCTGGCGTCAAAAGTGGGCTGGCACGACTTCGTGCATTCGCCGCCGCGCGCGAGCCTGGAACTCCTCACGAAGGGACAGATCGCAGCGCTCAGCGACGACGAGCGCGAAGACTACAACGAAGCTCGCTTTGTATGGAATGCCAACCTCCCGACTGTCAAGACAGCTCAACTCACGCACGCCTTCGCTGTCATCGATCAAGTCATGGCGTCCAACCGTCGCGATGGCGACCGCCTCCGCGGATCGGTCGTGATCGACGCCCCGCCAGGTCTCGGTAAGACCACCATCGCCATCCGCTACGCAAGGCAGTTCCATCGAACTGCAATTCGCCGCCTCAGCAGCGAGACCGCCGCAGGCGATCAGCGTATTCCGGTCGCCTTCATCCCGCTCGATGCTGGAATCACCCTCAAGGGCCTGAACAGAAAGATCCTCGCCTTCTATGGCCATCTGGGGGTAGCTGGTGCGAATACTTCTGGTTTGGGTGCGCTCGCGGTCGACTGCGTACGGAGCTGCGAGACTCAGATAATTGTCATCGATGACCTTCACTTCATCGACTTTCGAGACCGTCACGGTCGCGAAGTAAGCAATCATCTGAAGGGCTTGGCCAACGAAATGGCGGTCACGTTCATTTACGTCGGTGTACGCCTCACAGAGAAGAAGTTCTTCGACGAGGGCCTGGGAGGCGATGACGGTGCCGTGTACGCACAGACTGCCCGCCGTGCCACACGTGCACGCGTCGCGCCGTTCAACACCGACTCCGATGCCAGCAACGTCGCCTGGATCTCGCTTCTCAACGCCCTCGAATTGCACCTAATGCTCGCCGCGCAAACGCCTGGGACACTATCCGATTTCGGCAAGGAACTCTTCCGCCGAACGCAAGGGCACATCGGTTCACTGACGAACCTGCTCGATCGGGCCGCCTATCTGGCTATTAAGACGGGCACCGAGCAAATTACTGCGAGCATCCTGGAGGAGGTCGTCGTTGACAATGCCGCTCAGCGGCTCACCACTCCCAAGAGGTGAGAGAACCGACGCGGAGCAACTACCCTCCGCAATTGCGATACCAGACGGGTACAACCCGCGGCGGCTTCCCATACTCGTCGCCCCCAGGGACGATGAGACCGCACCGAGTTGGCTGCGCCGTTTCGGCCACCGCTACGGACTCACCGCACGCGCGCTACTCCGAGAACTCGGGATTCCAACGAGTGCCTGGTCCCCCACACGAGTCTCTGCGCATATCGCTGAGCACAGTGATTTGATTGTGGATACGGTGGGGCTACCGGACGAACGAGCCCGATACCTCCGGGCAGGACTCATATCCGAGGCTGTTTCCGCATTTCGCACGCACTGGGAACGGTACGGTAAGTCTTCGGAATCGATGCCCCTCGACCCTTCCTACTGTCCCGAATGCCTTGCTCAGCAAGGATACTGGAACTCGACATGGTCACTGCCGCTACACCGCGTCTGTGTCGAACATGCGATCTTGATGCCTACCAACTGCCCTCGGTGCGCCGAGACGCCGTGGGCGGGCACGAGTTGGCCCAATAGCACCGACCCCAACTGGGCCTGTCCGCAGCGCGACAATCGCCCCCGAACACCAAGAACTCGACACGCATACTGCGGCCACGACTTGCGCGACGTCGAGTTCCGTAGGGTTGCCCCCGAGATCGTTGAAGCTCAGGTTTGGATTCTCGAACTCGCACGCGGTGCATCAGAGCCTTCGACGAACAGCTTTGGCGGTCAGCGGTTCAGTACACGCGAATACTTCGACGCGGCTCTGACGCTGGGCAAGCCCATTATGAGCTGTCAAGCAGCAAGCGACCCTGACGCCGCGTGCCTCGAGCAACTCCTCAAGGTAAAGTCCATCCTCTGCGAGGAGGACGTTCATGCGGCTCATTCGCTCGCCGTAGAGCAGAGCGTCCTTACTCCAGGAACCTGGCTTCTCAGGGACGGCCGAGATTTGCCCCGTAGTCGGACGAATGCGGTTATCGGCCACCTCGCCATCACCCCGCTCGCCGAAAAGCTATCGCCGACGGCACAACTGACGTTTCGAGTTGCTAGTGGGTGTGCCCGTTATCCGACGGCCCACGAGATCCCGGGCAACCACATTCCTCTCTCGTCGATACCTCAAGTTCACTGGACGGGATTCCGCGACTACACGACTGCGAAGGATCGCGCCGTCCTTTCCATGCTCCTTGCACGGTCTGGGACCGCGAGACCTTGGGGCCATATCGCTTTCGCGCTAGGACTGCCTCACGAATTCTCGCGCTACCCACCACTACTCATCCGCCAGATCAAGCGCAGCGGCGATTGGACCGACACCCTGGATCAGATCGAGAACCAGACCCGGGAACTGCTCACCGGCCCGCCTCCTATCGATTACCACCGCCGGCGGCTTCAACTTGCCAATCCAGATCTCACGATCTCCATTGCGAGAATTCTTAGCACGAGCCGCACGTTCAGAGCAGTGACTCCACACGCGCTAGCCGTCGCGATTTGGGAGGTCTACACCGGCGGGGCCGCCGAGTTCGCGACAGAATCGCTCTACTCTGAGGATTCCAACGACGGCGATCTCAGCTCGGCGCGCAACCTGGTACGCGAGCAGTGGTCCACAATCCGATCAAACAGCCTGTTGCCTGACCTGGGATTCGGCGAGGAGCCACTTGAATGGCGCCCACCTTGAAGGAGCTACGTGCAGACAGGACACTCCGGCAACAGATCTGACTCGCGCTCGTCAGTGGCTTCGAGAATGCCCTCACTCTACCGCGGAACGCTTGAGGCGGATCAGCACATGTGCCGCGCAGATGTCTACGAGGCGAATGAGTCATACCGACGCCACGGGCTCAAAGGAGTCGGGCAACTCAACTCACTGATGGAAATCCTCCTGCAGCACACCTTCAACGCCGCAAGTCCACGCTATACACCGTGGGAAATTGATCGAGAACCACCAGGGCGTGCAATCTCCCTGCCGCCGACGGCATGGCCGCCGAGTTCGGAACCGACCCTTGCGACACGCTACCCGGATGGTCCGACGAACTGGTAGTCGAACGCCTCGGTCTTGATCGGGCATCGCCCGCAGGGTCGCGCGAGGTGTGGGCATTCGTCGGCGTCGCTTGCAACAATGCCCATGTGAAGTTCCGTCGCCGCAACCTCGAAGCTCTTGGAAACCTCGTCGTGGGCAACCTCGGACGCGACGATGCCCAGAACGTCGACGAAGTTCGGTACTTCCCGTATCGCTCCAGCATGTACATCACTGAGTTCTTTCAAGAGTTGGAGACGGAGTACCAGCACGACGGCTCCACCCGCCACCGGTGGGTTGCCGACGTGTGACGTGTAAGGGCTCGGGACATGCTTGACGTCGTGTCGTCGGGACATCGTTGACGTCTCACGCTTGTCGGTGGTCGCAGTCAGAGTGTGGGGGGTGTCCTTCTCTGCTGAGACTGAATCCGATG
>NZ_BAAARB010000026.1:0-44117 GCF_039531975.1 Gordonia cholesterolivorans | reverse complement strand
AAAACAAAAAATAGTGGCACAAGAAATCCAAAACACACTATCGAGTTCTCAAAGAACACACACCCACCAGAACCAACCCCCACAAACAAGGGCCGAACACCAGCAGACATCTGCAATTAACTGTCAGCCACCCCGTCTCCGGAGCAACCTCACCAGCCTAACACAATCCTCCAGACACCCACCAATCAGTGATCCCTCACAGGACTCACTGATAGTCGAAGCTTTCAGACCCGATTCGGCCGACCCCGCACAAGAACACCACGACCGAAATCGCGGCGATCAGAGTAAGGGGACGTCATCGCGGCCGGGCCGCTCTGACTCCGAATAAGTTACGCACAGATGGACGTGAGGTCAAATCGGCGCAGGTGTGACCTGCGACAAGTTCTTGGCGCAGTGGTGGTGGGAACGGCGCAGGGCGGCCCGGCTTTCGGCCGGACCGCCCTGTGGGGGTGTTTTGGTGGGGAATCTCGATGCGCTCCCCCGCTTCGCTCCTCCGCTTACTCGATGAGCCTAGTTCGCTCCTCCGCTTACTCGATGAGCCTAGTTCGCTCCTCCGCTTACTCGATGAGCCTGGGAGAGGTTCGATGAGAGTGGGGAAGCTCGACGATTCCTGACCGGCCCCGCGTCGCTACCGCTGCGCGACCGTCGTCGGGAGGATCGGCGACGGGAGCTGGGTGGAACCCATCAGGTACGCGTCGGCGCCGGCGGCGGCGGACCGTCCCTCGGCGATCGCCCAGACGATCAGCGACTGTCCGCGTCCGGCATCGCCCGCGACGAACACGCCGGGGAGTCCGACGGCACCGAAATCGCCTCCGCGGGCCACGTTGCCTCGAGCGTCGTAGGTGGCTCCGAGCTTGTCGAGCAGATCGCCGCGCTCCGGGCCGACGAAGCCCATCGCGAGCAGCACCAGGTCCGCCTTCAATTCGAAGTCCGTGCCCTCCACCTTCTCGAAGCGGCCGCCGGTCATCTTGACCTCGTGGGCCTTGAGCGCGGTGACCTTGCCGTTCTCTCCGACGAACTCCTCGGTGTTCACGCTGTACACGCGCTCGCCGCCCTCTTCGTGAGCGGACGAGACCCGGTACATCAGCGGGTACGTCGGCCACGGAGTCGATTCGGCACGCTCGATCGGCGGCTTGGGCATGATCTCGAACTGGTGCACCTGTGCGGCACCCTGGCGCAGCGAGGTGCCGAGGCAGTCCGCGCCGGTGTCGCCGCCGCCGATGATCACGACGTGCTTGCCCTCCGCCGTGATCTGGCCGTCCACCACGTCACCGTGCTGGACGCGGTTGGCCTGCGGCAGGAACTCCATCGCCTGATGGATGCCGTCGAGCTCGCGTCCCGGAATCGGGAGGTCACGGCCGATGGTGGAACCGTTGGCCAGGACCACCGCATCGAAGTCGCCGCGGAGTTGCTCCACCGTGACGTCGACACCGACGTTGACTCCGGTACGGAAGACGGTGCCTTCGGCCTCCATCTGCTCGAGCCGGCGGTCGATGAACCGCTTCTCCATCTTGAACTCGGGAATCCCGTATCGGAGGAGACCGCCGATACGGTCCGCGCGCTCGAAGACGGTCACATCGTGGCCGGCACGCGTGAGCTGCTGTGCGGCCGCCAGTCCGGCGGGTCCCGAACCGACCACGGCCACCTTCTTGCCCGTGCGCTGCGTGGGGATCACCGGAGTCACCGTCCCGTCGCCCCAGGCCTTCTCGATCAACTCCACCTCGACCTGCTTGATGGTCACGGCGGGCTGATTGATGCCCAGCACGCACGACGCCTCGCAGGGCGCCGGACACAGCCGCCCGGTGAACTCGGGGAAGTTGTTGGTGGCGTGGAGTCTGTCCATGCCTGCGTCCCACTGGTCGCGGTACACCAGATCGTTCCACTCGGGGATCAGGTTACCGAGCGGGCATCCGTTGTGGCAGAACGGAATTCCGCAGTCCATACAGCGGCTCGCCTGCGTCTGCAGGGTGCCCTTGTCGAACTCGGTGTACACCTCTTTCCAGTCGAGCAGCCGCAGTTCGACGGGCCGGCGGACCGGCGTCTCCCGCTCGGGGTGCTTGAGAAAACCTCTCGGATCAGCCACGTGCCGCCTCCATGATCGCTTCGTTCACATCTCGTCCGGAGCGCTCGGCGGCGTCGATGGCGACGAGCACCTTCTTGTAATCGCGGGGCATCACCTTCACGAAGTGCCCGCGGGCGACGTCCCAGTCGTCGAGGATCGCCGCGGCGACCGGCGAACCGGTCTCGTCGCGATGCTCGGTGAGCAGGCCCGACAGCACGGTCAGATCGTCGGCGTCGAGCTCTTCGAGCTCCACCAGTTCGGTGTTCAGGTCGGCCTCGAACTCACCGTGCGGGTTGTAGACGTATGCGACGCCGCCGGACATGCCCGCCGCGAAGTTCCGTCCGGTACGTCCCAGAATCACGGCGGTACCGCCGGTCATGTACTCGCATCCGTGGTCGCCGACGCCTTCGACGACCGCCTGGACACCCGAGTTGCGGACACAGAACCGCTCGCCGACCACACCGCGCAGGAAGATCTTGCCCGCCGTGCCGCCGAATGCGATCACGTTGCCGCCGATGATGTTGTCCTCGGCCACGAATTCGGCGGGCGCGTTGCGCGGCGGCCGAACGACGATCTTGCCGCCCGAGAGCCCCTTGCCGACGAAGTCGTTCGCGTCGCCCTCGATGCGCATGGTGATACCGCGCGGGACGAAGGCGCCGAAGCTGTTGCCCGCCGAACCGGTGAAGTCGATGGAGATCGTCCCCTCCGGCAGTCCCTGGGCACCGTAGGCCTTGGTGACCTCGTGGCCCAGCATGGTTCCGACCGTCCGGTTCACGTTGCTGATCGGGGACGCCAGCGTGACGCGGGTGCCGGACTCGATCGCGGCCCGGGCCTTCTCGATCAGCTCGTTGTCGAGGGCCTTGTCCAAGCCGTGGTCCTGAGTGCCGGAGCAGTACAGGTCCTGGTTCATGAACGGCGACTCGGGCATCGTCAGAATCGGCGTCAGGTCGAGCTTGCCGGCCTTGTGGTTCTTCCAGTGTTCGAGCGCCTTGCGCGTATCGAGCGCCTCGAACCGTCCGACGGCCTCCTGCAGGGTGCGGAAGCCCAGGCGCGCGAGCAGTTCGCGCACCTCCTCGGCGACGTAGAGCATGAAGTTCTCGACGAACTCCGGCTTGCCGGAGAACCGCTCACGCAGCAGCGGGTTCTGCGTGGCGACGCCCACCGGGCAGGTGTCGAGGTGGCACACGCGCATCATGATGCAGCCCGAGACCACCAGCGGAGCGGTCGCGAAACCGAACTCCTCACCACCGAGCAGGGCGGCGATCATCACGTCGCGGCCCGTCTTCAGCTGACCGTCGACCTGCACCACGATGCGGTCGCGCAGACCGTTGAGCAGCAGTGTCTGCTGGGTCTCGGCCAAGCCGATCTCCCACGGGGCGCCGGCGTGCTTCAGCGAGGTCAGCGGGCTCGCACCGGTGCCGCCGTCGTGTCCGGAGATCAGGACGACGTCGGCGTGCGCCTTGGAGACGCCCGCGGCGACGGTGCCCACACCCAGTTCCGACACCAGCTTCACGTGGATCCGGGCCTGCGGATTCGCGTTCTTCAAGTCGTGGATCAGCTGAGCGAGATCCTCGATCGAGTAGATGTCGTGGTGCGGCGGCGGCGAGATGAGGCCGACGCCGGGCGTGCTGCCGCGCACCTCGGCGACCCACGGGTACACCTTGTGCGGAGGCAGCTGGCCGCCCTCGCCTGGCTTGGCGCCCTGCGCCATCTTGATCTGGATGTCGGTGCAGTTGCTCAGGTAGTGGCTGGTGACACCGAAGCGGCCGGAGGCGACCTGCTTGATCGCACTGCGGCGCCAGTCGCCGTTCTCGTCGTGGACGAAGCGGCGCGGGTCCTCGCCGCCCTCACCCGAGTTCGACCGGCCACCCAGACGGTTCATCGCGATCGCGAGCGTCTCGTGCGCCTCCGCCGAGATGGAGCCGTAGCTCATCGCGCCCGTCGAGAAACGCTTGACGATCTCGCTGGCCGGCTCCACCTTGTCGATCGGGATCGGGTCGCGGTCGCCGAAGTTGAAGTCGAACAGACCGCGCAGTGTGCCCAGCTTGGCGGCCTGGTCGTCGACCAGCTTGGTGTACTCCTTGAACACCGAGTACTGACCGGTGCGGGTGGAGTGCTGAAGCTTGAACACCGTGTCCGGGTTGAACAGGTGGTACTCGCCCTCGCGGCGCCACTGGTACTCGCCACCGACCTCGAGTTCGCGATGAGCGCGCTCGGCGGGACGCTTGGTGAACGCGAGAGCGTGACGCTGGGCCACCTCGTCGGCGATCTCGTCGAGCCCGATGCCGTCGAGCTGGCTGTTCAGACCCGTGAAGAACTCGTCGACGACCTCCTGCCCCAAGCCGATGACCTGGAACAGCTGAGCGCCGGTGTACGACGGCACCGTCGAGATGCCCATCTTGCTCATCACCTTCAGGACGCCCTTGCCCGCCGCCTTGATGTAGTTGGCGCGCGCGACGGCGAAGGTGGCCTCGTGGCTCATGTCCTCGGTCCCCGGGACGTCGAGGCTGCCCGACTCGAGCATGTCCTCGATGGTCTCGAAGGCCATGTAGGGGTTGATGCCGCTGGCGCCGAAGCCGACGAGCAGCGCCATGTGGTGCACCTCGCGGGCGTCGCCCGACTCGATGATGAGGCTGGCCCGGGTCCGGGTCCGCTCACGCACCATGTGGTGATGAACCGCCGCGGTCAGCAGCAGCGACGGGATCGGCGCGAGGGTCTCGTCCGACTCGCGGTCGGAGAGCACGATGATGCGGGCGCCGTCGGCGATGGCCGCCGACACCTTGCTGCGGACTCCGTCGAGTGCCCGACGCAGACCTTCGCCGCCCTCGGCGACCGGGTACAGACCGTGGATGTGCACGGAGGGGAAGCCGGTGGCCGGGTCGATCTCCACGAGCCGCGCCAGATCGTCGTTGTCGAGAATCGGCTGGCTCAGCACGATCTGCTTGGCCGAACCCGCGGCCGGGTTCAGCAGATCGCGCTCACCGCCGATGCGGCCGCCGAGGCTGGTGACCACCTCCTCGCGGATGGCGTCGAGCGGCGGGTTCGTGACCTGGGCGAACAGCTGCTGGAAGTAATCGAAGAGCATCCGCGGCCGGTTCGACAGGACGGCGACCGGGGTGTCGGTGCCCATCGAGCCCAGCGCCTCGCCGCCCGTCGCGGCCATCGGCGAGATGAGCAGCTTCAGATCCTCGGTGGTGTAGCCGAACATCTGCTGACGCAGCGTCACGCGATCGTGCGCCATGTGCTTGTGCGGCGGCGCGGGCAGGTCGGACAGTGCGACCTGGTTGGCGTCGAGCCACTCCTGGTACGGCTGCTCGCCGGCCAGCGAGTCCTTGATCTCCTCGTCGGCGACGATGCGGCCCTGCGCGGTGTCGACCAGGAACATCTTTCCGGGCTGGAGTCGCTGCTTGGCGACCACATCGGCGGGGTCGATGTCGAGGACGCCGACCTCCGACCCCAGAACCACGAGCCCGTCCTTGGTGACCCAGATGCGGGACGGACGCAGTCCGTTCCGGTCCAGGACGGCGCCGATGACAGTGCCGTCGGTGAAGCAGACCGACGCCGGTCCGTCCCATGCCTCCATCAGTGCCGAGTGGTACTCGTAGAACGCCCGATGCTCGGGCTTCATGTCCTCGCTGCGCTCCCAGGCCTCCGGGACCATCATCAGCACGGCGTGCGGCAGGGTGCGTCCGCCCAGGTGCAGCAGCTCGAGGACCTCGTCGAACCGTGCGGTGTCCGACGCGCCGGGAGTGCAGACCGGGAACACCTTGTCGAGGCTGTCGCCGAAGACGTCGGTCTTGATGAGCGACTCGCGGGCGCGCATCCAGTTCTCGTTACCGCTGACGGTGTTGATCTCGCCGTTGTGCGCGACTCGGCGGAACGGGTGGGCGAGAGGCCACGACGGGAAGGTGTTCGTCGAGAAGCGGCTGTGGACCATGCCGAGCGCGCTCTCCACACGCTCGTCCTGCAGGTCCAGGTAGAAGTCGCGCAGCTGAGGCGTGGTCAGCATGCCCTTGTAGACGAACGTCTGCCCCGACAGGCTCGGGAAGTAGACGGTGTCGCGGCCGGGGCCGTCCTGGCCGGCGCCCTTCTCGCCGAGCTCGTACTGGACGCGCTTGCGGACCACGTAGGCCTTGCGCTCGAGTTCCATGATCTCCGCGCTGGACGGTGTGCGCCCGCTCGCCTCGCTCCCGGCGAGCGCGAGGAAGACCTGCCGGAAGGTCGGCATCGCATCGCGCGCCAGTGCGCCGAGCGAGCTCTCGTCCACCGGCACGTCGCGCCATCCGAGGAGAGTGAGCCCCTCCGCGGCGATGATCTCCTCGACGCCCTCGACCGCCTCGGCGGCGTCGCCGGCCGACTGGGGCAGGAAGGCGATGCCGGTGGCGTACGAGCCCTCGGCGGGGAGGTCGAAGTCCACCACCTCGCGCAGGAAGCGGTCGGGGACCTGAATCATGATGCCCGCGCCGTCGCCCGTGTTGGGCTCGGCACCGGCCGCACCGCGATGCTCGAGGTTCACCAGGGCGGTGATGGCCTTCTCGACGATGTCGCGGCTGCGGCGACCGTGCATGTCGACGACGAACGCGACGCCGCACGCGTCATGCTCGTTGATCGGATCGTAGAGCCCGACGGGCCCCGGCAAGTGCTTCATGAATCTGCCTACTCCGCACGCGACGCTGCGTACTGATACGTACTGGAGAGAGTCCCGGGTCAGAGGTCAGTGCGAACCAGCGCACCGCCCGGGGATTCAGCTTCATTGCTGGCCCGCTCAGGTCGCAGGGGGTGACCCCTCGACGCAAAGCGCAGTACTTCAAGTATTCCACTCGGGCCCGGCTGAGGCAAAAAGTGGATACAGTCCCACTGTGTACACCACGTCACACGCGGGTGAAAGTCGCGCGTCACTGCGTGCCCGCGCCTTCTCGAGGTCGACGTTCGCCTCGCGGCCGCTGATGGCCGCGGCGGGGCGGAGTGTCCTGGCCAGTCCGCGGCTCCTGACGATGACCCGCCCGGGCGTCAACCGCGGCCTGTCGCTGCTGAGCCCGGTTCCGCGCGGCACCCGCATCACCCCGGTCCGCGAACTCACCGACTCCGGGCAGGTCCGCGGCGAGTGGGTTCACGGGCGCGGGCGAGCCGACGTCCCGGCACCGTCGACCGACGACACGATTCTCTATTACCTGCACGGAAGCGGATACGTGATCTGCTCGGCGCGCACCCATCGCGGGCTGGTCGCACGGCTCGCCGGGCGCGCGGGGATCGGCGCGTTCAGCCTCGACTACCGGTTGGGTCCGGAGCATCGTTGGCCCAGCGGCGGCGACGACACCGTCCGCGGATACCGCTGGCTGCTCGATCAGGGGTTCGACGCCGGGCAGATCATCGTGGCCGGCGACTCGGCCGGTGGCCACCTGGCGCTCGACCTCCTGGCCGCCAATCACTCCGACGGCGTGCCGCAACCGCGGGCGATGGCACTGTTCTCGCCGCTGTACGACCCCACTTTCCAGCTCGCACGAGATCTGGCCGACCGCGGCGTCCGAGACCCGATCATCGACGTCGGCGCGGCGGTGACCTTCCTCGGTCTCTACACCGCGGGCGCCGATCCCGACCATCCGCGGATGCGGATCAAGCTCTCCCCCGCGATGGACCTGCCGCCGACCCTCATCCAGGTGGGCGCGCGAGAGATCATGGCCGACGACGCCCGCACCGTCCACCGCAGGCTGCTCGACGCCGGTGGACTGTCGGAGCTGCAGGAGTGGCCTGGTCAGGGGCATGTCTTCCAGATGTTCCCGTACTTCTCCCCCGAGTCGGAGCGGGCTGTGGGCGCGGCCGCTGAGTTCATCTCGCGGCAGCGCCGCCGATAGCGGACGCCACGCGGCGACCGATGTCCGTTTGTCGGGCACGTCTGCCGGACGGGCGATAGTGTCGAAGGCGGGGCCTCGGCAGGCGCCGAGCCCCGTACAGCCCGCACTCAACCTTCCTGGGAGGGTGATATGTCCGAGGAGACCACCAACTACACGACTACCGACTCCGGCGCTCCGGCCGGCAGCGATGAGCACTCGCTCACCGTCGGCCCCGGAGGGCCGATCGTTCTGCACGACCACTATCTGCTCGAGCAGATGGCCCAGTTCAATCGTGAACGCATCCCCGAGCGCCAGCCCCACGCCAAGGGAAGCGGCGCGTTCGGCACTTTCGAGACCACCGCCGACGTCTCGCCCTACACCTGCGCTTCGCTGTTCCAGCCGGGAGTGAAGACCGAGATGGTCGCGCGCTTCTCCACCGTCGCGGGCGAGCGGGGCAGCCCCGACACCTGGCGCGACCCCCGCGGATTCGCCCTGAAGTTCTACACCGACGAGGGTGTGTACGACATGGTCGGCAACAACACGCCGGTGTTCTTCATCAAGGACCCGATGAAGTTCCAGCACTTCATCCGGTCGCAGAAGCGGCGTGCCGACAACAATCTCCGCGACCACGACATGCAGTGGGATTTCTGGACGCTGTCGCCCGAGTCCTCACACCAGGTCACCTGGCTGATGGGCGATCGCGGCATCCCGCGCACCTGGCGGCACATGAACGGCTACAGCTCCCACACGTACCTGTGGGTCAACGCCGAGGGCGTCAAGCACTGGGTGAAGTACCACTTCATCACCGATCAGGGCATCGAGTTCCTGACCCAGGAGGAGGCCGACCGGCTCGCCGGGCAGGACAGCGACTACCACATGCGGGATCTGTACGAGTCGATCGATCGCGGCGATCATCCCACGTGGACGTTGAAGGTGCAGCTGATGCCGTTCGACGACGCCGCGGGCTACCGCTTCAATCCGTTCGATCTGACGAAGGTGTGGCCGCACGGCGACTATCCGCTGCACGAGGTCGGGAAGATGACCCTGCACACCAATCCGACGGACAATCACGCGCAGATCGAGCAGGCGGCCTTCGAGCCGAGCAACGTGGTCCCGGGAATCGGTTTCAGCCCCGACCGGATGCTCCTGGGCCGGGTCTTCTCGTACTCGGACGCACACCGCGCACGGCTGGGAGCCAACTACAAGCAGATCCCTGTCAACCGTCCGCGCAACGAGGTGCGCAGTTACTCGAAGGACGGGGCGATGCGGATCGATCCGGTCACCGACCCCGTGTACGCGCCCAACTCGAAGGGCGGTCCGGCCGCGGTGTACCCCGGACAGGCCGAACCGCAGTGGGCGGCCGACGGTGAGATCGTGCGCAGCGCCTACGTCGATCACCCGGAGGATGACGATGTGACGCAGCCCGGAACACTCGTCCGCGACGTGATGGACGACGCCGCGCGAAGCCGGTTGGTCGACAACGTGGTCGGTCACCTGCTCGACGGTGTCTCCGAGCCGGTCCTGTCCAGGGCTTTCGAGTACTGGCGGAACATCGACGCCGACACCGGTGCGGCGATCGAGGCGGGAGTGCGCGCGGCACAGTGATGCCGTCGCGGTAATCCTGGGCGTCGCCGGCCGAGTCATTCATCGAACAGAGAACTCGGCCGGCGGCGCATAGGATCGCCGCATGAAACGATTCCTGCTGTCGCTGGTGGCGCTCATCGCCACCGTGATCGGCGTCTTCTGGCCGCTGGTCGCGAACTCGGCGTCGTCGGGCGACGAGACCGTCGACACGGCCGTGATCACCGATTACCGCGCCGACTACGCCCTCGCGCGCGACGGCGAACTGGCCGTGGACGAGACGCTGACGGTCGATCTGCCGGAGGGCAAGCACGGGATCTTCCAATTCTGGGATGTCTCCGACGCGGACCCGGAGAACAAGGGCGTGCGTTACGAACCCCGCGACATCCGGATCACGATGGACGGGCAGGCGGTTCCGTTCGAGCTGGGTTCCGAGGAGGGCGGCAAGTTCGAGACGGCACGGATCGGCGACGCCGACACCCTCGTCTCGCCCGGCGAGCACGTGTACCGGGTGTCGTACCGGATCGCAGACACCATCGCGGACGGCGACCCGGGCCGCTTCATCTGGCGCGTGGTGGGCAACGGCTGGCGGATGCGGATGGAGCGCTCCACCAGCACCGTCCACTTCCCCGAGGCGCCGACGTCGTTCGCGTGCAGCACCAACAACGGAACCGCGTGCCAGGTGTCGGAACCGGACCCGGCCACGCGAGTGGTCACCACCGGCCCGCTGGAACCGAACGTCGGCGTCGCGGTGAAGGCCGACCTGCCCTTCCCCGGTCCCGGCCGCGCACAGTTGCCGTGGTCGGTGTCGATGGACCCGATTCTGGGCACCTCGAAGGCCATGCCGATCGTCATCGTTCTGCTCTCGCTTCTGACGTTCGCCGGGGGCTTCTACTGGATGTGGCGCAGCCGGGAGCACGCGCCGCTGCTGCCGGTCATGTACGAGCCGCCGGCCGACCCGCAGAATCAGAGCCGCGAGCTCGGACCGGTCCAGACCTACTACGTCGCATACGAGGACATGCCCAAGAAGGCGCTGGTCTCCACCCTCTTCCACCTCGCCGAGCAGGGACACGTCCGGCTCGACCGGACGTCGAACAAGGACTGGACCGTCATCTCGCAGCTCACGCCGGAGCGGTTCGCCTCACTCGATCCCGCCGCCAACGCGGTGGTCGCGGCACTGGGCCTGTCGCACGAGGGCTCGACCTTCACCGCCGACGGATCCAAGAACGCCGGACTGCGGCTGTCCACGGCGACCAAGGAGATGGACGCCGCGACCGCCAACTGGGGCACCGGGAGCGGAGCGCTGCGGGTCAGCCGCTCGGAGCTCGCTGGGCGCGTGGTCGTGGCGGCGGCGGTGGTCGTCGCAGCCGTGTTGATGATCTTCCAACTCCTCCCGGGCACGATCATGGCGCTGCCGTTCGCAGCGTTCGCGGTCGGCGGCGCCGGACTCTACGTGGCGGGGGTCGGCACCCGGCGTACGCGGCTGGGCCGTGAGGTGTGGTCGCGGGCCGGCGGTTTCGAGCGGCTCCTGTCGACGACGTCGAACCGGGAACGACTCGACTTCTCCGCCCGCAAGGACCTCTTCACCAGCTACATTCCGTACGCGATGGCCTTCGACTGCGCCGACGCGTGGGCCGCCAAGTATCGCTATGCGACCGGGCAGGAACCGCCCGACCCGATCTGGTTCCCCGGCTTCTACATCGGCAGCTCGCATGCCCTGTTCGGCGGCGCCGGCTCCGGCATGGACAGCTTCGAATCGAGCCTCTCGTCGTCCCTGTCTGCGTACAGCTCGTCGCAGTCGTCCTCAGGCGGCGGCGGAGGATTCGGCGGCGGCTTCGGCGGCGGAGGAGGCGGTGGCGGAGGAGGCGGTTCGTGGTGAGCCCGTCGCGGCCGACCGTCCCTCCATGCCATTCTCTGTGCACGTCCCTTAATAGAAAGAGGCACCAATCGTGATCTGGGCACTGATCGTCATCGTTGTCCTGCTCGTCCTGCTGGCCGTCTTCGCGATGGTCGGCTTCAACAAACTCCGCAAGGCGGACATCACCGCTCAGGAAGCGCTCGGCGGTATCGACGTCCAACTCACTCGGCGCGCCGATCTGATCCCCAACCTGGTGAACACGGTGAAGGGGTACGCGGCCCACGAGTCGGGCGTGCTGGAGGCGGTGACCGAGGCCCGCGCTCACATGCAGCAGGCGGCGCAGGGGGCGTCAGTGGCCGACAAGGCCGCCGCTGAGGCGCAGATGAGCGGAGCCCTCGGCCGGCTGTTCGCTGTCGCTGAGAACTACCCGCAGCTGCAGGCAGCGCCCAATTTCATGGCGCTGCAGACCGAACTCGGAGAAACCGAGAACAAGCTCTCGTTCGCGCGCCAGTACTACAACGACGCCGTCTCGCGCCTGAACCAGGCGGTGCAGACCATCCCGTGGATGCTGTTCTCCGGCATGGCCGGGGTTCGCGTCCGCGAGTTCTACCAGGCCCCGGCGGGACAGGAGCAGCCGCCGCAGGTTCAGTTCTGAGCAGCAGCGCACTCGCGAGCCGCCGGGAGGGAAGGCCTCAGGGCTCCCACCGGCGGCTCGTGCTCGGATAGCGGACCCGCAGGTAGCTGTACAGATACCAACTGATCGCCATGGCGATGGCCGCGCCGGCGGCCCACCACAGCCAGCCGTTGAGCAGGCTCGAACGCACCGCGGCGACCAGCCAGGCGATCGTGAAGAAGACGGTCGCGATGGTCGCCAGGACTCGGACGGTGAGCACGATGAGCGCGGCCGCCGACCAGATCGCTCGGCGACCGGCTCCGGGTTCGGGGTCAATACCCATTCCGAAAGCGTAGGCGACGCAGGACAATGGGGCCATGAGGACGATACTGAACGTGTTGTGGCTGGTCCTGTGCGGACTGTGGATGGCGATCGGTTATGTACTGGCCGGCATCGTCTGCTGCATCCTCATCATCACGATCCCCTTCGGTATCGCGTCGTTCCGCATGGCGAACTACGCGCTGTGGCCCTTCGGACGCACCGTGGTCCGCAAGCCGACCGCGGGCGCCGCGTCGACGGTCGGCAACGTCATCTGGATCATCGTCGCGGGTATCTGGCTGGCGCTGGGCCACCTCACCACCGGCCTCGCCCTGTGCATCACCGTCATCGGCATCCCGCTGGGTGTCGCGAGCTTCAAGATGATCCCCATCTCCCTGGTACCGCTCGGCGCCGAGATCGTCTCGACCAACGATCCGCGCGCGGCGTACTGAATCGACCGGTGACGGGGCGGTGCCGGCGGTGTCCGGTCCCGCGGGTCGCTGTTCGGCCGGGCATCATTGATCCGTGGCGATGGCGTGGATCGGCGGCGCACTGGTGCTCGCCGGTGCGACGGCCCTGGTGACGGGAGTTCTGCCCGCCGCGGACGCCGCCGCGACATTCGACCGAGCGTGGCCGGTGCTGCTGTTCGTCGTAGCGATCACGGTGGTCGCGCAACTGGCCGCGGAAGCCGGGGTGTTCGAAGTGGTCGCGGCGCGGCTCGGCGTTCTGGCCCGCGGCCGGGTCTTCGGCCTGTGGCTGCTGACGGTCCTCTTGGCCGTGGTCTGCACGGCCTTCCTGTCGCTCGACACCACCGCGGTCCTGCTGACACCGGTCGTACTCGCATTGGCGCGCGTCGCGGGCGTCGCGCCCGCACCGTTCGCGCTGACCACGGTGTGGCTCGCGAACACCGCTTCGTTGTTGCTTCCCGTCTCCAACCTGACGAATCTGCTGGCACTGGACCGTATGAACGTTCGCGGCGCCGCGGGCTTCGTCTCCCTGCTCGGGCTGCCGGCCGTGTGCGCAACGGCTGCAACGGTCGGGGTCCTGTGGCTGCTGCATCGACGCGAGCTCCGCGGCCGATTCCGTGCGTCGCCGGTCCCGTACGTCGGCGATCAGACACTGTTTCGGATCTGTTCGTCGATACTCCTGCTTCTCATCCCGCTGCTGGTGGTGATGCCCGCACCGTGGGTGCCTGCCTGCCTCGCCGCGCTCGCCCTCACGGCGACGTTCGCCCTCCGCCGACCCGAGGCGCTGCAGTTCGGCCTGATTCCGTGGTCGCTTCTGTTGTTCGCCGGCGGCCTGTTCCTGGTGGTGGGCGCGGTCGAGGCCTCGGGCCTGCTCGACCCCATCGGTCGGCTCTCCGAACACGGCACGGCGAGTGTCTGGGCGTTCGCGGGGGCGGGCGCAGTCGGCGCGAACCTGGTGAACAATCTGCCGGGCTTCCTGCTCCTCGAACCCGCGACCACCTCGCCGATCACCTTGGCGGCACTGCTGATCGGAGTCAACGCGGGACCCCTGGTGACGCCGTGGGCCTCGCTGGCGACGCTGCTCTGGCATCAGCGGCTGGTCGACGACGGAGTCGAGTTCGGCTGGCGCAGATACGTCTTCGTCGGTGCTGTCGCCGCTCCGGCCATCGTCGCGGCGGCCACGCTGACGCTGTCGGCGACATCCTGACAGGGCGGCCGGCGGTCCAGCGCCTGCGCGGCGTGACGACTCGGCGCGGACCGGCTCAGTGCGGTGACTGCTCGAACGCGCGAACCGCCGAGCCGACGCTCGGATACACGCTGTCGGGTGCCAGATCGGCGAGCAACTGCGCGGTCTCGAGTGCGCCCCGCAATTCCGGGGTCACACCGGCGAGGATGAACCTCGCATGCACCGAATGCACGTAGTCGATGAGATCGCGCAGTGCCTTCGCCGCCGAATAGTCGACGTCCGAGATCGCCGAACAGTCCAGCACCAGCCATCGCACCGGGTCGGGCGCAGCTTTGATCAGCGCGGTCACGTCGTCGGTGAACCGTCCGACGTTGGCATAGAAGAGGTCCGCGTCGTAACGGAAGACGATGAGCCCGGGCAGGGTCTGATGCCCGGGTCGGGCGCTCTCGTACTCGCGCTGCCCGTTCCGGCCGACCCCGACGACGAACCGCTCCGGGCGGTACTGACGGTGAATGATCTGCAGCACCGACATCACCATCGCGGCGACGATGCCGGTCAACACGCCGAAGACCACCACCATCACGGTCGTCAGCACCGCGATGGCGAACTCCACGCGCCGGATCCGCCAGATGTGCGCGAACCCCGCCCAGTCGATCAGATCGAGTCCGACCATGAACACGATCGCTGCCAGCACCGCCTCCGGGAGATCACCGAGCGGGCCGGACGCGGCGACCACCACCACGAGCGTCACAACGGCGGTCGTGATGTTCGCGACCTGAGTGCGGCCGCGCTGCCGGTCGAGGATCGCGGTCTTGGTGGGACTGCCGTTCACCACGAACGAGCCGGTGAGGGACGCGGAGACGTTCGCCGCCGACAGCCCGAGGATGTCGCGGTTGACGTCGATCCGATCTCCGTGGCGCTGAGCGAAGCTGCGTGCCGTCGCCGCACTCTGCGCCAAGATCACCAAGACGCACCCGAAAGAGACCGTGAGAACGGTGGGAAGGCGCCCGAGCACCTCGCTCATCGGTGGAAAGTCGATCGACGGCGGACCGGCGTCGACGGGCCCGACCGTCGGCACCCAGCGATCGAGGCCGAATACCGCCACGGCGACGATCGACCCGATCACGATCAGAATCGGCGTCGGCAGGCTGGGCCGCAGCCGTCGGACGCCGAGCAGGCCGGCCAGCGTCACCGCGGCGAACAGCATCGACTGCCAGTGCACTCGGTCGACGTCCCCGATCACGTGCGCCCACTTCTCGAGAGTGTGGCCGGCGTCGCGCTTCGGTTCGCCGAGCATACCGGGGATCTGCTCGGTCACCACGAGCACGCCGACGCCGGCCAGGAAGCCGACGAGCACGGAGGTCGACAGGAAATCGCCCAGGAAGCCCAGGCGCAGAACTCGGGCGACCAGCAGCATCACGCCGGTCACCAGTGCGATGAGGCCGGCCCAGGCGAGCCACTGCTCCGTGTCGGGCCGCAACCCGACCACTCCGAGACCCGCGATGCCCGAGGCGAGCAGCGCCGCGGTGGCCGAATCCGCTCCGACCACCAGCAGCCGAGACGCACCGATCAGCGCGAAGACCACCGCCGGCACGATCAGCGAGTACAAGCCGGCGCCGATCGGGACATGGGCGATGGAACTGTAGCCCATCGCCTCCGGGATCGCGACGGCTGCGAGCGACGCCCCGGCGAGGACGTCGGCCCGCAGCCAGGAGCGCTGATAGCCGCTCAGCGCGGGCGGGCGAAGACGCGTCAGCCGGTCAATGGCCACGACGAATCCACTCGTCGAGGTCACCTGCCTCGGCACCGACGGTGGTCTCGTCGCCGTGCCCGGTGCACACGCGCGTCTGCGGGTCGAGCACCAGGATTCGGTCGCGGATGGATGCGATGATGTCGTCGAAACTGGAGAACGAACGCCCGGTGGCGCCCGGTCCGCCCTGGAACAGGGTGTCGCCGCTGAAGAGCACGTTCGCCGACGGCGCCCACACCACGCACGAGCCGGGGGAATGGCCCGGCGTGTTGATCACCTCGAGTTCGTGGCCGCCGACCACGATCCGCTGTCCGTCCGAGAGTTCGTCGTGGGCCACTCCCGGGTGAGTCCGGTCCCACAGCATCTCGTCGGCCGGATGCAGCAGGATCGGTGCGCCGGTCGCCTCGGCGAGTTCCGGGGCGACTCCGATGTGGTCGTTGTGCGCGTGGGTCAGGACGATCGCCACCACGTCGCGGTCGCCGACGGCTTTCAGGATCGGCGCCGCGTCGTGCGCGGCATCGATGATGACGGCCTGGTCGTCGTCGCCGACCACCCAGACGTTGTTGTCGACGTCCCAGGTGCCGCCGTCGAGCGAGAACGTTCCGGAAGTGACGACTCGGTCGATCCGCAGACCGGCGGGGACCGATCCTTCGGGTCCGGTGGACTCGGTGCTCACAGCTCCACCACCGAACGCAGGACGCGGCCCTCCTCCATGGCCTTGAAGGCGTCGTCCACACCGTCGATGCCGATGCGCTCGGTGACGAACTTGTCGAGCGGAAGACGGCCCTGCAGGAACAGGTCGATGAGCATCGGGAAGTCGCGTTCGGGCAGGCAGTCGCCGTACCAGGACGATTTGAGCGCCCCGCCGTGACTGAAGAAATCGACCAGCGGCATCTCGAGGCGCATCTGCGGCATCGGCACACCGACCAGCACCACGACACCGGCGAGATCGCGGGCGTAGAACGCCGTCCGGTAGGTCTCGGGGCGGCCGACGGCGTCGATCACCACGTCGGCGCCGAATCCCCCGGTCAGTTCCTTGACGGCCTCGGCGACGTCGTCGATCGCCGACGCGTCGATGGTGTGGGTGGCGCCCAGTTCTCTGGCCCAGTCGAGCTTGCTCGGGTCGCGGTCGACGGCGATGATCGTCGTGGCACCGGCCAGGCGCGACCCGGCGATCGCCGCGTCGCCGACTCCACCGCAGCCGATCACCGCTACCGAATCGCCGCGACCGACCTCCCCGGTGTTCATCGCGGCGCCGAGCCCGGCCATCACCCCGCAGCCCAGGAGGCAGGCGACGGCTGGATCCGCGGCTTCGTCGACCTTGGTGCACTGTCCCTCGTGGACGAGCGTCTTCTCGGCGAAGGCGCCGATGCCCAGCGCCGGAGTCAGTTCGGTGCCGTCGGCGAGGGTCATCGGCTTACTGGCGTTGAAGGTGTCGAAGCAGTACCAGGGCCGACCGCGCTTGCAGGCGCGGCACTCGCCGCACACGGCACGCCAGTTCAGAATCACGTAGTCGCCGGCCGCGACGTGGGTCACCGCGTCGCCGACCGTCTCGACGATGCCCGCCGCCTCGTGTCCGAGCAGGAACGGGTACTCGTCGTTGATGCCGCCGGTGGCGTAGGCGAGGTCGGTATGGCAGACGCCGCACGTCTTGATCTTGACCACCACGTCATTGGGTCCGGGATCCGGGATCGTGATGTCGACCAGTTCGGTAGGCGCGTTCTTGCTGCGGGAGACGACTCCCTTGACGACGATGGGCACGTGTTCTCCTAGTCGGACGGCCGCACTTCGACGCGTTCAGCCGAGAGCGGCGATGAGTTCTGCCTTCTTCATCGTCGAGTATCCCTTGATTCCGGCCGCCTTGGCCTCGGCACGCAGATCCGCCACCGTCTTCGACGCGGTTCCCGACTTCGGCGCGGGCTTGGCGGAAGCAGCCGGCTTGGTGGCACCGGACTTGGCGGCGGTCTTCGCGGCGCTCGGCTTGGCAGCACCGGACTTGGCGGTGGCGGACTTGGCGGTGGCGGGCTTGGCGGTGGCGCCGGTGGTCTTGGCGCCGGGTTCGGCGGTCTTGGGGGTGGCGGGCTTCGCAGTCGCCGGCTTCGCGGCGGACTTGGGCTCAGCAGGCTTCGCGGCGGACTTGGGCTCAGCAGCCTTCGGCTCGGCGGGCTTGGGCTGCGCCGGCTTCACGGCGGTCGGTGCCTTGGATGCGGGCGCGGGCGTCTCAGGCTTCTTCGGCAGCATCGGAGAACGGGCGAGCATCGTGTCGCGGAGCGCGACCACTTCGGCGGAGAGGCGCTTGACCTCTTTCTCCAGTCGCTTGATCAAGCTCTTCTTGCCACTCATCACTGGTGTACCTCCATATGTCTGTGGCTCCAGCCGGAGTGCCCGACCGGGTCAATTGTGACCCTACTGTGAGCAAACCCCGCGATGCGACTCGCGGGTAGCATGCGTCGCCGCAGATCCGAACAGCGGGGTCAGCGTGCGGAATGAACGTGAACCACACGCAGGTCGGCGTCGAGCACCACCAGATCCGCGCGGCGGCCCGATGCCAGGGCGCCGATGTCAGCGCGCCCCAGAACGCGGGCGGGGTTGGCCGAGGTCATGGCCACCGCCCCGAGCAGGATCTCGTCGGAGACGCGGTCTCGCACGCCCGGGGCGTCGGAGCGCAGGCCCGCGACCGTCCGCGCGAACAATCCGGCCATGGTGGCGGTGCTTCCCGCGATCGCGCCGGTCCGCGCGACCCGCGCGGCGCCGTCGGCGACGGAGACGTCCAGAGCACCCAGTCGATACGCGCCGTCCGGCATGCCGGCGGCCGCCATCGCATCGGTGACGAGCGCGACGCGGTCGAAGCCGACGGCACGCTGCACGTCGCGCACCAGGGCCGGATGCAGATGCACCCCATCGGCCACCAGCTCGACCACCACGCGGGGATCCTCCATGAGGGCCAGCGGCGGTCCGGGTTCGCGGTGGCCGAGCGGCGCCATCGCGTTGAACAGATGCGTTGCGACCCGAGCTCCCCGCGCAATCGCCTCTCGGACCTGGTCGTAGGTGGCGTCGGTGTGCCCCACGGCCACCGTGACACCCGCACTCACGAAGCGGTCGATCGCCTCCATCGCGCCGGGAAGCTCGGGAGCCAGCGTCACCATCACGACGGCGCCGTCGGCCAGTTCGAGGAGTTCGTCGATCTCGCCCGGCGACGGCGGGCGCAGCACGTCCGGGTCGTGCGCCCCGCACCGCGCACCGCTGATCCAGGGTCCCTCGAGATGGATGCCCGCGCTGATCCCCTCGCCTACCAGAACGCTCAGACGCGCGACGATGTCGCGGAGCTCGGCGCGACCGGCGCTCACCGTGCTCGTCACCGTCGTCGTGGTTCCGTGCTCCCGGTGGAATCGGGCGGCGGCCCGCACGTCGTCGCCGATCCCGTCCGTGTACGACGATCCCCCGCCGCCGTGGACGTGCATGTCGACGAAACCCGGCACGATCACTCCGTCGGCGAAGGTCGCACTCGCCGCGGCCGGCGGCGGCCCCGCGCCGACACCGGTGATGAAGCCGTGCGCGATCTCCACCCAGCCCGGCCGGTGGACCACGCCGTCGGCGACGACCGTGCCCGCGGCGATGATCATCGTCTCGTTCAAGGGAGTCCCTTCCGCGAATCGACTCGACACCAGTGGCTCGGAGTGTATCGCCGGCGACGCCGCGGATCGGCGCCAAACTGCAGGAAGAGACGCCTGGTGAGTTCAGTCTCAAATTCCTTGACCGGGTCGTCCGACCGGCGGAACAGTGGAGTGCAAGCTCTACTCAGGCAGCTCTCCCCAGGAGGTTCTCATGAGCTCCTCATCGTGGTTCGTCGCGCTCCGGCACCCGTCGCCCGCCGATCTCGAACTGTGGCTCGAAGCCCAGGCGGCGGACGGCCGCGTGCTGACCGACTACTCGCTGCTCAGTCCGCTGCGAATGCGGTTCACCGAGTCCGCTCCGGCCCGGGTCCGGTACGCGGTGGAGCGGCGCGCCGTCCCCGCACCCGTCGACTACTTCCGGTTCCGCGAAGCGCAGGGCTGGGAGCACGTGGGTCAGGCCGCCGACTTCCACATCTGGAAGCGCCCGTACACCGGCGAGCGCCCGGCCGGGTTCATCGGCGAGGATCTCGGCCGCCGGGCCTCCGCCCTCGCGATCGGGCTCGGAGTGATCGGAGTCCTGGCCCTCGCCGTGGCCCTGGCTCTCGGCGCCGTCGCAGGTCTGGCGGCCTTCGAGTGGACGAACTCGGTGGAATTCTGGGCTCCGGCCGTCGCAGCAGCCGTGGTGGGAGTGCTCGCCGTGACCGCCGGCGTCGTGCTCGCGGTCTCGGGCCGCAAGGCGTCCGCCCGCACCGCGCCGGGCGAGACCGCCACGCGCGAACGCGCCGAGATCGGCGGCTGAGCGCGCCCGATCTGTCGGTGTCCGCTGTTACCGTAGGGCCATCCGCTCAGGAGGTCACGATGGACAGTTCATCCGGCGTCTTCTCCGAGGCCGCGTTCGACGCGGCGATCGATCGAGTCTGGGTCAGATTCCGGTGTGAGTTGGCCGACCAACTCGACCAGATGAGTCACGACCACCCCGTCACCGTATTCGCACTCTGGACCGAGTTGTTCGGCCCGCAGCCCACCGTCGTATTCACCCACACGCTGAACTCCCGCCTGCGGTTGACCGTCGCGCATCGCGATCTGTATCCGTACGGGCCAGAGGACCGGCAGCGGGTGGCCATGCTGACCGACCGGGGCTGGCGCTCGCTGCGCGACCAGACGTGCATCGTCGAGTTCGCCCGGCGCGGAGTCGACGCCGCGGCGATGGCCGCACAGTACGCCCTACGGGAGGTGTGGGGCGTGCCCGATCCGAGCTATCTGGTGGCGGATCAGGACGACGTGCTGCGGACGTTCATCACGTCGGACGCCGCCGCGCGCGAACCCAAGATGCGCTGAACCCGATAGGTCACGGGCAGCCGTCGTCCGCCGACAGTCTGCCGAGATAGCGGTCGCGTTCCGCACCCGAGAGCGGGTCGGTGGCACTGCACACCCAGCGGCGCGCGGATTCGCGGTCGGTGGTCTGCAAGTAGACGACGCCGGTGCCGTCGCCGGCGACCGGATACCCGGGACCCGAGCCGGCATCGGTCGGCACCACCCAGTTCGACACCGTCCGCGACCCGCCGAGCACAGGAGAGACCGCCGCCCCCTGAGTGAGCGAGCCGTCGGCGCCCAGGGCGAAGTCCACCACCTCCCGCGTCCCCGTGCTGATCATCAGCCGGCCTCCCGATCGGCCGATGGACTCGGCGTGCAGGTCGCTGACCCTGCTGACCACCGTCGGCGGGCCGTCGTCGATCCGCCACACCGCCAGATCACCGGCCGCCAGAACCACGTACCTGCCGTCGCGGGCGAACGTCGCGTCGGCCACCTCCTCGCCCATCGGCAGCACCAGCGGTCGGGAATCGGCCCGGTCGAGCCGGTAGACGTAGCCGTTGCCGTCGTCGGCGGTGACGGCTAACCGAGAACCGTCGACCGCATAGCTCACACTGCGGATGAGATCCCCCGGCCCGCCGAGCGGATCGCCGACCGGTCGCGGCGCCGCCGGATCGGTCAGATCCCAACGTTGCACGCGCCGGTCGTCGATCCCGGCGGCGAGTTCACGCGTGCCGGGAGCGAAGGCGAGCGCATTGGTGTATCGGGTCCCGACTCGGAGTTCGCCCACCCGGCGCGGGCGATCGGGATCGCCGAGATCCCACAGTTCCACCAGGCCGCCGTTGTTGTTGGCCGTCGCGGCGAGCATCCCGTCGGTGGTCACCGCGACGCTGGGCCGGTTGTTGGCCCGGCGATCGATGTCGACACCGCCGCGCTGGTGCCACTGCCCGTCGTCCCGGGTCCAGACGTTCAGCCGGGCGTCGGAACCGACCGTCACCAGCCGGCGGCCCGACGCGTCCATGTCCACGCCGCTGATCAGTGCGCCGCGGTCCGGGAGCAGGCCCGGCGGCAGGGTCCAGAGGTCCACCTCGCCATCCGACCGCCCGACGGCGAGTTCCTGACCGTCGGGGCTGAACACGGTGCTGACCATGCGCACCGCTCCGGGTGCGGCCGATCGCTGCAGCTCCCAGAGCGGCAACGGATCGGAGATCGACGTGGTGTTCCAGACATGCACGATCCCGTCGGTCCCGGCGCGGGCCAGCAGCGGGCGCACCGGGTTGGCGGCGATGGACCACGAGCCGCCGGTGACGCCGGCCAGCGACGTGGTGTCCGGCCGGGGCGCCGCCGGGTCGGTGACGTTCCACAACTGCACGTTGGCGCTGTCGCCGGTGACGGCAAGCACCGAGTCACCGCGGGTGAAGGCCAGCGCGTGGGTGATGCTGGGGAATCCGCGCAACGGTTCGCCCGCGGGCCGCGGGGTGTCGGTGTCGGCGGCCGTCCAGAGCCGTACCGTCTGGTCTTCCCCGCCGGTCGCCAGCACCGTGCCCGCGGAGTTGAACGCGAGCGAGCGGACCGCGCGGGTGTGGCCGCGCAGGACCGCGGTCTGCGTCGGCGGACGGTCGCCGTCGACGCGGTACACGGTGACCGTTCCGTCGTCGGACGAGGCCGCCAGGTGAGCGCCGCTGGGACTGAAGCGCGTGAGATACGCCGCGCCGCTGCCGGGCCTCAGTGTCGCGATCTCCCGAGGAGACCCGGGATCGGCGACGTTCCACAGCCGGACCGTGCCGTCGCCGCTCGCCGCGGCGAGCAGCCGGCCGGAGCGATCGAAATCCACCGAGGTGACGAACGACCCGAAGCCGCCCAACCGGGCCACCTCGCGGAAGGGCTTCACCGCACCATCGGTGCGCTGCCACACGCGAACCGTGCGGTCGTTGCTCGCCGACGCGAGCAGCCGTCCGTCGCGGGAGAACATGACGTCGTAGACCGCGCCGGTGTGCCCGTCGAGCGAGCGTGCGAGCGGTGAGGTGTATGCCGCGAGCAAGCCGCTGCTGACCTCGGTGTCGTCGGCGTAGTGCTGATCCGCCACCGCCAGCATCCGCGCGGCCAGCGACGGATCCGAACTCACCAGTCCTTCGATGCTGGACATGACGGCCGCGTGTTCGGCGCTGTTGCGCTGCCGTGCGAGATCGCTCGCCTGCCGGGTGGCGATGATCGCGGTGATCGCGGACGCCAGCCCGAGGACCACCACCAACGTGATCGAGGCGAACCGGAGGCGCTTGCGGACGGTCCGTTGCCTGCCTGCGGCGTCGAGGAACTCCGCGGCACCGGCCGGCAGCAGGACCTGACGGTGAGCGCCCAGTTCGGCGCGGTTGGCCTGCGAGGTCGCCAGCCGGGCTCCGCTGTAGAGGTGGTCCGCTGCGCGGCCGCTCTCGTTCCACGCGTCGGTGTCCGCCGCCAACTGCTGCATCCACTGGATCAGATCCGCGTCTTCGGCGATCCAGTCGGCCATCCGCGGCCATGCGGACATGACCGCCTCGTGGATGAAGGTGACCGATTCCGAACTCACCGTCAGCAATCGGGCGTCGGAGAAGGCGTCGATGATCCGCGTGGCCGATTCGGGGAAGCGCTCCCGCAGATCGCTCGGGGCGACGGCGTTGCGCATCGGCGTCCGGCGAGGACCGAACTGGACCAGCGCCAGCAGCAGTGCCCTGGCCTCCTCGTGGTCGGCCGGGTCGAGTGCGGCCCAGGTGCGTTCCGCGGTCTCGGCGAGCGCCGAGGTGATCCCGCCCGCGGCGCGGTACGACCCGACCGTCAGCCGGTTCCCGGTCCGTTTCGCCCACATCACCTGGAGAGCGTGGGCGAGCAGCGGGAGCCGTCCCGCGCGATCGCCCTCGGTGGAGGCCTGGTGCAGATCGTCGATCATCAGATCCGCCAGACCCTCGTCGATCCGGCCGCCGGCCATCCGCACCGGCTCGATGATGACCTGACGGAGCTGGTCGTCGGACATCTCGGACAGGATCATCGAACGGTCCTGCCACGCTCGGGCGAGCATCGGGTACTCGACGCAGGCGCGGAAGAAGTCGGCGCGGATACCCAGGACCACCACGCTCCCGGCGTCCGAGAGTTCCTGCACCCGATCGAGCACGGCGCGTCGCCGCGTCTCGTCGTCGAGCGCGAAGACCTCTTCGAACTGGTCGATCACCACCAGCGCCGCACCGGCGGCCACCTCGTCTCCGACGAGTCCGGACGGCCCCACGCGCAGCGCGATCGCGGTGTTCCACGGTTCACCGGCGCGGGCGAGCCCGGCACCGAGCAGTGACGACTTGCCCGCCCCCGACACTCCGGTCACCACGACGACCCGATTGCCCGCCGAGTCCCGTGCCTCGGAAAGCAGCCCCGAGAGGGCGGCGATCGTGTCGTCGCGTCCGAAGTACCTGTCGCGGTCGCGGGCACCCATCGAGGCGAGTCCGGGAAAGGGCGTGTCCAGCCTGGCGCCCGACGCGGGGTCGTGGTGGCGTTCCCAGAGCCGTCTCCATTCGGGCATGGACACGAGGTCGTCGGCACCGGCGTCGAGCGCCCGCCGGTTGAGCCACATGATCAGCGGCAGGACGGTGTCGAAGTCCCGCGGGACGTGTCTGCCGTTGCGCCAGTCGCTGATCCGCTGCGGCGTGGCCTCGGCGCGACCGAATCTGGCCATTCCCTCCGATGCCGCACGCAGCGTCGGCTTACCGGCTTGGCGGAAGAGTCTCGCGAGCGCCGGACCGAACTCGCTCTCCGGCGGCGTCGAGGTCACGACTGTGAGGTTATCCGAGCACCGGATTCCGGGGAATTTCTCCGGTCCGGATAACTCATCCACACCTGTGACCAGTGACGATGCGGACATCGGCGAGAGATTCGTTGAATCGGCACATCGCGGATTCCTACTGTGATATGGACTCGCCGCCGGGCGGGTCTCTCTCTTCTACCGTCGGGGTAATCAACACATGACCAAGCGTCTGATCACAGCGTTCACGCTGCTCGTCGCGTTCTTCGCGACCGCCGCACTGATTCCGGCCACCGCAACGGCGGCCACCCACCACACCCGTGAGGGTGTCACCGTGGAGCTGACCACCGGCCAGCTCTCGGCCAAGCGGATTCCGCCGCTGGACGGTTCTCCCACCTCGGCCGAGGCCCTGCTCTCGTCCGACGTGCACGCCGCGCTGACCGGCATCAAGGACAAGAAGGTCAGCGCCACGCTGGAGGTCGGCTACCAGATCGGGTATCCGGTCTCGATCGCACCCGGTGGCGTCAAGATCACCGCGCACACCCCGGATCTCAAGCTCACCGGCGGCGTCGACGCGAAGGTGAACCCGAACGTCACCGTCTCCGGTACCGGTGGCGGCGGCTCGGTCGGCGACGTGGGTGTCAGCCTGGGCGCGGAGTCGACGATCATCCCGGCCACCGACCTCGAGTTCGAGGTGGCCGCGGGCAAGATCACCACTGTCTCGCTCGCGAAGATCGCGCTCACCAAGCCGACGGCCGACATCGTGCTGTCCGGCGTCGAGCTTCACGCGACCAACGCGCTCGGCCCGATCTCGGTGCGTCCGTTCACGAAGATCTCCGTCACCACCGAAACCGGCGTCTACGTCTACTACGCGTACGGCAAGACCAGCCGGATCTGACCCGCTCTCCCGCGACGGGGCCGGTGCATCGCGCGCCGGCCCCGTCGTCGTGGCGGCTGCGCCGTAATAAGCATGTAATGCAGTGGTCAACCACACGAAACGAGCATCCGGTTTCATGCCGCACCCGCTGCGCCGATAGAGTGACCAACGGAAATTGGCCCGAGAGGACCGGAATTTGCGGTGTGCGCCGAGCCCGCCTCGTCCAGCGCACCAGTTGGGAGTACTACACATGACCGCATGGGACAGCGATCTCCAGGGTTGCTACGACATGGTTATCAACCGCAACCCCGGTGAGCCCGAGTTCCACCAGGCCGTTCAGGAAGTCTTCGAGTCGCTGAGCCCCGTCATGGTCAAGCACCCCGAGTACCAGGACGTCCTGGCCCGGATGTGCGAGCCCGAGCGTCAGATCATCTTCCGCGTGCCGTGGATCGACGACGCCGGCCAGGTCCAGATCAACCGCGGCTTCCGCGTCGAGTTCAACTCGGCCCTCGGCCCGTACAAGGGCGGCCTGCGGTTCCACCCGTCGGTGAACCTGTCGATCGTCAAGTTCCTCGGCTTCGAACAGATCTTCAAGAACGCTCTGACCGGCCTGCCGATCGGAGGCGGCAAGGGCGGCTCGGACTTCGACCCCAAGGGCCGCTCCGACCTCGAGGTCATGCGCTTCTGCCAGTCGTTCATGACCGAGCTGTATCGCCACATCGGCGAGTACACCGACGTTCCCGCCGGCGACATCGGCGTCGGCGGCCGCGAGATCGGCTTCCTGTTCGGCCAGTACAAGCGCATCACCAACCGCTACGAGTCCGGCGTCCTGACGGGCAAGGGACTGTCGTGGGGCGGTTCGCAGGTCCGCCCGGAGGCCACCGGTTACGGCGCTGTCTTCTTCGTCGACGAGATGCTGAAGGCCAAGGGCGACAGCTTCGAGGGCAAGAAGGTCCTCGTCTCCGGTTCCGGAAACGTCGCCACTTACGCGATCGAGAAGATCCACCAGCTCGGCGGCACGGTCATCGCCTGCTCGGACTCCTCCGGCTACGTCGTCGATGAGAACGGCATCGACCTGGAGATCCTCAAGGAGGTCAAGCAGGTCCGCCGGGCCCGCCTGAGCGAGTACGTCGAACTGCGCGGCGGCGGTGCCCGCCTGGTCACCGAGGGCAACCTCTGGCAGGTGCCCGCCGACATCGCGCTGCCGTGTGCGACGCAGAACGAGCTGGATGAGAAGGACGCCGAGGCACTGGTCCGCAACGGATGCAAGGTGGTCGCCGAGGGCGCCAACATGCCCACCACACCGGAGGCCACCAAGGTCCTGCTCGCTGCGGGCGTCGGCTTCGCGCCGGGCAAGGCCGCCAACGCCGGCGGTGTGGCGACCTCCGCGCTGGAGATGCAGCAGAACGCCTCGCGCGACTCCTGGACGTTCGAGTACGCCGAGGAGCGTCTGAGCTCCATCATGCGCACCCTGCACCACACCTGCCTGCAGACCGCCGACGAGTACAACGACCCGGGCAATTACATCCTGGGCGCCAACGTCGCCGGTTTCGTTCAGGTCGCCGACGCGATGAACGCGCTCGGCGTCATCTGACCGACGCAGTCATATGAGAAAGGCCCGCCGTCGGCGGGCCTTTCTCATTGTCCGGGAGTGGTCAGGCGGTCTCGGTGGCCACCCGATCGACGGCCTTGGTGAAGACCTTGTTGAACGCTGCCAGGTCGGGAGTCGACTGCGGGGAGGCGTCGCTGGCCTGCACGCTGACCAGGTAGCCGTTGACCATCGCGTAACCGACGATCATCGACGTCTTGGTGGTGGTTCCCTTGAAGTCGATCGTGGAACTCTGCTGCACGACGATCGCGTCGTCCGCCTTCGTCTTCGGCGCCGGAATCACCTTCGAGACGGCCGTGCCCTTCGCGCCCGCGGCCTGGCCCTCGGTGATCTCGACCTTGATCTTGCCGCAGTCGCCGGTCACGGCCTTGCGGAAGTCCTCCACGGAGTGGTCGACCACGGAGACGGTCTCAGCGAGCACGGAGGTGCCCTTCATCGCGATGACGAAGCCGGTCTTGGCGAGGTCGATCTTGTCTGGAAACGCACTCAGCTGCATGCAGTTCGCCGGCGTCACCTTCGCGCTCTTCGTCGAGCTGAGAACGGAATCGGCGACCTTCTGGATCTGGTCTCGCGGAACCGGGGTCACCTGGTACCCGGCCGGAAAATCGGCCTTGCCGATCACCAGCGTCGGCGCCTTGCCCGCATCTACGGACGGTGCGGCGGCCGACGATGCGGGACCCGGCACCGGTGCGCCGTCCTCGGTCGAGCCGCAGCCGGTCACGAGCAGCAATGCCGCGCTCGCGGCAGCGGCGGCGCCGGCAATCCTCTTCATTGTCATCACGTCGGTCTTCATCCCTATCTGGTGATACTGAGTAGACGGGACAATCCTGACCGATGCGGAATCCGGGCGCGGCACCGGCATCCCGTCGAGGCGGCGGTCAGCGCGCGGCCTTGGCGATCGCCCTGGCGAAGACGTCCTCGAAAACCGCACGATTCAGATCGGCGGTCTGGTCGACGGCGCTCATCTGTACGGTGACCGCGTAACCGTTGACGAGGGCGTTTCCTACCAGCAGACTCGTCTCACCGGATTTGGAACCGTTCACGGTCCTACTCCGGCTCTCCACCGCCAGGACCTGGTCGGCGGCCCCGCGCGGTACGTCGATCACGGTATGCGTGACGGTGATCTCCGCACCTTTGACCGGGCCGGCCTTCACGTGCACACGGACGACGCCGCAGTCGCCGGTGACCTGCTTGCGCGCAGCCTCGAGGTCGACGCCGCCGTCGATCTCGGCGACGGGCTGCACCGACTCGCTGATCGCATCGTCACCATCGGTCGCCGCCATCACGCCGACCCTCTTCGGGTCGATCGTGGTGACCATCGCTCCGGATGCCGCACACTGCGCGGGTGCGATGTCGACGTGTGCGGTGGAATCGGAGAGTTGCTCCGTCATCTGCGCGAGGGCGTCCTTGCTGAGCCGGGCGGTGTGGAAACCGGCGGGCAGTTCGGCCTGTGTCAGCGGCAGCTCGGCGGCCTCGCGCTCGGCAGCGGTGGACGAGCCGTCGGTGCTGCATCCCACCGAGGCGAGCACTGCGCCACCCGCCAGCATCGCCACCGACATCCGGATCGCCCTGCCCGCCATGTGTCCCCTTCGACTGTGGTTTCAGTACTGAATGTACTTGCCGGACATCCGGGCCGTCCCCGGCCGTCTCCGCTCGGGCGTCCGGTTCACCGGCTCGCCGATCGGTCTCCGAACCACTCCCGGATCGGTTCACCTCCCACCAGGTGCCGCTCCACCACATCGGCGACTCGCGCCGCTGTGAGTCCGGCGTACCAGACGTCGTCCGGATAGACCGCGACCACCGGCGCCTGCGAGCAGGGGAACAGGCACCCGGTGAGCGTGATGAGGACGTCGTCGTCGCCGAGCCGCCGGGCGTCGAGTTCGGCGGAGAGTTCCGACTGCGTCTCGGCGCCCCCTCGCGCCGAGCATCGGGGACCGCGGCAGACCAGCACGTGTCGCGCGAACCCGGGAACCGCGTCCCAGGCCTTCGTCGCGAGCGGGGCGGTGGTATCGCGGGCCGGGGCCCCGCCGTCGGCGGCAGCCCGCTCGATCAGATTCGCGTAATCCGTTGTCTGGCAAAGCGATCCGCCGATCCTGATATCCGGCGCGGAGCCCGCCGGGCGGTTCCGCAGCCAGTGCCCGATCACGCGGCGGAACCAAGCGTCCATCTTTCGGTCGGCGAGCGTCTGACCGCTCAGCACCACCACCGAGTCGGCGCCCTCGCGGGCCGCCTCGTCGAGCACCTCGGTGACGGTGTCGGACTCACCGCCCAGGACGGCGGAGCGGAAGACCGTGCCCGGATGGCGTTCGGCGACCTCTCCCAGCGCACGGGCGAGTTCGCCGTGCACATCCGCGCCGCGATCCGTCGGCGCCGTCACGATCACCCAGTCGGCGTCGATCATCACTTCTCCCCGCCTGTGGCCGAAACCACGCCGCACATGACGATCAGTGGCCCGCCGGTGACCGGATGGCGAAGCACCTGCGCGTCGAGGCCGTAGACGTCCGCCAGCAACTCGGGCGTCAGCACCTCGGAGGCGCTGCCCTGCGCACGGACGCGGCCCTCGTCGAGCACGACGAGGTGGTCGCAGTACATCGCGGCGAGTTGCAGATCGTGCAGGGCAGCGAGGACGGTGAGGCCGAGATCCCGGGCCAGCTGCAGCAGGTGAAGCCCGGCCGCCACATCGAGATGGTTGGTCGGCTCGTCGAGGACGAGGACCTTCGGGCGCTGCGCCAGCGCCCGCGCCATCTGGACCTTCTGCCGTTCGCCGCCGGACAGGGTCTGCCAGGTGCGGTGCCGCAGATGCTCGATGCCGAGCGTTCCGATGGCCTGATGCGCCTCGTGCGCGGCGTCTCCGAGCGGCCTGGCCCATCCCCCGGCGTGCGGGATGGTGCCGAGCTCCACAATCTGTTCCACCGACAGTTCCAGGACGGTCGCCGAGTGCTGTTCCACCTCGGCGACGGTGCGCGCGAACTCGCGGCGGCCCAACTCCCGGACGTCGGTGCCGCCCAGCAGCACCTGGCCGGCGTCGGGCCGCTGCCAACGCATCACCATCGACAGCAGGGTCGACTTTCCGGACCCGTTCGGGCCGATCACGCCGGTGAATCGGCTGGCGGGCGCCCGGGCCGTGACGTCGTCGAGGATTCTCCGCTCGCCGCGGGCGAAGCTCACCGCCCGCATCTCGATGCCGGGCATCCCGGTCTCGGTCCCGGTCATTCGGTGCCTCGCTGTCGCCGGAGCAGGTAGATGAAGGCGGGCACGCCGATCACCGAGGTGACGAGCCCGAGCGGCAGTTCCCGCGACGGCATCACGCCGCGGGCGATGATGTCGGCCCAGACCACCACCAATGCCCCGAGCACCACCGCCACCGGCAGGACCCGATAGTGCAGCGGGCCCACGAGAAAGCGCACCATGTGCGGCACCACGAGCCCCACGAACCCGATGATCCCCGACAGCGCCACCAGGACGGCGGTGCACAGCGACACCAGCGCGTAGAGCACCCAGCGAGTGCGGGCCACGTGAGTGCCCAGGCTCGCGGCGGCGCGTTCACCGAAGGCGAAGGCGTCCAGCGTTCGGGCGTGGGCCAGCACGGCGACGATCGTGCACACGGTGACGATCGCGGTCAGCGCGAGGGTGTTCCAGCGGATGCCGGCCACCGACCCCATCGACCAGAACATGACGCGGTCGGCGGTGCCGTGCGGGCCGAAGTAGATCAACGCCGAACTCAGCGCCGCGGCGAGTTGCCCGACGGCGACGCCGGCCAGGATCAGTCTGCCCGGAAGCAGCGCGCCCCCGCGCGTGACCGCGATCGCGAACACCAGCAGCAGCGAACCCATCGCCCCCAGAAACGCTGCGACGGAGACCACTGAGCCACCGGCCATGCTGCCCATGCCGACTCCCGTGCTCAACACCACCACGGCGCCGAGAGACGCACCGCCGGACATCCCGAGGATGTACGGGTCGGCCAGCTGGTTGCCCGTCAACGACTGCAGGACGGTGCCGCAGACCGCCAGGCCCGCACCGATGAGTGCCGCTCCGACCACCCGCGGCAGCCGCAGCTGAACGACGATGTTCTCGTCGAGCACATCGGACGTGCCGATGCCCACGCTGCTGCCGAGCGCTCGCACCACCGTGCCCAGCGGCAGATCGGCCGATCCGACCACGATTCCCAGCGCCATGCTGATCAGCAGCAGGACCGTCAGTCCGGCCAGCCAACCCGCCAGGGCCGGTGTACCGCGGAGCCGTTCGCGCACGCGCCGACTACTTCGCGAGCGCGTCCGACAGCTTGGCGGCGCCGTCGATCAGCCGCGGACCGGGGGTGCTCTCAGCGAACGGGATCACCACGAACGATCCCTTCGCGACGGCCTTCAGGTCCTTGAGCGCCGGGTCGGACTCCAGATACTTCCGCTTGGCGGCGGCCGGATCCCAGTCGGCGTCCACCAGGACGATCACGTCCGGATCGGCTTTGAGCACCGCCTCCCAGCCGGTCTCGGCCCAGTTGCCGGAGAGATCCCCGAAGACGTTCTTCGCGCCGACGGCGTCGATCACCAATTGCGGCCCGCCGTCGCCGGCACCGACGAAGGGCTTGTCGGTCGAGGAATCCCACCACAGAACCGTCTTGCCCCGTCCGGCCGACTTCGCGGTGAGGTCGGCTAGCTTCGCGCGCATGTCGGCGTTCACCCGGTCGGCATCGGCCGTCCGTCCGAAGAGCACGCCGTAGTCGCTGGTCTCACCGGCCACCGCGTCCCAGGACGAGGCCGGACGCTTCGACTTGTCCTCGCAGCCGAAGGGCGACACGTAGGTCGCCACACCGAGGTCGTCGAACGACTGCCGGCTTCCCAGCGCCTTGTCGTCGAAGGCGCTGCTGTACGACGCGGCGATCAGGTCGGGGTGCTTCTCGAGGACCGCTTCGCGGGTGGGGTACTTCTCCGACAGCACCGGGATCTCGCCGTAGGCTGCGGCCCATTGCGGGGCGATGGCGCTGTCGAGGTAGGCGGTGCCGACCAGTTGCCCGCCGGCGCCGACGGCCAGGGCCGACTCGGTGGCCCCCTGGTTGACGGTGATGGCCGCGTCGGCCGGCTTCTTCAGGGTGACGGTGCGGCCGCAGTTCTGCAGGCTGATCGCCGAGCCGTCGGCGCCCGATGCGGGATCGTCGCCGGAACAGGCGGAGACGGTGAGGACGGTGCCGGCGACGGCCAGGATCACCGCGTTCTTCAGGGTGCGCAATGCGACCCCCCTTTCCAGATACTCGTGGAACTTCGGGGTACGCCGCGGCCGGTCTCCTGGCTACACAGGACTGCCGGCGGTCGCACCTTCCCAGATGACGAGCACCCAGTGGCTGGAGTCCTGCACTCCCGGCGACTTCCGGACCTGTTCACAGTGGCGAGTACCGCGCCGGCTTCTCACCGGACTTCCCGAGCACCGTGACGTATCGCCCGAGTGTATCCGGGCACGGCCGGGACACTCGGGCGACCTCGAATCAGGCGGGGTCTTTGAAGTACACGAGCTGGTGCGTGGTCGCGAGGAGCACCTCGCCCGACCAGAGCTGTCCGTACTGGTCGAAGTGACCGTGCCCGAACCGGGCGGCGCGCGCCGTCGCGAGGACGTGTCCGGTTCCATGCGCCTCGAGTTCCTGCGCGGTGGCGTGGAAATACGTGGTCAGGGTGATGGTGCCCGCCGGCATGTAGGTTCCGTGCCGGAGAAAGACACGAGGGTAGAAGACATCGGTCATCGCGGTGAGCGCCGGGAAGTCGAGCGGCCGCTCGGGCCGGTCGCGCAGCCACAACGTCGACGTCGAGTCGGCGTCGTTCCTCCCGTCCATGCCGCCCGCGACGAACCGCTTGTCGTAGTTCTTGGCCCAGGCGATGAAGTCCACGTACTCGCTGACCTCGACCTCCTCGGCGGGCGGTGCGGCCGGAGGCGTCGGCTCGGTGTCGGACCAGGTGTCACGGGCGACGCCGAAGACCGCGGTGCCGGTGGCCGCCACCTGTCCGGATTGGCTGATCGTCACCACCCAGTGCTGATTGGTGCGGTTGGTCCGGACGGGCCGCAGGTCGAGATCCCACTGTCCTTCGGCGATCGGTGCCGCGTAATTGATGGTCAGCGCGAGCGGATCGCCGAGGACGTCGGGCCGCTGCTGGATGCCGTTGACGACGGTCGCGGCCGTGATGCCGCCGAACGGGCCGACCATGTTGTTGTACGCGGGATGCGTCTGCGCGCGGACCACATGGTCCGACGCCGTGGGCGTGAGGGCGATGGCCTCATCGAAAACGTGAGTCATGCGTCGACGGTAACAGAACGATCGTTCTACTCACGCGTACCCTGGGTGCATGGCAACACTCCCCGTCCGCGACCGACTGCTCCTGTCGGCGACTCAGCTGCTCCGGAGCAAGGGAGCCGACGGATTCGGAATGTCGGAGCTCATGGAGCACAGCGGCGTGGCGCGGCGCTCGATGTACCAGCACTTCCCCCGCGGCAAGGCGCAACTGCTGGAGCAGGCCACCGACGAGGCGGCCAGGCACGCCTCGTCGCGCCTCGCGGCCGCACTGTACGGCCGGACCGCTGTGGCGGGTCTGATCGTCATCGTGGACGAGTGGAAGCAGACCCTGGTGCGCCACGACTACCGCCTCGGCTGCCCCCTGGTGGCCGCCTCCACCTCCGCCGCGGAGTACCCGGGTGCGGCCGAGCGCGCCGCCACGGCTTTCCAAACGCTGGCGGGCCAGATCGCCGCGTCCTTCGAGGCCGACGGACTGGCCGCGGACGCCGCCCGACGCGCCGGCGACATGCTGGTGGCAGCCCTCGAAGGCGCCATCATCACCTCTCGCGCCACCCGTTCCACCGCACCGCTCGACGCCTTGTCGGCACACATCCGCGAGACGTGGGGCTGAGCCCTCCGATATTCGGTCGACAGACCTCCGCCAGCCCTGTACAAAAGTACATGTACATTCGTACAGAATTGTGAGGGAGTCATGGCCAAGCACGACCCGGAGGCACGGCGGGCGGCGATTCTCGCCGCGGCGGCGGATCTGGTGGTCGAACTCGGACCGGCCGCGCTGACGCACCGCCGCGTCGCCGAGCGTGCGGGTGTGCCGTTGGGATCGACGACCCAGTACTTCACCTCCATCGACGACCTGCGCACCCAGGCCCTGGAGCGGCTCGCCGCGGAGGTCGACGAAGACCTGGCCGCCGTGCGGAGCAGCCTGGTCGCGGCCGGCGGGTCAGCGGAAGCGCTGGTGGATCAGATTCACGACTACCTCGCCGACAGCCGCGCCGTCGCGGCCGACGTCTCGCTGATGTCGGCGGGCCTGTTCGATCCCGAACTGCGCGCGCTGTCGCTCCGCTGGCAGACCAATCTCGTCGAGATCTTGAGCGATTACGTCGGACCCGACAACGCGCTCGCCCTCGCGATCGTCTCCGACGGCGTCGTGATGCACGCGGCATTGCACAACACCGTCGTCTCCAAAGACTTCCTGCACACTCTCGTCGCGCCGTTCATGGCGCAGAAAAGACAACCGTGATGACTGCCTCACCCACCACGGGGAGCACCGGCTACTCCACCGTCCGCGCCTGGCTCGCGACCGCTGTGTTGAGTGCGAGCCTGCTCGTGATCGTGATGGATATGACGATCCTGAACATCGCTCTTCCCGCGATGTCGGCCGACTTGGAGCCCACCGCCTCCCAGCTGCTATGGATCGTCGACGTCTACTCGCTGGTGCTCGCCGGGCTGCTCGTCCCGGCCGCATCGTTGGCCGACCGCTGGGGACGCAAGCGGATGCTGTTGGCCGGGTACGCCGTCTTCGGCGCCGCATCGCTGCTCGTCCTGGTCGCCGAGTCGGCGACCGCGGTGATCGCCATCCGCGCCCTCCTCGGCATCGGCGGCGCGTTCATCATGCCGACCACACTGTCGACGATCCGCGTCCTGTTCACCGACGCGCGCCGGCGGGCGCGCGCACTCGCGGTGTGGTCGTCGGTCGCCGGTCTCGGTGCGGCGATCGGCCCGCTGGTCGGCGGTTTCCTGGTGGAGCACTTCTCCTGGCAGTCGGCTTTCCTCGTCAACGCTCCGCTGATGGCGCTGGCCGTGGTCGCCGGGGTCTTCCTGCTCCCCGAGTCGCGGTCGGCCGACCCGGGAGTCTGGGACTGGCTGGGCATCGCCCTCTCGTTCTCCGGCATGGTGCTCCTGATGTGGTCGGTGAAGCACTTCGGTGCCGAATCGAGTCTGCTGGTCCCCGAGGGCTGGGCCGCGTTCGCCGCAGGAGTGCTGCTGCTGACCGTCTTCGTCCGCCGCAGTCTGCGCCAGGACCGGCCGATGCTCGACGTCGGGCTGTTCCGCAGCCGCGTCTTCACCGGCGGTATCGCCGGCGCCCTCGGCTCGATGTTCGCGATGGCCGCGGCCCTGCTGCTGCTCGCCCAGTGGCTGCAGTCGGTGGAGGGCAGTTCACCGATCCGTGCCGGCCTGCAGCTGGTCCCGCTCGCTGTCGCCTCGGCCGCCGCCTCGCTCGCCGCACCGCGTCTGGCCGAACGCGTCGGTCCGCGAATCGTCATTGCCGGCGGCATCGCGGTGGCCGGCATCGGCATGATCGCCGTGTACCTGATCCCCGGAGAGCTGCACTACGCGTCGGCCGTCGTGTCGTTGATCCTGGTGGGTGTCGGCATCGGATCGCTGGCGATCGGCTCGGCGCTGATCATGTCGGGCAGCCCCGAGAACCGCGCGGGCAACGCCGCCGCGATGGAGGAGACCTCCTACGAACTCGGCAGCGTCATCGGTGTCGCGCTCCTCGGCAGCGTCGCCGCGGTGCTCTATCGCAGCCGGCTCGACGAGTCCGGCGCGCTGGACGACCTCGATCCCCGATTGCACGACGCGGCCCGCGAGTCGATCGGGTCCGCGGCGGGCGTCGCCGATCAGCTGCACATGCCGAACCTGGCACAGCAAGCCGGTACCGCGTTCACCGATTCGCTGCAGATCACCAGCCTCACCGGCGGTCTCATCATGCTGGCGGTCGCCGCGGCGGTGTACGCCCTGGTTCCCGCGGGTACGCGTATCGACGCCGAGGTGGTCGAGGGATGAGCCGGGCTCGGGGTCATCTCCCCGTGACGATCTGAAAACGCGTGCCGGGCTCCGGTCGCGGAAGGTCGTCGCGACCGGAGCCCGATGGTAGATTCGCCGCGTGTCGACGGCGAGGTCTCTCCCCGAACCGGTCCGCGGACGGCTCAGTGACGGACGCGAGATACTGCTGTTCGACGACGGCGAGGCCTCCGTCCTGCGCCCCGACCGCCGCGACCTGCCGACGGATCGCGGTGCGACGACCGTCCGCCGAGACCCCGTCACGAACGACTGGGTGATCGTGGCGCCCGCGCGCCAGGACCGTACCCATCTGCCGCCGCGGCGGCAGTGCCCGCTGTGCCCCGACCCGGAGGGTCTCCGAAGCGAGATCCCAGCGTCGGACTACGGGGTGGCGGTGTTCGAGAATCGCTTCCCGTCGCTCGCCGCACCACCGGAGCATGCCGGTGCCGGAGCGTCGCCGCCGGCGAGCGACGATCCGCTGCGGACCGAGATTCCGGGCACCGGCCGCTGCGAGGTGGTCTGCTTCACCAGCGACCACGACGGTTCGTTCGGCGCACTCCCCGAACGCCGCGCCCGCCTGGTCCTCGACGCTCTGGCGCACCGGACCGCCGAGCTCATGGCGTTGGACGGCGTGCGCGAGGTCCATTGTTTCGAGAATCGCGGCGAGGAGATCGGCGTGACCCTCGGTCACCCGCACGGCCAGATCTACGCCTACCCGTTCCGTACCCGACGCACCGAATCGATGCTGCGGTCGGCCGGTCGGTATCGGCGCGAGCACTCCGCAGACCTCTTCGAAGCGATCCTCGCCCGCGAACTCGAAGACGGCGAGCGAATTCTCCTGTCGACCGCGCACACCACCGCGTTCGTACCGTTCGCGGCGCGCTGGCCGGTGGAGGTGCACGTCTACCCGAACCGGCACGTCCGCGGTCTCGGCGAACTCACCGACCGGGAGGCCGACGACCTCGCGCGGACCCAGCTCGCGGTCCTTCGAGCCTGCGACGCCCTGTACGACGCCCCGCTGCCCTACGTCGCGTCGTGGCATCAGTATCCGGCCGACGCGGCCGAGGGCTACCTGCACGCCGAGATCTTCTCGATCCGCCGCAGCGCCCACAGACTCAAATACCTGGCCGGGTCCGAGTCGGCGCGCGATGCCTTCATCACGGACAAGACCCCCGAGAACATCGCCGAGCAATTGCGTGCGGCGCTCGGCCGACAGGCGGACCATGGCAGACATGCCTGAGGGATCGGCCGGCAGCACCTCGCCTCCCGGACCGCGGTCGCGGGAGCCGGAGGTGCGCGCATATGCGCCGGGCCGAGTCAATCTGATCGGTGAGCACACGGACTACAACGACGGGCTGGCGCTGTCGATCGCGCTGCAGCTCGGGACCACGGTGAGCTTCCGGCCGGACCCGGCCGCCGAATCGGTCGTCGTCTCCTCCGACCTCGCGCCCGGCCGGGCCGGCGTGCCCATCGACACCGCTCCCGACGATGACGCGGCGCACGGCACCCGGGTGACCGGCTGGGCGTCGTATGTGGCGGGCTGTGTCTGGGCGCTGCGCGAACACGGTGTCCGGGCGCCCGGCGGGCGCATGGCGATCCGCTCCGATGTGCCGGTCGGAGCGGGACTGTCGTCGTCTGCCGCTCTGGAGTGCGCGGTGCTCCACGCGCTGGCCGCCGCGGCCGAGGCCACCGTCGACCGGCGCACCCTCGCGCTGATCGCCCAGCGCGCCGAGAACCGATACGTGGGCGCCCCCACCGGTCTGCTCGACCAGTTGAGCAGTCTGTACGGCGCCGACGGCACCGCTCTGCTCCTCGACTTCCGCTCACTGCAGGTGACGCCGGTGCCGGTGACTCTGGGCGGCGCGGTGCTCCTCGTCATCGATTCGCGGTCCCCGCACCGGAACGCCGACGGCGAGTACCGGAGGCGACGAGCGGCGTGCGAGGACGCCGCCCGCCGCCTGTCGGCGCCCAGCTTGCGCTATGTCCGAGATGACGGCTGGCGAGCACTCCGCGGCGACGAACTGCGGCGCCGCGCCAGGCACGTTCTCACCGAGAACCGACGGGTCCGGGACGCAGCACAGGCGTTGCGCGACGGAGACTGCACGCGTTTCGGAGAACTGATGAATCAGTCGCACCACTCGATGCGCGCCGACTTCGAGATCACCACACCCGGCATCGACCGCATCGCGGAGACCGCCCGCGACCTCGGCGCCTTCGGGGCCCGGATGACCGGCGGAGGATTCGGCGGCAGCGTCGTCGCCCTGGCACCGGCCGAGGCCGCGATGCGGATCGAGAGCACGTTGCCGGGTCTCGTCGCCGATGCCGGCGATCCGCGTCCGACGGTGATCCGTGTCCGTCCGGGCGCGGGAGCCGGTCCGGTGATGGCACAGTGACACTCATGAGCACCGAACAGGCGGCGATCGCGCGCCGCGCCTACGAGACTCTTGAACCCTTCCACGTCCTCGCCTACTTCAATCCGGGCCTCGGCGACGCCCAGACCGACCTCGGGCTCGACGGCCACGCGTTCTACGTCGGCGCTCGCGGCGCCCCGATGGGCGAAGCCACGGGAGCGGTCGTAGCCGCCGCTTTCTACAACTTCTCACCCGCGCTCATCGAATCCGCATGGGACCGCGCTCGGGCCGTCGGCCTCGAGAAGGTCGCCGAACGGCGGTACGCGATGCTCGACGAGCAGTACCGCGCCATCCTCGGCGACGCGTGCGAGCGGATCACGCCGCTGCTGCCCGAGTACGAGAAGGCGGTCGGAGGACTGCCCGTCTCCGGTCGGCCCCTGGGCGCGGCGCGGGCGTCCACCCCGATTCCCGACGCGCCGCATCTCGCCCTCTGGCGTCACTTGTCGGTACTCCGGGAATGGCGCGGCGACAACCACATCGCCGAGCTGATCGGCCACGGTCTGGACGGGATCGACGCCGGCGTCTTCCACGAGGCCGCATTGCCCGACCCGACCGTCCGTCGACGGGTGATGGGGCATCGGTTCTTCCTACTCACCCGCGGGTGGTCGGAGGACGACTGGGACGCCTCCGTCGACCGACTGGCGCGGCGCGGTCTCGTCGAGATCGGCGACGACGGACACCGCCTCACTTCGGCGGGCTTCGACCTGTATCAGGACATCGAAGCACGCACCGACCTACTGACCGGCGCGAGTCTGGGCACCGACGTCGCCGACCTCATCGAGCGCACTCGCCCCTTCGTCAAGCCGGTGCTCGACGCCGGCGTGCTCCCCGGTACGTCGAAGAAGTCCTGACGAGCGCCTCCCAGGCCCTCCCCAGGCTGGTTGAGCGAGCGTCCTCCTCAGGCTTGTTGAGCGAGCGAAGCGAGTCGAAACCCCAGACCCCGCCCAGCGCACCTCCCAGGCTCGTTGAGCGAGCATCCCTCCCCAGGCTTGTTGAGCGAGCGAAGCGAGTCGAAACCCCCTCTACCCCTTCAGATTCGCCGCCAGCCAGTCGACGGTCTGCATGCCGAACAGGTCAGTGCCCCAGCCGTACATGTCGGTGATGAACTTGACCATGCTGCAGTCCGTCGGCTGGTAGTCGACGCGAGCGCCTCGGCTGCGCCACGCTCGGACCAGCTTGCGCGAATCCGCAGCCGGTACCAGCGACATCGGCGAGTCGTCGGCCACGCACGACGCGACGAGTGTGCGCACGCCCTTCGCTGCCGTCCCCTGCCCCATCACGTTGTCCCGGTAGGCGCGCTGGAACGCGGGAATCGTCGCAGGCGACTCATTCCCCTTGAACAGCGTGTTCAGCGGTACCAGCGGCAATGTGAAGTACGCGGGCGTCTGGCACTGGGTCCGGTAGTAATCGGCCACAGCGCGTCCCGCATCCGTGAGGTGGTCGTCGATCCGCATGTCCGGGTAGTGCGGCTCCAGGCCCAGAAGGGTCGCCATCGCGAAACCCGAACCGACGGAGCCGTCGGCGGTCGCGATGAAGTTCCGGTAGTTCGGAACCATTCCCTCGAGCACCGCGGCCTTGATGTTCAGTTCCGGCGCGTACTGATCCTTCATCTCCAACGCGTGACCGGTGCCGACACCGCCGCCGGCGATGCCGAACATGCCGATCGGAGACGATGCGGACAGGCCGGCATCGCGGACCGCGAGCGCGGCGCGCACCGCGTCGAGACTGGTGCGGGCGTTGTACTTTCCGGCGAACACGCCGTGCGGGCGCGGGTCGCCGTTGTTACCGACGTCCGACATCACGACGGCGTACCCCTTGCCGAACAACTGTGCCAGCGGCCCGAGGGCCGACCACGAGGCGCCGTCGATCGGATCGCCACCGGTCCACATCACCGACGGATGGCAGTTGGCGCCCACGCTGTCGTTGGCCATCTGGTAGCTGACGATCGGCCGCGTGGCGTTCTTGCGGCCGTCGCGCGGGATCATGATCAGCCCGGTGCTGATATCGGGCTCACCGTCGAGCGCCGTGGTGACGTACATGATCTTGTACGCATCCACGTCGCCCGGGCGGAAGCCGGCGAACTGGATGGCCACGGGCTCGGCCTTCAGCAGCGTCCCGGCCTTCTCCGACCCCGTGAGTCGCGGCTCCTTGTAGAACGGGTCGGTGGACTGCAGCGGCTTGAGGATCTCGTCGGGCGTACCCATCCGGCCGTGCTGGAAGGTCCCGAGTACGAAACCGTTGAAGACCTCGCCGAGTTGCGGAGTGCGGTTCGGCGGTCCGGCTGCGGCCGGCGCGGCTGTGAGGGAGGCACCGACGGTCAGGGCGCTCAGCAGTGCGACCGCCGCGACGATCCAACGCTGCGCTTTCATCGGACCTCCACCTTCAGCGTGTCGAGCGCCGACTGCATCATCGGCAGGAGATTGAAGATGGGGCGGTGCTGCTCCATCTGCGGATCGGCCGGCATCACCAGTTCTCGGCGCAGGTCCGGCCAGCGGTTCTCCACCTGGAATCGGTACTTCGGCAGCAGTTCGTGGGTGATGTAATCCCATCGCTCGTCGAAGACCGACCAGTTCCACGACGGCAGCGGCACGGTCGCGGTGACGGTCCGCCCGTCGGGCGTGGTCCCCGTCAGCTTCAGCGGCTTGTACGAGCGCAGCGGAAGGACTCCGGCCACCGACGGCGACCCGGCGAGGGTGCTCGCGTAGGTCATCGCCTCACCGACGTCCCCGCGGTAGGCGCGGACCGTGTCCCACTGCTCGTTGATGATCTCGCCCTGCTCACGCCTGAGCAGGCGCGCATTGCCCGCCGCGATCCCGTCGAGCGTCTTGCTCGCGACATCCTCCCACGCCTTCATGACGTCGGCGGGGAAGAGTCCCGCTCGGTACATCTCTCGCAGTGCCGACAGTCCGCCGGTCACGTATGCGCGGTGCATCGGCATCAGGTCGCTGAAGATGTTCTTCTGCATCACGAGGATCGAGCCCTGCACGTACTGGAGGTCGGCCGGCGTGAGGGTGGCGCCGACGCGGGCCAGCGCGCGCAGACCCTTGGGGAGCTTGTCGATCATCGTCGGTCCGAACGCCCTGTTGGTCTCGGTGACGATGGCGTTCGCCACCGGTGCCAACCGCGTGAACTCGTAGACGTCGGTGGCCAGCTCGAAGTCGAGGAGCCCGCCGCCGAAATCGGCACCGACGAGCCCGCCCATCCCGGCCCACTGGAGTTCGCGGTGCTTGAGCTGCAGGTTCTTGTAGAACTGGTACGACTTCGTGAGGTTTCCGCGGTTCGCAGTCACTCCCGCGCGCGGGTTCCACGACTTGAGGTCGATTCCCGCCGCCACTGTTGTGTCGGCCAGCCAGTACTGAAGCACCAGGGCCTGGTACGACGTAGGCGCGACCCCTCGTTCACGCGCCTCGTCGAGCAGGTTCTTCAGGACCTTCGGGTCGGTGGGGAGTGCCGGGTTGACCCCGCCGGGACCGTGATCCGCATGGCGATTGACCAGCGGCAGATCCAGGTACCGATCCAACTCTCCGGCGGCCGACGCGGGCGGCGCAAGGACGGCCGATCCGGCCAGGGCCACCACCAGAGCCGCTGCCATCAGAACGACGGCCCTCCAGCCGATCGTGCGAATTGAACGCATCGGTCACCTCCTGCGACTCGAGGCCGCACCGATCACGCGAGCCTGTCCGGCTCGCTGGTCCGGGATAGTGAATCACCGCGTTGTCACAACGACAAATGGCACGATCCGTCTCGACCTGCAGGTCAGAGCGCGATGAATCTGATAACGGTGCAGGTCCAAACCGTATGCAGCGGTCGCGAACGGCGGATTCGGGCGGGTCGCGGGAGCCGGTCGTCACACCACAAATCGCTCGATCGGGTGACACGCCGCCCGCCGGAGCCGCCCATCGCCGCGGTGCGATAGTGGAGTGCATGGCACTGCGTCCCGACCAACTCCTCCCCCTCGCCGGTTACACGGTCGTGACTCTCGAACAGGCCGTCGCCGCGCCGCTCGCGTCCCGCCATCTGGCCGATCTCGGCGCCCGCGTCATCAAAGTGGAACGGACCGACGGCGGCGATTTCGCCCGCGCCTACGACGACGCCGTGCACGGCACCGGCGCGCACTTCGTGTGGCTGAACCGCGGGAAGGAATCCATCGCCGTCGACCTGAAGTCGGACGAGGGGCGCAAGGTGGTCCGTGCGCTGATCCGCGACGCGGACGTCTTTCTGCAGAACCTGGCGCCGGGCGCTGCAGCGCGGCTCGGCCTGGGGGCCGACGAGTTGCGCGAGGAGCACCCCGAATTGGTCACGGTCGATCTGTCGGGCTACGGCCGAGGCGGTCCGTTCGAACAGCGCAAGGCTTACGACATGCTCATTCAGGCCGAGAGCGGCCTCATCTCCATCACGGGTACACCGGAGCATGCCGCCAAGACCGGGATTCCGACCGCCGACATCGCCTCCGGAATGTACTGCGCGCAGGCGGTTCTCGCGGCGCTCCTGCGTCGCTGCCGCACCGGAGTCGGAGCGGCGGTCGAGGTCTCGATGCTCGAATCGACCGTCGAATGGATGGGACATTCGCTCTACACGCAGATGTACACGGGCGTGCAGCCGCCGCGAATGGGCGTGAGTCATGTGTCGATCGCGCCGTACGACTCGTACCCCACCAGCGACGGACAGATCTTGATCGGCGTTCAGAGTGAAGGAGGCTGGAAGGCGCTCACCACAGTGTTGGGCGTCCCCGAGTTGACGACCGACCCGCGATTCGCCACCAATATGAAGCGAGTCGAGAACCGGGCGGCGTGCGACGCCGCAGTGGCGCAACGGACCAGGCTGTGGACCACTGCGGAGCTCGACGCGAAGCTTTCCGCCGCGGGTGTTCCGGCAGCCCAGATCAACGAGCTCGAACAGGTCGCCGAGCATCCGCAGCTCTCCGCACGGGATCGCTGGCGCACTGTCGGTACCGAGTTCGCGCAGGTCAAGGCACTACTTCCGCCGGTCACCTTCGATGACGTCGAGGCGGCGATGGGCGACGTTCCGGCACTCGGCCGCCATACAGCCGCGCTGCTCGCGGAACTCGGCTACGACGAGCAGGACGTGCAGCGGATGTCGGCCGCCGGTGTTGTTCGCGTCGGCGACTGAGAATCGAACGTAGGTCGATCGCGTCAATGTTGTTTGTCATAGGTGGGTGATAGCGTTCAGGTAGTCAAGAAAACGTGGTGTGACCAGCTGAAACACTCGGGGGAGGTGGCAGCGATGACCGATCCGATCACCACCGGTGTCACCGCTCTCGCGCTGCCGAACCAGCCCTCAGAGTTGTTCGCACTGATCGATGCCGCGGCGGTCAAACTCGCCGAGACCTCCCTGTCGCCGGAGACCGAACCGGAACTGCTGGCCCACACGCAGACCGCCGAACGGATCCGGCGCCGCTGGGACGGCATCTCCGCTGCGCTGCTGGTGGAGGTCTCCGACCGCAACGCTCACCGCACCGCCGGCTATCTGAATCCGCACCAATACCTCTCACAGGGCTTGCGGCTCGGAACCCGCGAGGCGGGTCGGCGGCTGCGGATGGCTGAGGCGATCGGCGAGTTCTCCAACTTTCAAGGGCAGACGCTGCCTCCGCGCAAGCCGGCTACCGCCGCCGCGGTGGCGGCCGGGACTGTCGGCGCCGAACACGCGTTGGTGATCTCGGGCGTTTTGGCGAAAGTGCCCGGCTGCATCTCGCCGGAAGTCAAAGCCCGTGCTGAGGCGGAGTTGGCCGAGGCTGCGGCCGGGTTGAATCCGGATGATCTGGGCAAGGTCGGCGACCGCCTGCTCGCT
>NZ_BAAARB010000025.1:0-48349 GCF_039531975.1 Gordonia cholesterolivorans | reverse complement strand
CGGTGATGTGGAACCCGGACGTATCCGACGATCGGCGGCCTTGTCGTACCCGACAGGCACAATCAGCTCACAACCATCAATCCGAAACCGCACAGGCCAGGACGTCACCCCGATGAAATTTCGAGGCCAGGGCCGGAGGAACGGACGGTACGGGTACGGCGGGGGAGGACGCGGCGGTCATCGGAGGTTCCTTCTGTCGTTCGAGATCGACTGGGCGATCAGGTAGAGCCCGAGTACGAGAGCGGAGATGACGAACAGTGGTCCGAGCGAGAACCACGGATTGGTCTCCAGGTAGTTGTTTCCGGCGGCGATGAGGCCGCCGAGCGACGGAGTCGGTGGGACGACGCCGATCCCCAGATAGCCCAGCGCACCTTCGATGAAGACCCCGAGCGACAGCGACAGCGCGAACTGCACGCCGAGCGCCTCCACCGAGTTCGGCAGCACATGCCGCAGCAGGATCCGTCCGGTCCCGGCGCCGCTGACCCGCGCTGCTTCGACATACGGCTGCTCGCGTACTCGCAGTACCGAGGTCCGCACCAGTCGGCCGAAGACGGGGATCTCGGCGACCGCGATGACGATGCCGACCGTGAGCGCGCCGGGACCCAGGATCGCGGCCAGCGCGATGCCGAGGATCAGCGCCGGGAAAGCGAGGATCACGTCGAAGACGCGCTGCGCGACGCTGTCGGCGAGCGGCACGGTGACCGACACAAGCCCGACGAGCGTGCCGAGGGCGGCACCGATGGGGACGGCGATGAGAATGATGAGCAGGTCCACGCGGATGCCGACGAGCGTGCGTGCGAGGACGTCGCGGTTCACGTCGTCGGTGCCGAACCAGTGATCGGCGCTGGGCGCAAGCAGATACGCACCCTCGATCTGCTGGTCGGCGCCGTGCGAGAGGAAAAGGGGACCGAATACCCCGGCGGCGACGACAGCGAGGACGAGAACGGTCCCGACGAGGCCGGAGCCGCGTAGGAGGCTCCGGTAGAGCGGCAGCCGCGCGCGTGTCTCGTCACGGTCTGCGGGTGCCTCCGGCAGCAGTCCCGGACCGACGGGCAGGGCTTCGCCGGACGAACTGGATGGTGGCTGCGGTATCAGCACCCCGGGCCTGGGGTCGGATGGTCGGGCGTCGGAAGAACGAGTCACTGTGCACCTGCCAGTCGGATTCGAGGGTCGAGCCAGGCGTGTACGACGTCGGCGGCGAGCTGAATCAGCACGAACGCGGTGACCGACAGGAGCACGAGCACCTGGACGAGGGGGTAGTCGCGGGCGGAGATGCCCTCTTCGGTGAGCAACCCGAGCCCCGGCCAACCGAAGATCGATTCGACGAGCACCGCCCCGCCGAGCAATGCGCCGACGATCAGACCGAAAGCGGTGACGGTGGACGGCAGCGCGTTGCGCAGAGCGTGCTTGAGGACGACATCACGACGGGTCGCGCCGGTGGCGATCGCAGTGGTGGCGTACGGCTGTGCGAGTTCGGTCCGCAGGGCTTCGGTGAGGAACCGCGCCAGCATCGCCCCGGCGGGAAGCCCGAGGGTGAGGGCGGGCAACAGCAGATACTGCGCGGTGATCCCGAGGTCGTCGGTGAGTCCGTTGGGCGGGGTGCCGCCTGCGGGCAGTACTCGCCAGCGGATGCCGAAGAGGGCGATCAGGACAGTGCCGACCACGAAGGTGGGCAACGCTATCGCGACCGCGTTGATCCCGGTGAGGACCGCGTTGAGTACCCGTCCTCGCCAGATCACGGCGCTCAGCGACAACGCCAGCCCGAGGCTCACCGCCACCGCGGTCGCAGCCGCGGTCAGCACGAGGGTGTTGGTGAGGCCGAAGGAGATCAGATCGCCGATGTCGCCGCCCACCTGGTAGCTGGTTCCGAAGTCGAGGGTGACCAGGGCGCTGATCCATGCCCAGTACTGACTGAAGAAACCACGGTCGAGTCCGAGGTCATGACGGATGGCGGCGAGTTGCTCCGGCCCGGCGTCGGGACCCGCCAGAGCCGATTCCGGACCTCCGGGGATGAGCCGGAGCACGGCGAACACGAGCAGAGAGGCGGCCAGCAGAACGACGACGGCCGTCGGAATCCGGCGAATGAGATATCTGGTCATGGTCAGGACCTCCGATCAGAGGTGGCGAGGCTGGTGTGATCGAAATGGAGCTGGTCGCGGCGGTCCCAGTCGACGCCGTGGACCGTCGGCGCCGCGGTCACGCTCGAGATGACGACACCGATCTCGATCAGGAAGAGGTCGTCGAGCCAGACACGGTCGAGTCGGCGGTAGGCGTCCAGAGCCTGCGGAGACGCCGGATCGGCGATCTTCCAGGCGGCGTCGGCCGCCGACGAGTACTCGGCGCTCGAGTAGTTCGAGGAGTTCTTGGCTGCGTTGAACGGATACGCCGAGACCGCCAGCGTCGACGGTGTGAACTGTGCGAAGGCATGCTGCAGTATCCACAGCCCGGAGAACTGACCGCCGATCAGTTTGGTGGCCTGCACGGTCCGGTCATTGGGAACGAGATTCGCGGTGATCCCGACCTCGCGCAGGTTCGACTGGATGATCTCCGCAACGATCCGGTCCGAGCCGCCGGTGGTGTAGTCGAGGTCGATCGGCGGGACCGGCCCGGCCTCACGCAGGAGGTCGCGGGCCCGCTGGAGATCCCGGCGATAGGTACGGTTGCCCGACTCGTCGTAGGCGGGCGAGGTCCGGGGCCACGGCAGATTCACCGGATATCCGGAGCCGCGATAGACGTCCTTGATGATCCGATCCCTGTCGACCGCGTAGGCGATGGCGCGACGCACCCGGGGGTCGCCGAGCGCTGGGTTGGCCACATTGACGCCCACATACACCTGGGACTCGCCGCCGGTGAGCTGAATGTCGCTGAAGCCGTAACGGCGCGTGGCGATCTGGTGGTCGCTGTCGGTCAGTCCGCTGGCCACGTCGAGCTGTCCGGTGCGCAGCCGGGTGTAGAGCGACTTGGGATCGCGGGCTTCGACGAAGGTGACGGCGTCGAGCGGCGCCGCCCCGCCCCAGTACCCGGTGTTGCGGACCAGACGCACCGAGGAGTTCGGCGTCCACGAGTCGAACCGGAACGGGCCGGTGCCGTTGAACGACTTGCCGGCCTTGAGCTCATCGATCTTGGATCCGTCGAGGACGGGCGCGGAGTCGAGCAGGTCGAAGACGTTGCCCGTGGGGTGCGCGAACGTCAGCACGATGCGGTGGGGATCGCTGACGTCGTACGAGGTGATGGCGGCCGCGGTGCGCTTGAACTGCGGTGTCCACGGACCGCCCAGGTACGCCTGGAGCGACGCGCGAACGTCTGTCGAGGTGAACGGGCGCCCGTCGTGGAAGCGGACGTGCTCGCGCAGATTCAGCGTCAGTGTCTTGCCGTCCGGTGCCGTGCTCCACGGGGTCGCCAGTGAGGGCCGCGGCGTGAGGGTGGCGTGGTCGTAGGTGATCAGAGTGTCGTACACGTTCGCGAGAACGTGGCCGTTGACGCTGCCGGTACCGATCTGCAGGAAGGTCTTGGGCGAGAGGTCGCCGAGTACTCCCACGCGCAGATCACCGCCGGCCGCGACGGGGCCGGACGTCGCGGTGGTCTGCTGCGCCTCGACCGCGCTGCGGCAACCACCGAGGCCGAGCACGACGACGACGGTCAGGGCGAGCACCCACGGTTTTCGCGAGCGCGGAATCGGGAACATGCGAAGGTCTGCTTTCTCGAAGAGGACGGTGATCGCGGAAATGCGCGACTTCGAGGAATCATTCGCGGGTGGCGGCCGAATGTAATCGGTTGCGTTCAGCCCGAATCTAAACTTTGACCACAGATCGGAGAGTGAGGCATCTTCGCGCAAGCGCCGAAACGCTGATTCGGCGAATAACACGAACAGGAAGCAGGCAGATGTCCGGCAACGACGGCAATTCAATTCCCGCTCATGCGCGAGGTTACGAGGATTTCGGCGGCGCAGTCGGCCGCACCACCTCGGTGTCGACGCCGTGGTGGCCGCCCGAGCCCGAACCGCCGGCCGGCGCGCCGAACATCGTCGTGGTCTTGGTCGACGATCTCGGATACTCCGATGTCGGTCCCTTCGGCGCCGAGATCCCGACGCCGAACATCGACCGGCTCGCGCGGAGCGGGTTCCGGCTGAGCAACTACCACACCACACCGGTGTGCTCACCGGCGCGTGCGGCGCTGCTGACCGGCGTCAATCCGCACCGTGCGGGCTACGGCAGCGTCGCCAACTCCGACCCCGGCTTCCCCGGGCTGCGCCTGGAACTGGCCGACGACGTGCTCACGCTGCCGGAGATACTGCGGGAGTCCGGGTACGCCACCTTCGCTGTCGGCAAGTGGCATCTGGTGCGGGACGCCGACATGAGCCCGGGGCGATCGCGGAAGTCGTGGCCCCTGCAGCGCGGCTTCGACAGCTACTACGGTTCGCTGGAGGGCTTGAACTCGTTCTTCAACCCGAATCAGCTGATCGCCGACAACTCGGTGGTCGACGTCGACGAGTATCCCGACGGGTACTACGTCACCGACGATCTCACGGACCGGGCGATCGACCAGATCACAGCGTTGCGCGCACACGACTCGGACAAGCCCTTCTTCCTGTACTTCGCGCACATCGCGATGCATGGACCGCACCAGGCGAAAGCCGACGACCTGGCTCGTCACCGCGGCAGGTACGCCGAAGGCTGGGACGAGGTGCGCCGCAAACGCTTCGCGCGACAGATCGCCGACGGTCTGTTCGACCCCGGCACGCCGATCGCCGAGCGCAACACCGAACCCGGCTACGACGCGCCGTGCTGGGACGACTTGAACGACGACGAGAAGCGCCGCTACCAGCGTTACCAGGAGGTGTACGCGGCGCTCGTCGACAGCGTCGACCAGAGCGTCGGGCGGCTCATCGGCCTACTCGAGGATCTCGGTGAGCTCGAGGACACGATCATCGTGTTCACCTCCGACAACGGTGGCACCGCAGAGGGCGGGGCCACCGGAACACGGTCGTACTTCAGCCAGTTCGTGCACGGTCCGGTGCCCGATGACTGGGAGCGCGACGTGCCGCACGACGAGGAGCTGATCGGCTCGGCCGACCTCGGCGTTCATTATCCGCGCGGCTGGGGCCAGGCGTCCAACACCCCCTTCCGCTTCTACAAGGGGCAGACCTTCGCAGGCGGCGTGCGGGTGCCGTTCGTGATGTCGTGGCCGAGCGGGCTGCCGCGGACCGAGGGAGACAACGGCGTCCGGCGGCAGTTCTCGTACGTCACCGACCTCGCGCCGACTCTGCTGGAGCTGGCCGGCGTGCCGACTCCCGCGACACGTCAGGGCGTGCCCGCGGTGGAACGGGACGGCGTCAGCATCGCCGAGGTGCTCCGCGACCCGGCGGCGTCCTCGCCGCACATCGAGCAGTACGCGGAGTTCGGGGGCCATCGCGGTTTCTATCGTGACGGCTGGAAGCTGTTGTCGCTGCACGACCACCGCCCTGACCACGTCGACGCACCCCGCTGGCAGCTGTACGACGTGCGCACCGACCCCGCGGAGACGAACGACGTGGCCGCGGAACATCCCGACCTCGTGGCGGAACTGGCGCGAGCATGGGACGCCGCGGCCTGGCACAACACGGTGTTCCCGCTCTTCGACACCGCGGACGCACCGCAGCGGCGACGCCCGGCCGAGGACCGCCGGTACGCATCGCCGGTCCGGATCCTGGCCGGGACGCCGACGCTCGAACGGTACCGGTCGAGTCGGCTCATCGCCTACCGAGACTTCGACGTGATCGTCGAACTGCGGGGCTGGTCGGCCGAGGACGAAGGGGTGCTGGTCGCGCACGGCGACCAGCAGGGCGGCTACCTGCTGGCGGTGGAGGACGGGCGGCTGACGTTCACCTTCAATTCCTACGGCCGGATCCAGCGGGTCACCGGTGCTCTGCCGCCCGGAACGGACACCGTCACCCTCCGGGCGGCCGCGACACCGCGGGTGAGGTGGGACTTCACCGTGCTCGCCTCGGCCTCAGGCGATGAGACGGTGGTCGCGTCCCTGCCCGATGCGGTGCAACTGGTCGGAATGGCGCCGTGGACCGGGATCTCGGTGGGTCGCGACGCACGCGGCGCCGTCGACCCGCAGCTGCGCCGCCGTCGCGGCGTCTTCCGTGCCGGTCCCGCCCTGGTGGCCGTCACCTACCGGCCGGGCCCGGTGCGGGTCCCCGAAGACGTGCGGCGAGAGATCGACGATCACGCCGCCGACCACGCGGATTGAGGCTCTGCGTCCTTTCGATCAGGGTGAGTGAATATCTCGCGGCAGGTCGAGCCGACTGATTTCATTGAATTACCGAATCGGTATCTCATCAATCAGTTCCTCACTCACAGGCGAAGCATCGGCATTCGCCGATTCAGTGATGAATTCACACCATTCCAACCACATTCTTCGAGAGGGATCTCGCTATGACCGTCACGTCCATCTCCAATCGCGCCGACCGCGAAGAGGCCGCGCGAAAGATCTATTCCGAAGCAGGCATCACCGTCGACCGACTCGGCGAGAACATCGGCGCCAGAATCGGCGGAGTGCGCCTGGGCGGGGAGTTGCCCGCCGAACAGGTCGAGGCGATCCGCCTCGCCCTCGCCGCGAACAAGGTGGTCGTCTTCACCGACCAGCATCATCTCGACGACGACGGTCAGTACGCGTTCGCCGAACTGCTCGGCGATCCGACTCTTCCGCACCCCACGGTCACCTCCCGCGGTTCGCAGCTGTTGACGATCGAAGGCGCCGCCAACAGCTGGCATACGGACGTCTCCTTCGTCGACCGCGTCCCGAAGGCGTCCATCCTGCGTGCGGTGACGCTGCCGGCGTGGGGCGGAGCCACCACCTGGGCCTCGACCGTGGCGGCCTACGAGCAACTGCCCGCGCCGCTGCGGGCGCTGGTCGACGGGCTGTGGGCCAAGCACACCAACTTCTACGACTACGTGACCGCCGAACACGACGGCGGTGACGAGGAGACGCGCCGTCGCGCCGACCACTACCGCGAGTTCACGAGCGCCGCGTACGAGACGCTCCATCCGGTGGTGCGGGTGCATCCGGAGACCGGGGAGCGGAGTCTGCTGCTCGGACATTTCGTCAAGGAGTTCCCGGCGCTAAAGCCCGCCGAGTTCGGTCCGCTGTACCAGCTGCTGCAGAACCGAATCACCCGGCTCGAGAACACCTTCCGGTGGAATTGGAGTCTCGGCGATGTGGCGATCTGGGACAACCGTGCCACGCAGCACTACGGCATCGCCGACTTCGGCGGGCAGAAGCGGGAACTGCACCGGATCACGCTCGCCGGCGACGTCCCGGTGAGCATCGACGGCGAGAGCAGCCGGATCATCGCCGGCGACGCATCGCACTACTCGGTGGTGGAGGAGCCGCGCCGGTTGGGCGTATACGCGGCGTGACCTACGCTGCGTGACCTACGCGGCGGCGGCCCGGCACTGCGGTGTCGGGCCGCCTCGGGCTCACCGCGGCCGGGGTCCGACCGCCGTCTCACTACTCTCCCGCGCAAAAGAACGCCCACATCACGCCGAATCGGTCGAACACCTGGCCGTACCATCCGCCCCAGGGCGCGCGGGCGAAGGGCATGGCCTCGCGGCCGCCGCCCTCGACCAACCGCTGGAGGTAGGTGCGCGCCTGGTCCGGAGTGTCCGTCGTGTAGAGCAGCGAGTAGGCCGTTCCCTGCACGGCGTAGTCGTGACCGTCCGGCATCGCGTCGGCGCCGGCGATGATGCCTGCGTCCGTCACCAGAGTCGCGTGCGCTACCGCCTGCGGGTCGGGGTCGAAGGGCATTCCGGGCATCGGGTTGTCTCCGTAGCGGAGGATCTGGAGCTCCCCTCCGAAGACGTCGTGCCAGTGCTGCATTGCCTCGGCTGTGGTGCCGGGCAATGCGATGTACGTTGCGATCGACTCTGCCATGTCTCGCTCCTTCGGGGCCGGTGGTCTCTGTAGTATGCGCGCACCTCGAGGGCGCGGGGGAGGTGTCCGGCCGACCTGGCTCATACCGCGGCCCGTGAGTGAAACCGGACTCTTTCCGCGCCGGAGGCTAACGCGTGGTGCGTCGTCGACGACACTCTGGATAGGGAGTGAGCCTACTGCGGGCTCGGAGTGGAAAGGACAGACATGCCGACGAGTCGCCAACGACGCAAGACCCCGCGAACGATGCTCGCGCGTGTCGTCGGCAACTGGCGCCGTGTTCCCCGGGAGCTGTCTGAGCAGCGAGAACGTCTCGTCACTCAGCAGGAGCTCACGGAGTTGAAACTCGCACGCTGATTCCGCCCAGCTCGACCACGTCGCCGTCGCGCAGCTGACGGCCGCGGCGGATCTCCGGCCGGCCGTTGACCGTGACCAGCCCGTCGGCGATCACCGCCTTGGCGTCGGCCCCGGACTCGATCAGGTTCGCAAGCTTCAGGAACTGCCCGAGTCGGATGTTGTCATCCCGGATTTCGATCTGATCCACTCCTGCATTGTGCCGCGCGTCCTTCTCCGTCGGCCGGGCGCCCGGATAATTTGAAGGCATGCCAGAACTGGAGAACGGATCCCGTGACGCGATGCCGAGTGCGGCGACGCGGGAGGCGAGTCGACACGCGACCGCCAATCGTCGATCGTCCGCGATCGTCCGGCGCATCTCCAATCCCAGCGGCTTCGGCCGGCGGATACCGCGGATCGCGGGGACCGTCGTGGGGTTGCTCGCGACCGTCTCACTGCTGTCGACGCTGATCCCGCCGTTCCGGCATCTGATCCGCATTCCGCGGATGTTCGTCGACGACTACCTGTTCCCCATGCCCAGCACCAGCCTCGCGTGGACGGTGGTTCTGGGGCTGCTCGCGGTGTCGCTGTCGCTGCGCAAACGTGTGGCGTGGTGGATCACGGTCGCCTACTTATCGCTCTACACCGTGCTGAACCTGCTGGTGGTCCTGGTCGCCGCGTCGGACCCGGGCTGGGCGGACGAGTGGCGGCAGTCGGTGAGCGGTCTGATCGTCAACATCGCGCTGATGGTCGTGCTGATCGCGGGCTACCGGCAGTTCAACACCCGTGTCCGGCGCGGCGCCCTCCGGTGGGCGGCGGTGGTGCTGGTCGGCGGACTGGCCGCCGGAACCCTCGCCGGCTGGGCGCTGCTCAGCGTCGCACCCGGTACCGTGGCACCGAACGAACGGCTGCCGTACGCCTTCAACCACGTGGTCGCCTTCGCGACCATCGATGTGAAACCCTTCGCGAATCATCACGCGCCCTGGATGGTGAACTGGCTGCTCGGTCTGTTCGGGGCGCTCGCGCTGATCTGTGCGGCCGTCGTGCTGTTCCGGTCGCAGCGGCTCAGCTCGCTCATGACCGCTGAGGACGAACGCTTGGTGCGTGCGCTTGTGGACGCCTACGGCGACGAGGACTCGCTCGGCTACTTCTCGACGCGGCGCGACAAGGCGGTCGTCTTCTCCCCCGACGGACGTGCGGCGATCACCTATCGAGTGGAGATGTCGACAGCGCTCGCCGGCGGCGATCCCGTGGGCGATCCGGACTCCTGGACCGAGGCCATCGCCGAGTTCTTCGCGCTCTGCGAGACCTATGGGTGGCATCCGGCAGTGCTCGGCGCCAGCACCAGGGGAGCCGAAGTCCTGCACGCTGCCGGCCTCGACGCAATCAACCTCGGCGACGAGGCGATCCTGAACGCGGCCGACTTCAGCCTGTCCGGGCCCACCATGAAGGGTGTGCGGGGGTCGGTGTCGCGGGTCAGACGGCTCGGTGTGACCGTCCGGATGCGGCGCATGAGCGAACTGCCGTGGGCCGAGGTGGAAGGAGTGGTCCGGCGCGCCGACGAATGGCGCGACACCGAGCAGGAGCGCGGCTTCGCGATGGCGCTGGGCCGGGTGGGTGACCCGGCGGACGGCGATGCACTGCTCGTCGAGGCGGTGGAGGCCGAGGGCACCGCCGACGAGAAGGTCATCGGCATGCTGTCGTTCGTTCCCTGGGGCCGCAGCGGTGTCTCGCTGGACCTGATGCGGCGCGACCGCAACGGCCCGAACGGCGTGGTGGAGACCATGGTGTCCGAGCTGGCGCAGAACGCCGAGTCGGTCGGCGTCACGAAGATCTCCCTCAACTTCGCCACTTTCCGAGACGTCTTCGAGCACGGGCCGCAGGTGGGGGCCCGACCGGTGCTGCGGCTGGTGTACGCGGTGCTGAAGTTCTTCTCGAAGTTCTTCCAGATGGAGTCGCTGTACAAGTCGAATGCGAAGTATCAGCCCCGGTGGAAGCCGCGCTACATCTGCTACGAAGACGCCAAGGTGATTCCACGCGTCGCTCTGGCCGCGATGGTCGCCGAGGGATTCGTCCAGCTTCCCGGCAAGCACTGGCGGGCCAGGCACTATCGGAGCGGTGCGTCGTCGGTCCCGGACGGCATCGACGTCGACGAACTGGTCGCCGAACTCGAATCGGAGTCGCGGACCCGAGGGATCGCCGAGGTGCGTCGGCCCGAACAGGTGCGCGTGCGGCTGGACAAGCTGGAGCGGCTGATCGACGACGGAGTGGACCCGTACCCGGTGGCGCAACCGCCCACGCACACCGTGGCCCAGGCCGCGGCCGCGTCGCTCGGGACCGTGGTGCGCATCGCCGGAAGGCTCACGCGCAAACGCGACTTCGGTCGAGTCACGTTTGCCGACGTGCACGACCAGAGCGGCGAGATCCAGATCCTCGTGGAACCCGCGGCGATGGGGGAGCACTCGCTCGACTTCGCGTCCACCGTGGATCTGGGAGACCTCGTCGATATCACCGGAACCATCGGGACCAGCCGATCGGGCGAGCTGTCGGTGCTCGCGACGCAGTGGCGTCTGAACGGCAAGTGTCTGCACCCGCTTCCGGACAAATGGAGCGGTCTCACCGATCCGGAGGCCCGGGTGCGGCAGCGCTACCTCGACCTGGCGGTCAACGCTCGCAGCCGCGAACTGCTGGCGACCCGCAGCGCCGTGGTCCGCGCCCTCCGCGATCATCTCGCCTTGGAGGGATTCCTGGAGGTGGAGACGCCGATCCTGCAGCAGGTGCACGGAGGGGCGAACGCGACCCCGTTCCGTACGCACATCAACGCCTACGACATGGACCTGTACCTGCGCATCGCCCCCGAACTGTTCCTGAAACGACTGTGCGTGGGAGGCATCGAGAAGGTCTTCGAGATCGGCCGGAACTTCCGCAACGAAGGCGTCGATTTCTCGCACAACCCGGAGTTCACCAGTCTGGAAGCCTATGCGGCACACCATGATTACGAGTCGATGATGACGCTTGCGCGGGAGCTGATCGTCGCAGCGGCCACCGCCGCCAACGGGCGGGCGGTGATCGAGCGCACCGGGGACGGCGGCGTGGAGACGGTCGACATCTCCGGACAGTGGCCGGTGAAGTCCGTTCACGCCGCGGTGTCGGAGGCTGCGGGAGTGCAGATCACTCCGGAGACGGGGGTGGATGAGTTGCGGCACGTGTGCCGCGGGCTCGACATCGCGTTCCGCCCCGATTGGGACGCCGGGCATCTGGTCCTGGAACTGTACGAACACCTGGTGGAGGCACGGACCACGTTCCCGACGTTCTACAAGGACTTCCCGACCTCGACGTCGCCGCTCACCCGCGCACACCGCCTCGTCGACGGCCTCGCGGAGCGCTGGGATCTGGTGGCCTGGGGTGTGGAACTCGGCACCGCCTACACCGAACTGACGGACCCGGTGGAACAGCGCACGAGGCTCACCGAGCAGTCGATCCTGGCGGCGGGCGGTGACTCGGAGGCGATGGAGCTCGACGAGGACTTCCTCACCGCGCTCGAGTACGCGATGCCTCCGACCGGCGGCCTCGGCCTCGGCGTGGACCGCATCGTCATGTTGATCACCGGTCAGTCAATCCGCGAGTCGCTTGCGTTCCCGCTGGCCAAGCCGCACCAATAGACCCCGAAAACTTTGGCTCCCGGAACGGGCTGTGAGACCGGTCCGGGAGCCAAAGTTTTCGAGCGCGTGCGGTCAGACCGCGGCGAGCGACAGCGTGCTGTCTGCCGCGGCCATCACCTCGGGGTCGTGGGTCGCGATGACCGTGATGCAGCCGGACTCGGCGGTCACCTGCTTGATCAGGGCGGTGATGCGGCCGGCCTGGCTGCGGTCCACCGCAGCCGTCGGCTCGTCGATCAGCAGCAGTCGTGGCTCGTGGACCAGGGCGCGTGCGATCGCGACTCGCTGACGCTGGCCGCCGGAGAGTTCATCGGGCCGCTGCTTCTCGTGTCCGGCCAGCCCCACTTCATCGAGCAGGTGCAGGGCGCGGTCGCGGGCCTGCGACGGTCGGCGTCCGGAGATGACGGCCTGGGCCAGCACCTGGTCGAGAACGGTGAGTCCGGGAAACAGGTTGCCGGACTGGAACACGTATCCCACCCGGGTGCGCCGCATCCGGTCGCGGGCGCGGACCGACAGGCCCGTGACCTCGGTGTCGTCGAGGGTGACGCTCCCGCTGTCGGGCTGTCGCAGGATGCCGCACACACCGAGAAGGGTGGACTTGCCCGAGCCCGACGGGCCGACGATGGCCGTGGCCTCACCGGCTCGGAAGGTCGCGTCGAATCCGTCGAGGACGGTGAGACGCTCCTCACCCGAGTGGTATTCGACGCGGACGTCGCGGAGGTCGAGGCTCATCGGGATGCTCCCAGCATGGTCAGGGGATCGGCAGAGACCACCCAGCGGAGGGTGACGGCGGAGCCGACGAGCGATGCCGCGATCACCGCCAGCGTGGTCGTCGCCAGGGACGAGAACGAGAGGTCGAAGGGAACGGCGTCGCCGAGCAACAGGCCGAGCAGATACGCGACCGCCGAGCCGATGATGGTGGAGAGCGCGACGACCACCGCGGCCTGGGCGAGTGCGGAACCGATCAGCGACCAGCGAGACACGCCGAGCGCCCGCTGCAACGCGTACACGCCCTGACGCTGCAGCACCCAGACGGCGAAGAACGCGGCGACGATCAGCGGAGCGATCACGTAGAGGAAGGCGAGGATCGAGTTCATGGTGAGCCGCTCGCCGGAGTAGCCGGGAGCCGCGGCTAGCAGGACGTCCTCGCTCTGCGTGGTGGTGCCGCCGAGCGTATCGGGCGGTGTCCCGCCGACGATGACCACGGCGGCGGCGGTTCCCTGCTGGCGCGGGCCCAGATCGGTGGTGCCGTACCGGATGGTCCGCCAGGTGTCGAGCGAGGTGTACGCGGCGGGGACGTGTCCGTACGAGCGGGCCTCGGAGATACCGACCACCCGCAGTCGGACGTCGCTGTTGTCGATCGCGAGCACGTCGCCGATGCCGACGCCGTCGTCGTGCAGCTTGTCGGAGACGACCACTTCGCCGGGTGCCGGCGTCAGTCGATCACCGCTCTCGGTGTCCGGAGCCAGCGGACCGTCCGGATCGACGCCGAAGACCGCGAGGTCGACCATCGTGCCCTTCTCCGTCTCGCCGTGCGACATGGTGACGCCCATCGGCGCCGCCTCGACGCCGGACTGGAATCGCCAGGCGTCCACGTCTTTCGCCGAGATCACGCTCCGGTTGAAGTCGGAGGTTCCGTCGGCGAAGGCCACGGACTGGGCGTTGAGCGCACGCAGCGCCGACACCGTGTCGTTGCCCAGGCCGATCGTGAAGCCCGACACCATTCCGACCAGGGCCGCGACCAGCGCGACCACCAGGCCGATCATCGCGAAGCGGCCCCAGGCCGCTCGCAGTTCACGCAATGCGATGAACACCATCGCTCCCATCTTAGAGACACTATGTCGCGAAGGACGGTACATGATCGCGACAGGGTGTCCCTAACTGGGCTCAGTCGGAGTCGACGATCGCCTCCGCGGCGCCGCACATGAAGTCGATGACCGACTCCGAGTCCTGTTCCGGACCGACCAGGGCGAGTGAGGAGTCCACGAGCGCCCCGACCGCGGCGATGACCAGGTCGGGGTGCGCGGCGCCGGAACGCGCGACCGCCTCGTGCAGCACGGCTGCGATCTGTCCGTGCAGGTCGGAGATCCGCTCACGGGCCGACTCCGACAGGCCGGCGTGGGCGAGTGACCGCTGCAGAGCGTGCTCGCCGCCGGCCGCGAGTGTGAGGTTGCTGCGCACGTAGGCGACCACGGCGGCGCGCGGGTCGGCAGCGGCGGCGACGTCCGCGCGGACCTGCGACGCCCACTCCTCGAAGCCTCGCGCGACCACCATGTCCACCAGATCGTCGATCGAGGAGACGTAGCGGTAGATGCTGTTCCGGGCGATGCCCGCCTCGGCGGCGACCGAGGCCGCGGTGAGCCGTTCCCGGCTCAGCAGAATCCGCTCGGTTCCGTCGATCAACGCCGACAGCACTGCCTCGCGGTGCTCGGCGAGCGAGTCGGCACTGATCTTCGGCACGTCGGTCGGCCGCCTTTCCGGAAGTGGAGACTCGGGTCGTACGGATAGAACACGCTACCGCCGCCGCGCGGGCCGCCGAAGCCGGTGCCCGAAGCCGGTGCTCACCGGCTGCGGCAGCTGTGACGTAACCGGGCGTTACAGATAAGAGTCCGCCCGCCTAGAATCGATGGCCATGAGCACGTTGAACTTCACCCCGACCGCCGACCTCGTCGACGAGATCGGCGCCGATGTCCGGAGCTGCGACACCCAGTTCACCCAGTACGGCGGGAACCGTGAGTTCGTCGGTACCGTGACCACGGTCCGGTGCTTCCAGGACAACGCGCTGCTCAAGTCGATCCTGTCGGAGCCCAACCCGGGCGGCGTGCTCGTGATCGACGGCGACGCGTCGGTGCACACCGCGCTCGTCGGCGACATCATCGCCGAACTCGGTCGGTCCAACGGCTGGGTGGGAATCATCGCCAACGGCGCTATCCGCGACGCGAAGACCATTGGCGGCATGGCCATCGGCGTCAAGGCGCTCGGGACCAACCCGCGCAAGTCGACGAAGACCGGTGCGGGCGAACGGGACGTGCCGGTGGAGCTCGGCGGCGTCACCTTCAATCCGGGCGACATCGTCTACTCCGACGACGACGGCATCGTCCTCGTCGCGCCCCAAGCCTGACCGCAGGCCACAGAACTCTAGGAGCACATCATGCCGAAGCCCGCACCCGCATACTTCCAGCGTCTGGCCGCGCTGGCCGCGATCGACAACCCGGCCGACCGCCCGACCCGGCCGGTGCTCGAGGCCTACAGCGGCGTCGAGATGGCGACCGTGCCAGTGGGCACCGCCGAGGATCTCGAGTTGGCCGTGGCCCGCGCCCGCGCAGCTCAGAGCGCATGGGGCGATCGTTCGGCCGCCGACCGGGCCAAGGTGATCAACCGCTTCTCCGAGCTGGTCAACGACCACGCCGAGGAGCTCATGGACATCGCGCAGGCCGAGACCGGCAAGGCGCGGATCTATGCGCAGGAAGAGGTCATCGACGTCGCGCTGACCGCCCGCTTCTACGCGCAGCACGGTCCGAAGATGCTTGCCGATCGCAAGGTGCAGGGCATGCTTCCGGGCGCGACCGACACTCGGGTCCGCTACCAGCCCAAGGGCGTCGTCGGCGTCATCAGCCCGTGGAACTACCCGCTGACGCTGGCGGTCTCCGACGCGGTGGCCGCGCTCATCGCGGGCAACGCCGTCGTCATCAAGCCCGACAGCAACACCCCGTACTGCTGCCTCGCGCTGGCTGAACTCCTGTACCAGGCGGGACTCCCGCGCGAGCTGTACGCGGTGGTGCCCGGTCCGGGCTCGGTGGTCGGGCAGGCGATCGTCGCGCAGACCGACTACGTCATGTTCACCGGATCATCGGCCACCGGGTCGACTCTCGCGGCTCAGGCGGGCAAGCGGCTGATCGGTTTCTCGGCCGAGCTCGGTGGAAAGAATCCGCTGATCATCACCCGCAACGCCGATGTCGACCGGGCCGTCGCCGGTGCCGCCCGCGCGTGCTACTCGAACTCCGGGCAGCTGTGCATCTCGATCGAGCGGATCTACGTCGATCGGGCCATCGCCGACGAGTTCTCGGAGAAGTTCGCCGAGCACGTCAAGGGCATGAACCTGGCGGGCACCTATGACTTCAGCGCCGACATGGGCTCGCTCGCCTCGGCACAGCAGGTCGACACCGTCGACGCGCACGTCACCGACGCCGTCGCCAAGGGCGCCAAGGTGCTCGCCGGCGGACGCAAGCGCGCCGACCTGGGCCCGTTCTTCTACGAGCCGACCGTGCTCGCCGGCGTCACCGAACAGATGACCTGCTACGCGGACGAGACCTTCGGCCCGCTGGTGTCGATCTACCCGGTCGACTCCACCGACGAGGCGATCAAGCGCGCCAACGACACCGAGTACGGTCTCAACGCCAGCGTCTTCGCGGGCAGCAACGACGAAGCGCAGAAGATCGCCGAGCAGATCCACGCGGGCACGGTCAACATCAACGAGGGCTACGCCGCCGCATGGGGTTCCACGGCAGCTCCGATGGGCGGCATGGGCATCTCGGGCATGGGACGCCGACACGGTGAGGAGGGGCTGCTCAAGTACACCGAGCCGCAGACCATCGCCACCCAGCGGTTCATCGGTCTCGACGGCATCCGCGGGATCCCGCAGAGCCTGTACTTGAAGCTGACCCCGCAGATCATCAAGTCGCTCAAGTACCTGCCCGGCCGGTAAGCGAGGGTTCGAGGCCCGGTCGCCTGACCCTCAGGCGGCCAGGGCCGATCGGCCGGGGGCCAGGGACGCCGCCGTGATGCCGAAGTCGGCGAGGTCGGCGGGCAGATCGCCGGTGAGTGCCAGCGACGCTCCGGCGCGCGCGAGCGCCGGAGCCATCTGGATTCCGTAGCCGCCCTGGCCTGCGAACCAGAAGAGGCCGTCGACCGCGGGATCGGGTCCGACCACCGGCGTGCGGTCGGCGGTGAAGCTGCGGAGGCCGGCCCACGACGTCGAGACGCTGCGCACGGCCAGCAGCGTCGCCTCGTTGAGCCGTTCGATCGCGCGGGCGATCTCCAGATCGTCCGGTTTGGCGTCCGAGGGCGGCTGCGGTGTCTCCTCCGCGGGGGAACACAAGAAGCCTGCGCCGTCGGGTTTGAAGTAGAAGTCCTCGTTCGCCGACATCGTCATGGTGCGGCGCGCCGCGATGGAGCGGGCAGGGGTCTCCCGCGGGTCGGGAACCATGAACGCGGTCCGGCGGAGCGGAGCGATGCCGATCGGGGCGGCGCCGAACATGCCCGCGACTTCGTCGCACCACGCCCCCGCCGCGTTGACCACGGTGCGGGCGCGCAGTTCGTCGCCGGCCGCATCGCGCAGCACCCAGGACGACCGCTCGCGGCGGGCTTCGACGATGCCCGCCGACTTGAGCACGGTGCCGCCCCGGCGCCGGAGCCCGCGCAGAAAGCCCTGGTGCAGGCCGTGAACGTCGAGTTCCAGCGAACCGTAGTCGACCATCGCGAGGTCGGTGTAACCCGACCGGAGCATCGGATTCAGCTGTTCCGCCGCGTTCCCGTCGACCAGCTCGATGGTCTGGCTGCGTGGACTCACCGTCTCGTACAGGGCGCGAAGTCCGTCGACCTCGGTCTCCTCGGCGACGATCAGCAACGGCAGTTCGGCCACCAGCGGGCCGTCGACGATGTCGGGCGGCGCGACGAAGAAGTCGCGGCTGGCCCGGGTTAGCGCACGCACGGTGGCGTTGCCGTAGCTCTCCAGGAAGGTCGCGGCCGAACGGCCGGTGGTGTGGTAGGCCAGCGTCGATTCACGTTCGACGAGGGCGACCGATCGGTGGGCGGCCAGTTCGTACGCGATCGAGACGCCGGCGATTCCGCCGCCGACGACGATTGTGTCGAAGTCGGCGGCGGTGATCGAAGCGGTGTTGTCCATGGGGCTTCCCCTCGGCAGGTCGAAGAGGCGAGATGTGTCCTCCCCTCCGAGGGTAGGCACGAGATGTGATCCACGTCTTGGTCATCAGCACGAATCGGTAGGCCGCAGATCGGTGAGATCCACAAACCGACCAGTCGGAGAGGTCAGTCGGGCGGACGTCCGCCGGCGAGGCGCTCGATCAGCGGAAGGGTCCGATACCCGATCGCCTCGTGCATCACCACCGATACCGTCGTCCGTTCCACTCCCGGAACGGCCAGCACATGTCCGGCGATCCGGTAGAGATCGTCGGCGTCGGCGGCGACCACCAGCAGCTGCAGATCGGCGATGCCGGAGACGCCTACGGCTTCGAGTACTTCGGGAATCCCGTCGAGCGAGTCCAGCACCTGCTCCAGGCGATGCTGGTCGACCACCACGGCGATATAGGCGCGCAGGGGGAAGCCGAGGTCGCGCGGATGCACGCGACGGTCGAAAGGGGCCAGCACGCCTTCGGTCTCCCACCGCCCGATCCGCGCCTGGACGGTGTTGCGCGCCATGTCGACCAGTCCCGCCAACTGCACGCCGGTGGCGCGCGGGAACTCGCACAGAGCACGGAGAATCTTCGCGTCGGTTCGGTCCAGCCTGGCCATAGCGCACAGTATCGCTCGTCGAACGGTGCTGATGTTGGGCATTCTGATCAATTTCCCCGATGGACCTTGCGCAGGCTGCAATCTACTGAGACGGTGGCCACACGGACCAGGAAGCGTGCGATCCACGCGGACGTCCCGAAGGAGGCAGTCGTGTCCGACATCGACGAAATCGTTCAACTCGTCACCATCACCGGCGAGCGGCACATCCATCCCGACTTCTCGACCTACGTCGACGACATCGACATGGCCGAACTGCGGAGACTCTACGAGGACATGGTCGTCGTCCGACGCATCGACGCCGAGGCCACGGCGCTGCAACGCCAGGGGCAGCTCGGTCTGTGGGCGCCGCTGCTCGGGCAGGAGGCCGCTCAGATCGGTTCGGCCCGAGCGCTCGACGCCGAGGACTTCGTCTTCCCGAGCTACCGAGAACACGGCGTCGCCTACTGCCGCGGCGTGGCGCTCGAGGAGATGATGCCGTTCTGGCGCGGCACGTCACTGTCCGGCTGGGATCCGCACGAGCACAACATCGCGACTCCGGCGATCATCATCGGGGCGCAGACCCTGCACGCCGCGGGCTACGGGATGGGACTGAACCTCGAGGGTGCGGGCAGCGCGGTCATCACCTACTTCGGCGACGGCGCCACCAGCCAGGGCGATGTCTCGGAGGCGATGGGCTTCGCGGCGAGCTTCGCCGCGCCGGTGGTCTTCTTCTGCCAGAACAACCAGTGGGCCATCTCCGAGCCGGTGACCCTGCAGAGCAAGACGCCGATCGTCAACCGCGGCCGCGGCTACGGGATGCCGACCGTGCGGGTGGACGGAAACGACGTGCTGGCCGTGCTGGCGGTCACCCGGGCGGCTCTGGAACTGGCGCGAGAGGGCGGCGGCCCCACCTTCATCGAAGCGGTCACCTACCGCCGCGGACCGCACACCACGTCCGACGATCCCACCCGCTACCGCACCGCGGCCGATGATGCCGAGTGGATCCGGCGCGACCCGATCGAGCGCATCCGCCTGCTGCTCGAGGCCGCGGGTGCGCTGTCGGACGAGGACGCGAAGCTGATCGGTGAGCACGCCGACGCCGCGGCCGCCGAACTCCGGCGGGGATGCCTCGCGCTGGACGACCCGCCTGCGCTGTCGATCTTCGACGACGTGTACGCCGAACCGCACCCGTTGATCGACGCCGAACGGCGCGAGTACGCCGCCTACCTCGACACCCTGGAGGCATGATGACCGCCGCGGCGCCCGCCCCGACTCCACTCGGGAAGGCCGTCACCGCGGGTCTGCGAAAGGCGCTCGCCGACGATCCGAAGGTCGTCCTGATGGGCGAGGACATCGGTCGCCTCGGCGGGGTCTTCCGCATCACCGACGGATTGCAGGAGGAGTTCGGGACCGGCCGGGTCATCGACACCCCGCTCGCCGAGTCCGGCATCATCGGTACAGCGGTCGGGCTCGCCTTCCGCGGCTACCGCCCGGTGTGCGAGATCCAGTTCGACGGCTTCATCTATCCGGGGTTCGATCAGATCGTGTCGCAGGTGGCCAAACTGCACTACCGGACCGCGGGCCATGTCTCGATGCCCATCACCATCCGGGTCCCCTTCGGCGGCGGCATCGGCGCGGTGGAACATCACTCCGAGTCGCCCGAGGGCTACTTCGCGGCGACCGCCGGTCTGCGGGTGGTGACCTGCAGCAACGCGGCAGACGCCTACACGATGATCCAGCAGGCGATCGCCTCAGACGATCCGGTGCTGTTCTTCGAGCCCAAACGGCGCTACTGGGAGAAGGGCGAGACGGACTACCCGGCTCTGGACGCCGATCCGTATCCCCTCCACAAGGCGCGCGTCGCACGTCCCGGCGAGGATGTCACGCTGGTGGCCTACGGGCCGCTGGTCACCACCGCGCTGCAGGCGGCCGCCGTCGCAGAGGACGAGGGACGGTCCGTCGAAGTGGTCGATCTGCGATCGATCTCGCCCCTCGACACGGACACGCTCTCGGCCTCGGTCCGGCGCACCGGCCGGCTGGTGATCGCGCATGAGGCGCCGGTCTTCATGGGCGTCGGCGCCGAGATCGCCGCCCGCGTGATGTCGGAGTGCTTCTACCATCTGGAGGCACCGATCCAGCGGGTCGGCGGGTTCGCGACCCCCTATCCGCCGGCGAAACTCGAACGTCACTTTCTGCCCGACGTCGACCGCATCCTCGCCGCCGTCGACGCGGTACTCCTCGACTGACTCCTGCGGAAGGACCCGGCATGTCCGTCATCTCGACCTTCGATCTGCCCGACCTCGGTGAGGGGCTCACCGACGCCGAACTGGTGCGCTGGGAGGTGACGGTCGGTGACACCGTGGAACTCAACCAGGTGATCGCCGAGGTGGAGACCGCGAAGGCCGCCGTCGAACTGCCGTCGCCGTATGCGGGCACCGTGGTGAAACTGCACGTCCAGGAGGGGGAGACCGTCGACGTCGGCAGCCCGTTCATCGACATCCGGGTCGCCGGCGACGAGGCGGATGCGCCGGAGGCCGATGCCGTCGAGCCGCAGGCACCCGAACCCGTGCTCGTCGGGTACGGCGTCGCGGCGGAGAGCGGCACCCGGAGGCGGCGGAAGCCCGCGCCCGCCTCCGACGCGCGCGACACCGTCGGGGCGGTCGGCCACAGCGCTCCGGAACGACCGCTCGCCGCTCCGCCCGTCCGCAAACTCGCGCGCGAACACGGCGTGGACCTGACGGACGTGCGGCCGACCGGACGCTCGGGCGAAGTGACTCGAGCCGACCTCGACCGGCATCTGACCGCGGTGAAGGCCGGTGCGGTCGACGAGGCAGCGCCGACCGCGGCGGGGGCCGCCGGGCCGGACGAGGAGCGCACCGCGATCCGCGGCGTCCGGCGCCGCACCGCCGAGGCGATGGTGGCGAGCGCGTTCACGGCTCCGCACGTCACCGAGTTCGTGGACGTGGACGTGACGGCGATGACCGAACTCGTCGACGACCTCGCCGCTCACCGACGCTTCTCCGGAGTACGGCTGACACCTCTCGCACTCGTCGCGAAGGCGGCGCTGGTGGCGCTGCGCGGCAACCCGTCGCTCAACTCGACGTGGGACGAGGACGCGCAGGAGATCGTCACCAAGCACTATGTGAACCTCGGGATCGCGGCGGCCACGCCCCGCGGACTGCTGGTCCCCAACATCAAGAACGCCCACACGATGAGCCTGCTGGAACTCGCTCGGGCGCTGGGCGAACTGACGACCGTCGCGAAGGCCGGTGCGACGCCGCCCGCCGACCTGCTCGGCGGCACGTTCTCGATCACCAACGTGGGCGTCTTCGGCGTCGACTCGGGTACGCCGATCATCAACCCGGGTGAGGCGGCGATCCTCTGCTTCGGCGCGGTCCGGCCTCGACCCTGGGAATGGCAGGGTGAGATCGCGTTGCGGCAGGTGACGACCCTCAGCCTCTCCTTCGACCATCGGCTCGTCGACGGCGAGCAGGGCTCGGTCTTCCTGGCGACGGTCGCCGACGCGCTCTCGGACCCGCTGTCGCTGATCGCCCTGAGCTGAGCGGGGTACCGGGCCGGGGCTCGCGGGTCGCGCTACAGGTGCCGGGCGACGTAATCGGCGGCCTGATCGGCCATGCCGTTCACCGAGTACAGCAGGTGCAGCGCGTTCGGGCCGCCGAGCGGTGCGCCGTTGCAGATCGTGTCGCCCTGGATGCAGTACTCGACGGTCCGGTTCCGGTAGACCGCCTGCGGCTGGACCGGGGGAGCGCCTGCCTCGCGGAGGAAGCGCGCCGACGGCGGTGCGAACTCCACTACGGCGGCGATGTGGGGCGCGACGGCCGCGGGCAGGGGTTCGGGCACGTATGTGCGGTACTGCTGATAGCGATCGGGGACCCGGTAGGCCGAACTGATCGCGTATCCGGCGAGTGCGCCGCCCTGCGAGTAGCCACCGATGACGATCCGCGTGTCCGGGCACGCGGCGGCGATCGACTTCACCCGCCGCTGCGCGGTCTTGACTCCGTCGACGAAGGTGCGCGCGAACGCGAGCCGGTCGGTGAAGTTGCCGCTCGCGGCGTAGTCGACGGCTTCGATGCGGACAGACTTACCGGGCAACCGGTTCCTGACGGCGTTGCCGAACGCGATCCCGGTGACGCCCAGCGGGGGAGCCTCCTCGACGGTGCCGCGCGCGAACAGGACGTGCACGTCGACGCACCGCGGTGCCGCGGTCGAGGGGGCGCGGCCGAGGGTCGCGCCGCCGGTCAGCAGACCCGCGGCCGCAACGATCAGGCAGGACAGCAGCGCGAGTACCCGGCGCGTCACGGCTCAGCCCGCCTGGACCGGATGGACGTTGAGCCGCGCCAGCAGATCGTTGTCGATCGCCGTCAACTCGTTGTCGATGGCGCGCTGGGCGTTCTTGCGCTGCTGAGCGGGCATGGTGTCGGCGGCATCGGCAGCGACCTGGAGGTTGTCCAGGCGGCTGGACATCGCCGAGACGAAGGCCTTGCCCTCGGCCGACTGTTCGAGCGCCGCGACCTCGTCCGCGGTGGCGCGACACGCCGCGATGCGCGCCCGCAGCGATGCGCTGGGGCCGCCGTACTGGGTCAGGAGCGCCGGCGACACGCCCGCTCGGCGGGCCTGGACGGCGGTCACCTGGCTGCGGGCGCCGACCGCGGCCCGATACGCGATCGGAACCACGATCGGGGCCGCCATCCGGGCCACCGCGAGGTACCGCTTCATCTTCGCCGGCGTGAAGAACGCCGCGGCGGCGTCGGCCTTCGCCTGTTCGGCTATCGCCTTGGCCTCGGCGGCCGCCGCCTTCTGCTGGGCCTTGCCGGTGGCCTTGACCGTTTTGCGATCCTGTTTCTGCGCCCGCTTGTGGAACTTGTGCTCATCCTTGAGCCGACGCTTCTGCGCCTTGCGGCTCGCGCGGGACTCGGCCTCCGCCTGGACCTCGGCGCGCTTGCGGATCGCCTTCTCCTCCGCCTTGCGAACCTTCGCATCGGCCTTGCGCTGAGCCCTCTTCGAGCTCATAGATGAGAGCAGTCCCATGGCGACCTTCCCGTCGGATACCCGACACCTGCGATCAGTTGTCTCCAGCTTTGCATAGTCTCTGTGGGTAATGAACAACTCGGCCCCCGTGGCCGTGTTGCCGCTCGGAAACGGAAAGTCGAGGCCGATCACGTGGGATCTGCGATTCTCGGTGCGCGGAATCTCACGGGTTGCGAGCACCGGCTGGCGCTCGACTCCGCGGCTGCCGCGGACGGTGTCGCGAAGCCGGAGACCGCCGAGGCGAATCGACGGATCGAGGCAGCTCAGGCGCATCGACGTCACGTGCTCGATCTGATCCGCGGGTTCTGGAGCGACCGTCCGGAGGGAACGGTGGTCGTGGTGGAGGCGGCCGATCACCGAGACCGGGTGGCGGCGACCCGTGCGGCGATGGACCGCGGGGCGCAGTGGATTCTCCAGGCCGCACTGCCGACCGACGTGGAGCGCGGCCGTCGCGGTCACGCCGAGGCGCTGCTGCGGCATGGGGAGGGCTATCTCCCGATCATCGTCGTCAACCACCGTGTCACGACGACGATCGCCGAACCCCGCGAGGGCGAGGTGCCGACGTTGCGGACCAGTCCGTTGTTCGGCTGGCATCCCGAGCCGGATGCGACGCGGTCGTTCCGCAGCCGGCGCGGCGACGTGATGCGGCTGGCGCAGATCGCGGCGATGCTCGACGACCTCGGACGGCTGCACGCCCCGCGGGAGGAGGCGCTCGGCGGACTGATCGGTCTCGACGCCGACTGCATCGTCGTGGTCCCGCTCGGCGAATCGGCCCACGACTACGACGAGACCTTCGATCGCCGCCGGGCGATCGCCGCGGGGGACATCGCGACCTCGCCCCGACGGGTGAGCGAGTGCCGCAGTTGTCACTGGTGGCCGCGATGCGAGGCCGAACTCACCGAGAAACGTGACGTGAGTCTGGTGGTCGGCGGGAACCAGGGGCAGATTCTCCGCGACATCGGGGTCGTCACCATCGATCAGCTCGCCGATTATCGCGGCGCGGAGCCGGCCGAGTGGGTGGGTGCGGTGCGCTTCGACGACACCGTCGTGTCCGCGAAGTGCTGGGTCCGCGACATCCCGCTGGTCCGGCGGCACGACCGCCCGCGCGTCCAGCGGGCCGATGTCGAGGTCGACGTAGACATGGAGAGCTATTCCGAGCGCGGTGCGTACATGTGGGGCACACTCCTGACCGACAACACCGATCCGGCGCGGCCGGTGGCCTATCGTCCGTTCGTCACGTGGGATCCGCTGCCCACGCGCGACGAGGGGCGGTCGTTCGCGCAGTTCTGGGCGTGGCTGACAGCCGAACGCGATGCGGCGCGTGCCGCAGGCAAGACCTTCGCCGCCTACTGCTATTCGCAGCATGCCGAGAACCGGTGGCTGCGCGGCAGCGCCGACCGGTTCGCCGACATGCCGGGTGTTCCGTCGCGGACCGCGGTGGACGCCTTCATCGCATCCCGCGAGTGGGTGGACGTGTTCGAGGCCGTCAACGACAACTTCGTGTGCCCGAAGGGCAAGGGACTCAAGCGCATCGCTCCGGTGGCCGGATTCAACTGGCGCGACGACGAGGCGGGCGGCGAGGCGTCGATGGAGTGGTACGCCGCCGCGGTGGGTCTGGACGGCGCGGTGCGCGACGAGAGTCAGCGCGAGCGTCTGCTTCAGTACAACGAGGACGACGTCCGCGCCACCAAGGTGCTCCGCGAATGGATCGACTCGGACGAAGTGCTCGAGCTTCCGCTGGCCGCCGATCTGTTGGCCGAGAACGCCGGCGGCGGCGTTCTGCCCGGCGGGCGGTGACGGGCCGGCGTTCACCGGCCGGCCCGCCACCGCTGCGCGAGGTCCTCTAGCGCGGAGCCATGCGCAGTGCGCCGTCCATGCGGATGGTCTCGCCGTTGAGGTAGTCGTGGGAGACGATGAACGCCGCGAGGTCGGCGTACTCCGAAGGCTCGCCGAGACGCTGCGGGAACGGGATGCCCGCCTCGAGCGTCTTCTTGAACTCGTCGGTGACGCCGGCGAGCATCGGGGTGTTGATGGTGCCCGGGGCGATGGTGCACACGCGGACGCCGGCTCGAGCGAGGTCGCGGGCGGCGGAGATCGTCATGGCATGCACGGCACCCTTCGAGGCCGTGTAGGCGATCTGCCCGATCTGGCCCTCGAAGGCCGCGACCGACGCGGTGTTGACGATGACGCCGCGAGCGCCGTCGTCGGTGACCGCGGACTCATGCTGCATCCGGTTGGCGGCCAGGCGCATCACGTTGAACGTGCCGACGAGGTTGATGTCGATGACCTTGCGGAAGAGCTCCAGATCGTGCGGGCCCTCCTTGCCGAGGATGCGTGACGCCCAGCCCACGCCCGCGCAGTTGACCGCCGCGCGCAAGGGCAGACCGGCTTCGGCGATCTGATCGATGACGGCCTGGACCTCGGATTCGCTGGTGACGTCGGCGGCCACCAACTGCACGCCCGGGACGGACTCCGCCTTCTCGATCGACTGCGGCAGGTCGATGCCGAAGACGGTCGCTCCCTGCTCGGCGAACCGACGTGCCGTGGCGGCACCCAGGCCGGATGCGGCGCCGGTGACGATGACTGCGGAACCTGTGACGTCCATGGACGAATTCCTTTCAGGCGGGTGCGGCCCGCACCGGACCGGGCACCGTGACGGATTGATCGGCCACAACCCCGAGCGCTCGCTCGGTAGGGCCGATGCAATAGTACCCGCAAGCCTCTCTCAGTACAGTTCGCGGATCCGGTCGGCTTCGGCGACGTCGTGTTCGGCGACCTGCGAGCGCGCCTGCCTGCGCCGATGCGTCACCCGGATCCAGAACACACCCGCGACGACGATCAGGACCGCGGCCGGGACCGCGACGGCCACGAGGACTCCGGAAGCACCCGACAGACCCTCGACCAGCAGCCAGACGGCGAATCCGAAGAACAGGACCGCCGCGCCCACCGCGATGGCGCGCTCGGGGAGATGCCTGCCGAGCAGTCGGCCGACGGCGATCGCGAGCGCGTCGGCGGCGACCATGCCGACCGTCGAGCCGATCCACACGCCCACCCAGTCGTGATCGGTGGCGAGCGTGATGGTGGCGAGCATCGTCTTGTCGCCGAGTTCGGCCAGCATGAACGAGCTCATCACGGCCAGGAACACCGATGCACCGACCCGTCGCGCCCGGGCGGACTCCTCTTCGTCGAGCTCGTCGCCCCGCAACGTCCAGAGTCCGAAGACCAGCATCGACAGTCCGGCCAGCACCGACATGATGTCGGACGGTATCGACAGGCCCAGGAAATGACCGAAGAAGACCGAGACGGCGTGGACGAGGGTGGTCGCGGTCAGGATCGCGGCCAGTACCACCCACCAGCGGTATCGGAGAGCGTAAGTCATCGCCATGAGCTGAGACTTGTCGCCCAGCTCGGCGACGAAGATGATGCCCGAGCTGAGCATCAGAGCGGCGAACATATCGCTAGGTTAGGGCGGCCTATCTGCCGTACGCAACAGATCGACGGCCTGGAAAATCGCTGGTAGGGAGCCCAAAAGGGGTGATTCGGGTACCCGTACCGACCCGCCCCGGGAGCCCTGAGCGTCGGTGTCCGGCACCCCGACCGGGCACAATGGACAGGTGGTCAGCAAAGCAATCGACGTCCCGGCGACGCCGACAGGGGGCCTGCGTGCCCGTGAGATCGCGGCCATCGCGATCTTCAGTGGTCTGACGGTGGTGCCCGCCGTCATCGTCTCCGTGGTGCCGTTGGCGGCGGCGCTCGGGTTCATGACACCGGTGCCGGTCGCGCTGCTCGCGGCGCGCACCCGCCCGCGGGCGGTCCTGGCGGCGATCGTCACGACGGTGGCGGTGACCTTCGTGGTCGCCGGACTGGGGCCCGCCTTCGCGGTGCTCGTCTCGGCGGTGATGGGCGGATTGATCGGCGAGGTGCATCGGCGCGGCGGGCGGATGCCCGCCATGGCGCTGATGTCGCTGCTGGCCTCGCCGATCCTCGCCGGGGTGTCGGTACTGCTGATGTGGGTACTGGTGCCGCTGCGCAAACTGGCACTCGAAGTCCTCGACAACGTGCTGACCGGAATCGCGAAGACCGCGCGCGCGATCAGACTCGACGCCGTCGGCGACGCGATGGACGCGCTCTCGCGCAATGTGGTCGACAACTGGTGGCTGTGGATGTGGATTCCCGGCGTGATCGGAACGCTGGTGACGCTGCTGATCGCCGGGTGGCTGCTGGGCAAGGTGCTCGACCGCCTCGACGAGGTGCCGCTGGAGGACACCCTGGAGATCGCCGGGATCGCCGACGGCGATCGCCCCGTGGAGCCCCTTCCGCTGCGCATGGCCGGGGTCGGCTACACCTATCCGGGGTCGGACCGGCAGGTGCTCCACAACATCGACCTCTCGCTGATCAGCGGTGAGTTCGTGGCTGTCGTCGGCGCAAACGGTTCCGGGAAGTCGACGCTCGCCAAGCTCTTGGCCGGGGTGGATCCGACCATCGGTATCGTCGACCGCCCGGGTGCGCCCGGCCTCGGCCGAGAGGGCGGAACGGCACTCGTCCTGCAGCGGCCCGAAGCCCAGATGCTCGGTGCGCGGGTCGCGGACGACCTCGTGTGGGGACTGCCCGACGACGCGGAGGTCGACGTCGACGGACTGCTCGCGGAAGTGGGTCTCGCCGGACTCGGCGACCGCGAGACCACTGATCTGTCCGGCGGTCAGCAGCAGCGACTGGCGGTGGCCGCCGCGCTCGCGCGCAGCCCGCAGCTGCTCATCGCCGACGAGGTGACGTCGATGGTCGACCCGGTCGGGCGCGCCGAGTTGATCGAGATCCTCGCTGAACTCCCGCGCCGCCGGGCGATCACCGTCGTGCTGATCACCCACCGCGACTCCGAGGCCCGCGCCGCAGACCGCGTGATCCACCTCGAGGCGGGCCGGGTGGTGGAGCACCATCCGGAGTGGATGCGGCCGGAGGCGATCAGCCCCCCGCTACCGCAACGGCACGACGAGCACGGGCAGGCGCTGCTCGTGGTCCGCGATCTGGCGCACACCTATCTGCCCGGATCGCCGTGGGAGGTCACCGCGCTGAAATCGGTGAACTTCCAGGTCAATTCCGGTGACGGTGTCCTCATCGTCGGCGGCAACGGCTCCGGGAAGTCGACCCTCGCCTGGATTCTCGCCGGACTGATCACCCCCACCCGCGGCTCGGTGCTGCTCGGCGGTGAGCCGACGGCGGAGCGGGTGGGCGACGTGGGACTCGGCTTCCAGCACGCGCGACTGCAATTGCAGAAGACGACGGTCGCCGACGAGATCATGGCGGTGGGCGGTCTCGAAGTCGGTACCGCCGAGGTCGGGCATGTGCTCGACCTGGTCGCGTTGCCGAGGGAGATCGCCGCGCGGCGGGTAGACGCCCTCTCCGGAGGTCAGATGCGCCGCGTGGTGCTCGCCTCCCTGATCGCCTCGGGGCCGGAACTCCTGGTGCTCGACGAGCCGCTGGCCGGACTCGATCCGCAGGCGCGCGAGGAGGTCCTCGCCGTCCTCGCCGGACTGCGGGAGAAGGGCGCGACCATCATCATCATCTCGCACGATCTGGAGTCGCTCGATCGGGTGTGCAACCGTCGGATCGAACTGGTCGACGGTGTGCTGGAAGGCGGTCTGTGATGCAGATTCCGATGCTGCGCGAGATCCCCGGCGATTCGCCGGTGCACCGGCTGTGGGCCGGCAGCAAGCTGATCATCATCTTCGTCCTGGGGCTCATGACGTGGGTCCTTCCCTCCTGGCCCGGGCTCGGCTTCGTCGCGATCTGCCTGATCGCCTTCGTGCTGATCGCCAAGATCCCGCTCGGCGCGCTGCCGCGGCCGCCGTGGTGGTTCTGGGCGCTGATGGCGGCGACGGTGGTGTGGTCGTGGATCGCCCGCGGCAGCGACGGCGGCATCACGGCGTTGCGCGGGGTTCTCCTCGGCCTGCTGGTGGTGTCGATGTCGGTGCTCGTGATCTGGACGACTCCGATGGCCGAATTGGCGCCGGCGCTGGCGCGCCTGATGTCGCCGCTGCGGATCCTCCGGCTTCCCGTCGACGAATGGGCCGTCACCATCGCCCTGGCGCTCCGCGGCCTTCCGCTGCTCGTGGAGGAGATCCGGCTCCTGTGGGCCGCGCACCGACTGCGACCGCGGTCGAGTTCGGACTCCGGACACCCTTCGGCGGAGCTGTCGGTGCTCGACATCATCGTGGCCGCGATGTCGTCGGCCATGCGGCGCAGTTCGGAGATGGCCGAGGCCATCACCGCGCGCGGCGGCACCGGGCGGCTGACCGCGTATCCGTCCCGTCCCGGCCGCATCGATGCGCTGGTGCTCGGGGTGTTCGCGGTGGCGTGTGCGGCCGCGGTCACCGTGAGCGTGATCTACCTGTAGTCAGCGGCGGCCCGTCGAACACAGCAAGAACGGTCAAGCGTCCGGCCGAGCGCCCCGGGGATACTCGGTGCATGAGCGAACCGAGGCCCGATCCGCTGCGCATGCTCCTCGACGCGGTTCTCGACGACGCGAACGACGATCTCGATGCGATGGCGGGCGAGGCGTACACCTCGCAGTTCCACTTCGCGCGGCAGGTGCGGCAGGGAAGTGGCGAGTCGCCGGTGGCGCTGCGGCGCAGAGTGACCCTGGAACGAGCCGCGTGGCAACTGCAGCGCGGCGCCTCGGTGACCGAGACGGCCTTCGCCAACGGCTACGGATCGGTGGAGGGGTTCAGCCGGGCCTTCGCCCGCGCGTACGGACACCCCCCGACGGCTCTGCCGCCCGCCGATCGATCCGGCCACTGGCTGCCGGCCCCGAACGGCATCCACTTCCATTCGCCGACCGCGCTCTACGTGGACGCCGGCGACAGCCGCACGGCAGGCTCCGGACCGGCCGGGGACGTCGTCGAGATCATGTCCAGGCACGACGTCGCGGACATCGGTGTGCTGATCGACGCCGTCGCGCAACTCGGCGACGACGAGTACACGCGGCGCAGGCTGCCCGGGAGCCGTCCGCGTTCTTGGGACGGGCCGGACGAATCACGTCGGAGGTGATGTGGCATCTCGTGGTCAGCAAGCAGCCGTGGCTGGCGACGATCGCCGGCGAACAGATGCCCGACCTCACACCGGTCCGCGAGATCGGGGCGCTGAGGGACCGGCACGCCGATGTCTCCGCGCGCTGGCTCGCCACCGTCCGCGACATCGATCGTCGCGACGCTTGGTCGGACCGAGTGGTCGATGCGCTGTGTGTACCGCCCGAGTCCTTTCTGCTGGGCCAGATCGTGGCTCATGAACTGACGTTCTCGGCACACCGTCGGCTGCTGGTGCGATGGATGCTCCGCGACGCGGGCGTCGACGTCGACGTTCCGGCCCTCGACCCCGACCCGATCGTCTGGCACCGACGCCACACCGGAGGAGGAACCCCATGACCGACTACACGTACTACACCGCTTCCACACTCGATGGATTCCTCGCTGATCCGGACGATTCGCTCGACTGGTTGCTGTCGCAGCCGATCGACGAGGACGGTCCGTTCTCGATCGCCGACCTGATGGCGGCGACCGGCGTGATCGTGATGGGCGCGACCACTTACGAGTGGGTGCTCGAGCACACGCCCGACGAGCCGTGGCCCTATCCGGATCAGCAGACCTTCGTCTTCAGTCACCGCGAACTGCCCCTGGTGCATCCCACGGTGAGAGTGATCTCCGGAAGCCCTGCCGAGCACCGCGAACTCCTGGAGACCGCGGCCGGTGAACTCGGCGTGTGGGTGGTCGGCGGCGGCGGCCTCGCCGCCGCCTTCGCCGCGGACGGGATGCTCGACGAGATGGTGGTCTGCTACGCCCCGGTCGCGCTGGGAGCGGGGCGGCCGCTGTTCACCCGGCCCTTCGACTTCGAATTGCTCGAGACCGCCCGGAACAAGGCCTTCGTGATCGCGCGCTATCGCGTGGTGGGGGCCAGGGGCCCGTCGCAGTGACAGTCGGACCGGTCCCTTCCGGGCCGGCCCCTCCCGAGACGCAGAGCGGCCCGGCACCTTTCGGTGCCGGGCCGCCGTGCCGGGTATGTCGCCGGGCCCAGTGTCAGGCCGGGACGATGAGGCCCGCGCCCTGGGTGCGGGCGCGATCGAAGCGCTCGCCGGCGTCGGCCCAGTTCACAACGTTCCACCAAGCCTTGACGTAGTCCGGCTTGACGTTCTGGTAGTCGAGATAGAAGGCGTGCTCCCACATGTCGAGCATGACGACCGGGATGAGGGCGGCGGAGGTGTTGCCGCTCTGGTCGGTCAGCTGCTCGATGACCAGACGCTGTCCGATGGTGTCCCAGCCGAGGATGGCCCAGCCGCTGCCCTGCAGGGTGGTGGCCGCCGCGGTGAAGTGGGCCTGGAACTTGTCGAAGCTGCCGAAATCGTTGGCGATCGCGTCGGCGAGGTCGCCGACGGGCTTGTCGCCGCCGTTGGGCGACAGGTTCTTCCAGAAGATCGAGTGGTTGGTGTGGCCACCGAGATGGAACGAGAGGTTGGCCGACAGTCCGTAGACCTTGCCGGCGATGGTGCCGTCTTCGCGCGCCTCGGCCAGCTTCTCCAGAGCGGTGTTGGCACCGTTCACGTAGGTCTGGTGGTGCTTGCTGTGGTGGAGCTCCATGATCTTGCCGGAGATGTGCGGCTCCAGGGCGCCATAGTCGTAGTCCAGCTCAGGCAGAGTGTATTCAGCCACGATGGTCCTCTCTGTGGAAAGTGTGAAAGATCCGTACCCGGGTCTGGTTTCTACATTTCCGTAGACTGAGACGCTTTGCAACAGAGGGCGGCCGACTGCGCGAAACCCGCCGACCGCCCGGGCTCAGATGAGCACGACGAGCACGATCGCCACGATGATCGCCGCGATGGTGGCCGCGGTCGCGGCGCACTGCTGTCCGATGTGCAGGTCGAGACGTGAAGTGTCCTCCGCGGGCCGATCGAGTGCTGACCGTGCCTGTCCCGCCATCGTTGAGCCTCCCCGACTGTTGGACGTGATGTGCCTCACACCAGACTTCCTGGGTACCAGACGCTACTCGGGATCGACGGCCCCGACAACCGTCCGGATCGACGTACGCTGGAATGCATGAGCCTCTTCGATCGGATTCTGGCCGCAGCCGACGTCAAACGCGTGATGGTGGCTCGCGACGACGCACTTCCCGGCCGTCGGGCGCCGATGCCGATACCGGCGGAGCATCGGGTGCTGCATCGGCCGCTGCGCGGGGCGGCCGACGAGAACGGAGAGTTCGCTCCGGCGGGTATCGGCGATTGGGGCCCGGACCTGCGCGCCGTGGTGTTGGCCGGCGGATGCTTCTGGGGGTTCGAGGAGATCTTCTGGCAGCTGCCCGGAGTCCACACCACCGCCGTCGGGTACGCGGGCGGCTACACGCCGAATCCCACGTATGAGGAGGTGTGCACCGCACAGACCGGCCACACCGAGTCGGTGCTTGTGGTCTACGACCCGGAGGTGCTGACCTTCCAGAAGATCCTCGAGGTCTTCTTCACCTCGCACGACCCCACCCAGGAGATGCGGCAGGGCAACGACATCGGCACTCAGTACCGGTCGGCCGTCTTCACCTTCGACGAGGCCGAGGCCGACCAGGCCGCGGCCGCCGCACGCCGGTTCGAACCGGTCCTCGCCGCTGCCGGCTACGGTCCGGTGACCAGCCAGATCTCGCTGATGTCGGAGGCCGGCGACGGGATGTTCTACTACGCCGAGGACTACCACCAGCAGTATCTGTTCACGAACCCCAACGGATACCGCTGCCATGCCACCACGGGCCTGGAGTTCCCGGCGGCAGGCTGACTCGCGGCCGTGACCGGAGCGATCAGTCTGCGCCAATGGAACCGCACGCTGCTCGAGCGGCAACACCTGATCGAGCGGGTGGACGAGGACGCCGTGGAGGTCGTCGACCGGTGCGTCGGCCTGCAGTCGCAGGATCCGCAGGCCGCGTTCTATGCGCTCGCCTCCCGGATCGAGGACTTCGATCCAGCCGAATTGGACAGTCTGATCCAGGATCGATCGATGGTCCGGATGGCGCTTCAGCGGGGCACGGTCTTCCTGATGGACGCCCTCGACGCGCGGTGGATCAGGGCGCTGCTGAGCCCGACGCTGATCAGCGGCGCTCGCCATCACGTCCGACGACTCGACGGTCCGACCCCGGACGAGGTGGCGGCCGTGGGCGCGCGGATCATCGGCGGTGGACCCGAGCCCGTGACGGCGGCCCGGCTGCGTACGGCGCTCTCGGAGACCTGGCCGGCCGAACCCGTCGACGCGATGGCCGCGGTGGTCCGGGCGTGGATGCCGCTGGTCCAGACGCCCCCGCGGGGACTGTGGCGACGGCCGGGCGGCCCGGCCTTCCGCCTACTGGACGACTGGATCGGACCGGGGGAGCCGGCCGTCGCCGGTGATGAGGCGATTCGCGACCTGATCCGCCTCTACCTGAGGGGTTTCGGGCCGTCGACGGTCGCGGCGGTGCAGACCTGGTCCGGTCTGCGCGGACTGCGCCCGGTACTGGAGCAGATGACGGACGACTGGGAGTTGGTGCGTCTCACCGGACCCGACGGACGGACGCTGTACGACCTGGACGGGCTGGCGCTCGCTGATCCGGAAACCGCGGTGCCGATTCGGCTCGTCGCACCCTTCGACAACGTGATCTTCACCGCCGCCGACCGCGCCCGAGTCGCCGACCCGGACGTCTACGCGCGGACCGTGACACCCAACGGGCAGTCGCCGGGATTCATCCTGGCGGACGGGCGACTGGCCGGGACCTGGCGGCGGACGGCGGCCGGCGTCGAGCTCACCGAGCTCGTGGACCTGCGGCCGGCGCAGCGCCGTGAGTGTGAACGTGAGGCCCGCAGACTCGCCGAATTGGGCTGACGGACGCGTGGGGCAGTCGGGGGTGGTCTCACACACCGGTCCGCGGATTGCGCGCAGTGATGCAGTAGAGCCGGCCGCACGGGTCGGCCATCTGCACACAGTCGGCGGAGCGCGCGACGACCGTCGCGCCCCAGCCCTCGTGCCGCTCCACTTCGTCCGGCACGTTGGTGGCGGCGATCGCGGTGTGCGCGCTGGCGACGCTCTCGTCGGTCCGCATGATGACGACCTGCAGCGAGAGTCGGGGACTGTTGTTGAGAGCGACCGCATCGACGCCCTCGGTGGGGCCGGCGTCTTTGCCGGTGAGTCCGGCCCAGAACTGCACCTCGGTGCCGAAGTCGGCGGACGGCACCTGGAATCGGAGCTGATCGATGATGCTGATGCCTCCTCCGGGCCACCGGATGGGCCGGGCCCGGACTGATTCGTTCCGCCACGGGATGAGGCAGAACACACCGCCGGCGGGCGAGCGCATCGTCACGACACCGTCGGCGACGGACTCGACCGTCGCGCCCCTCGACTCGGCCTCGAGCATCGCCTGCGACGGATCGTCCACGTGGAGATCCAGATGCATCCCGCCCGGACCGTCGTCGACCCGCTGGACACGCAGATAAGGGTCGCCGTGGAACGGTTCGAGCGTCGCGAACTCCTTGAACTCGCCGCGCGGCGGGGACACCGTACTGCCGGAGATCGCGCGCCAGAAGGTCACCTCCGCGCCGAATTCGGAGGCCGGGAAGTCGAAGAAAGCGGTGAGCCAGCGCACGTGCACAACCTCGGAGTGTAGTGTGCCGCGATCAGCGCCCGAGCAAGTCGCAAGTAGAACTTGAGGGTTTGTTCGACTGGGTTATCCCCACGTTGTCCACAGTGCACTTGGGGAAGAATCGCTTGGCCGTCAGGCGACAATCCAGGGGAAATGCGATGAAGATTCAGGGAATTGTCAGCCGGAATGAGACGTGCGACACAGAAAGTCTTGCTTTCACCTCCCCTTATCCACAAATCCACAGGGCTGTCCACAGGACTGGCGGAGGTTGTGGGTATGTGTGGATCGACAGTGCGACACGCCGCTGTGGATAAAAATATGCAACCTTGCATATGGGTGAGCGCGTTGCGCCGCTGGGCGGTTGTGGTAGCGCCGAAGGCTCCGCGATGCGATCATCCGCGGCGGCTCCGCATCGAGTTCGGGGCACTTGTGGAAGCATGGGAACGGTGAGCATGGACGAGATCGAGACGGTGGCGGTCACCGACCTCCCCGACGACTTCAGCGATGTCACCGACAAGGTCCTTCTCGACGTTCGAGAGAACTACGAGTGGGAGGAAGCCCACGTGCGCGGGGCGCTGCACATCCCGCTCGACGACGTGCCCGCGCGGATCGACGAGATCGACCTCGACTCCGAACTCCTGGTGATATGCCGGACCAGTGGGCGATCGTTCCGCCTGCTCCAGTACCTGGCGATGCGCGGTATCGACGGAACCTGCGTGGAGGGCGGCATGGTGGCGTGGCAGGCGGCGGATAAGCCCGTCGACACCGGAACCGAAGGGATGTACGGGAGCGGCGACGCCTGATGCTCGACGTCTGCCCCAGCTGCCGCATCCAGGCGCCGCATCGCGAGGGACGTGAACTGTGCCCGCGCTGCGGCCGTCGGCTCATGGTGCTCGACGCACAGGGCCGCGTGGTTCAGCGGCCGCAGTCCGGTGCCGCGCGAGGGGCTTCGGCACCGCGCACGAGTGTCGCGCGGGCCGGTCTGCGCTGGGTCGCCGACCGTCCGGCCGAGGCGCGTCCGGCTCCGGTCACGGTCCGCGCGCACGAATGGACGCCGACCCCGTCGTACCGGTACATACCGCGCTGGGGTCTGTCGGATCGCGGGCCGATCTCGCCGGGGGAGAACCCGGAGCCCGCGGACCCCGGCGACGTGCTGCTGCGCGCGCTGCGGATGGCGACCTCCATGCTCGGCGCGGCGGCGGTGGTGCATCTGATCCGGTACGTCATCGCGGCCGTCAACCGCTCGACGCCGATTCCGATGTGGCTGGATCTGCTCTCGGGCGCCGCGGTGCTCGTCTTCGGAGTCTTCGCCTTCGTCGCAATGCTGGTGGCACTCGTGGCCTTCGTGCGCTGGCTGCTTCCGGCGCGGGCCGCAGCGTATCGGGCCGCCGACCGCCGGGACCCGCGGCCGGCCCGCGTGGTACTGGCGCTGGCGGCGGTGCCGCTGGCCAATGTCGTCGGAGTTCCCCTGCTGCTCAGCGAGGCCGCGCTGTGCGGCGACGCTCCGGCTCCGGCGATCGGACGCATCAAGCGTCTGGGGACCGCGTGGGCGATCGTCAATCTCGTCGCGCTGATCGCGGTCTGCTATCGAATCGGCTCATGGTTCAGCGACTCGGTCCAGGTGAGCGCCAATGCGCTCGCGCTGGTCACGTTCTCGCTCGCGGTCTCCGCGGTCTTCGCCCACTGGGTGGGTCCGCGGCTGGTGACGGTCCTCACCGGCCCGGTCGGTTCCAGCGCATCCGGACGACGACTGGTGGCGGCATGATGTCGGCGGGTATCTCGCGCTCGGGCAAGCCCGCGGTGGTCGCGCATCGCGGCGCCTCCGGCGAGCTGGCCGAGCACACGTTGGCCGCTTACGAGCTGGCGCTGTCGCAGGGCGCCGACGGCCTCGAATGCGACGTCCGGCTGACCGCCGACGGCGAACTGGTCTGCATCCACGACCGCACCATCGACCGGACGTCCGACGCGAGTGGTGTGGTGAGCGAGATGAGCCTGGCGCAACTGCGTGAATACGACTTCGGCTCGTGGCACCGAAGCGGCCGGGCGGCGTCGGTGCTCACCCTGCGCGAATTGCTCACCCTCACCCTGGACTGGCATCGGCCGGTGCGGTTGTTCATCGAGACCAAGCATCCGGTCCGCTTCGGCAGCATGGTGGAACTCAAACTCCTCGAAGTCCTCCACGAGTTCGGCGTCGCTGCGCCGCCGTCTGCCGACCACAGCCGTGCCGTCGTGATCTCGTTCTCCCCGGCGGGTGTGTGGCGGGTGCGGCGCACCGCACCGATACTCCCGACGATCCTCCTCGGCGACAGCATCCGCATCATCGGCGGGACGGCGGCCACGGCTGTCGGCGCCACCGGTGTCGGACCGTCCATCGAGACCCTGCGGCTGCACCCCGACCTCGTCGATCGGGCCGCCGCAGCAGGCCGCGTCACTTACGCGTGGACGTGCGACGACCAGGCCGACGTGCAGCTGTGCGCCGACCTCGGCGTGCGCTGGCTGGCGACCAACTACCCGGCCCGAGTGCGGGACTGGCTCGTCACGGTGGAGTGAGACGTCAGCGATCGGGTGCCCTCGTGCGCCGCGTCCCGGCGGATGAGAGGCTGGTCGCATGGGAAAGAAGAGCAAGCGCGGCAGCGGCCCGCGTCCGGGGAGCAATCGAGCCGAGCGGGTCGCCGCCCGCAAGGCGCGGCAGGAAGCCGCACTGGCGGCGCCGGCGCGCCCGTTCGAAGGACTCAAGGCGGAATGCGATCTGGTGGCGTTGCGCGCCTTCATCGCTTCCGCCACTGCCCGGGTGCCGTTCGCCGCAGGGTTCGACGCGGCGCACGAAGCCGACTTCGCGACCATTCTGCCCGGTGCGGTGCCGGTCCAGGTCCGGCAGCGCGACGCAGCGGTCTTCGGCGAGCGCGGAGCGGCGGAGGGGGACGAGGGCGGGAAGGTCACCGGAGGCCTCGTGGCCCTGCAGACCAACCCCGAGCCGGCCGACCTCGCCGGCTCGCTGGCCGCGGCGCTGACCTGGGCGAGTGCAGCCGCCGCCGGCGACACCTACCCGGGCGGCGTACTCGGTCGTCCGCTCACCGAGATCATCGACCCGGAGGCCGAGCTCCAGGTGGTCGTGCATGAGGACTTCGGGTGGTGGTTCGCCGGCGACTCCGACGTTCCGGCGGAGCTCTCGATGATGCTCGAGCGCGCCAACGCGACAATCCTTCCGACCGCCCGGCTGCACCCGTCGAGCGGGGTCGGTGCACCGTGGTGGGTCGACGCAGGCGATCGTGCACATCTGAGGTGGGTGCGTCCGGAGGAGGAGACCGCGTTGATGAACGCACTCGCCCGCGTGCACGCGGCCGGCGGGCTGACCTTGGGCGAGGGTTCGCGCTTCGCGGGTTCGTTCCGCACCCACGGTCTGGTGGTTCCGGTTTTCGACCTCGATCCCGAGGCGCACCACGAGGAATGGCACTCGGGAGTCGAGGAGTTCGACGCCCGGCTGACCGAGGCGCTGGCGGAGACCTCCGACCTCACCGCCGCCGAGCGAAGCTCCCGGGCGGGCATCATCGGGCGTCAGGTCACGCTGCGGTAGCCGCCGGAGCCGTCCCGCCGGCCGTCAGAGGTTTCCGCCCGCGGCCGGCGGTTCGGCGGCGTCGGGTGCGGGGCCGCCGTTGTTGACCTCGCGTTCCACGAAGTTCTCGAGATCGAAGATGTTGCCGTTGGCGCGGTCGGTCTTCGCCAGATCGACGATCTGCTGGGTGACGATCTTCTCCTGCTTCAGCGCGAGTTCGATCGGGCCGCGGTAGTCGTCGAACTCGGTGATCGGGGCGTCGGCGGCGGGGATCTTGACATCGATGTCGCGGTCCAGGAAGTACTGGACGATCATCATCGCGTGATTGCGCTCTTCCACGGACTGGGCGTAGAAATGCTTCGCCAGCTGCGGCATGTCGTGGCTGTCGTAGTACACCGCGAGCGCGATGTACTGCTGAGATGCGGAGAACTCGTTGCTGATCTGGTCGTGCAGCAGCTGATGGAACGGCGTGCGCGGCGTTTCGGTCATGGGACGAGTCTAATGGCCCGGCTCCGCACCCGGCTGGTGGCGACGGGCGGCGCCCGACTCCGATCCGGTGGCGGCGGCCACTACGACACGGCGCCGGTTCCTCCGCTCAGCAGATCGGCTGGGACCGCCCGGCCGCGCGCGATGTAGTCGAAGAAACTCTTCGTCGTCTCGCCCGGTATCAGCGAGTCGCCGTCGTCGGTGAACTCGTCGCCGTCGGCCGGCGCCGTCGTGGTGATCGGATCACCGCTGATCTTGTACGCGAGCCAGGCCAGGTTCCAGATGTGGTCGCCGCTGTCGACGGTGACCGCGTCGACCGCCCCGCTGACGAACGGGAACAGCCGGAACGGGTTGAGCAGCACCCCTGGGCTCGTGGCCTTCGACATCAGTGCCGCGAGGAACTTGCGCTGGTTCACCACTCGCTCCAGGTCGGCGTTGGGGAAGGCGCGGGTGCGCACCAGTCCGAGTGCCTGAGCGCCGTCGAGTCTCTGGCATCCCGCGGGCAGGTTCAGCCCGGCCTTGGGGTCGTGCAGGGGCTGATCGAGGCACATCTGAACCCCGCCGACGGAATCGACGAGGTTGTCGAAGCCGCCGAACCCGATCTCGGCGTAGTGGTCGATGCGGACGCCGGTGAACTCTTCGACGGTCTGGACCAGTAGTTGCGGCCCGCCGTTGTTGAAGGCGGCGTTGATCTTGTGGCTGCCCATTCCGGGGATCGGCACGTACAGGTCGCGGGGGATGCTGATGAGCATCGGCTTACCCGAGGTCGGCAGGTGCGCCATCATGATGGTGTCGGTGCGCGCTCCGTCGGCGTCACCGGTCGCCAGGTTCTTCTTCTGTTCCTCGGTGAGTCCCTGACGGGAGTCGGTTCCGACGATCAGCCAGTTGGTTCCGGGAGTATCGCCGATCCGTCCGGGATAGCCGGACAGGGCGTTGACCCGATGCAGCTTGCCGTCGTAATAGAACAGCAGCCCGACTGGAATCACGACGAGCAGGAGCACGATCACGAGCAGGATCCGGCCCAGCCGGAACCGCCTGCGCTTGCGCGGTTTGGGAGAGGTCGCGGCGCGGCCGCGGCGCCGGGGCGGAGTCGGCGGCGGTGTGGACCGCCTCTCGTCGGAGCGACGGCGAGGCGGTGCGTCACCTGCGGCCGGTGCGGGAGACGGAGGGCGCCGCCGCCCCGCCGGGACCGGCTGGGGCTCCTGGCGCGGGGCGTAGCCGACCGCGCCGGGAGCGGCCGGGCGGGGACCGGCGGGCGGCGCCTGCCGGTTCGGGGGCAGCGGGTTCTGGGGCGGCGGCGCGGGCGAACGTCGCCGCGAACGGGGGTCGGGTTCCTGCGACCACGCGAGTGGCGGCCGGTAGCCCGGCTCCCCGGGCGGCGGACCGGAGACCCTGCGGGTCGGCGCCTCCGGTCGAGGGCCTCCGCTCGGTCGCCGCTGGTACGGCGGCTCGGGTCGCTGGGAGTTCATCTGAACTACGCTACCGGTCCCGCCACCGTCGGTGCGGCCGCCGAGCGGCGCGGCACCTCGGGCGAGGTCGCCGGTCAGACCGTCGCCGCAGCCGTCGTCTCAGCGACGAGACTGTCAGGCTCGTCGTGAAAGGGCCTTGAGGACGACGAGGAGCAACACCGCACCGGCGAGCGCGGTGAGGAATGTGAACCACATCCCGGCGCTGGCGGTGTCGAGGAAGAAGCTCAGCACGAATCCGCCGATCAGAGCACCGACCACGCCCACGACGATGTTGGCGAACAGGCCCATCTGTGCGTCCACGCCGGTGATCTTGCTTGCGAGCCATCCCGCCACGCCGCCGATGATGATGTAGCCGATCCAGCCCACAGAGGTGAACATGGACGAGCGCGCCAGAACCTCGTCGGCGAGCAGTAGGTGGTCGGTCATGCCGGCTCCTTGAGTGAGATCTCGGTCTTTGCAGGTCGGTGGAGAACTTCACGGGGAATGCCCGCGGACCCCGGAGACGAAACATCCGTCGGCATCGGCTGTGCGCGCTCGTACGCCCACGTACGACCGCGAGAGCCTTCTCCTCGGGGAGTCGCGTCGAGATTCGCCGAGGTTTCAGAGCGGTTCGGTCGGGTACCCGCTGGGCAGCGACAGCGTTGTCAAGCAGGGGAGTGATGGCCGTGACCGACATCTGGGGGCCGCGCACCCCGTACAAGAGGGCCCAGATGTGGCCGCGACGGGTCGATACCGAGCTGGCGGCCGGCACGACGTCAGACGACGTGGACTGTTGGGTACCGACCGCGTCGGTTCTTCACTCGAATGGCGACGGCCTCGAGATCGCCGTCCGGAGAGGTCGGATCGTCGGAATCCGAGGCCGTGCCGACGACCGGATCAACCGCGGAAGGCTCGACGTCAAAGACCGCTACGGCTGGAAGGCCAACGCCTCCCCGGACCGGCTCAGCACGCCGATGGTGCGCAAGGACGGTGAACTCGTCCCCACCGACTGGGACACCGCGATGAGCCGGATCGCCGAACACGCCGAGGACCTGCTGATGTCGAGATGCAGCGAAGATTAGCAAGGTGGTCCCGCTTGTTTAACAAGCCTGATCACGGCGTAAGAATCGCCCTGACTAGGGCAAACATGGTCAGGCGAGCGTTGCCCGTAGCCCGCGTTTCGGTATGATTTCCTGCTAATTTTGCCGGGGAATCTATTCCTGGAAATCGCCGAGTGCGCGGGTGAAACCGGGCGACGAAGGGGCTGAAGTGACCGGCGGCTGGCGGCAGGCTATCGGCGATTGGCTTGTGGGATGAGCTCGTCTAATTCGCAGATGACGTTGGTGCTGGTTTTGGGGATGTGCTCGGCGGATTCGACGCTTGCTCGGTGACTCCGTGACCGGGCTTGGTCAGCGGAAGGGTTGCGAGGTGCTTCTGGAGCCGCTTCGACATCGGCATGAACGTGACGAAGGTCAGGCTTCCCGAGACAACCGCGCCTACCAGCGGCACGACCTTGGCTGCGCTCTTGGCGAAGACCTGCTTGGTCATCTGAATGCCCAGGAGCCCTGCAACCTTCTTGACCACCGGATATATCGCACCCTTGGTGAGAGCCTTCTGCGGCAGCTTCCTGGCCACTTCACTTGCGATCAACTTCGAGACTTGCGCCACGCCGGCCTGGGCCGCGTTCACGCCAAACATCACGCCGATGAACAGCGTGAGCATGCTTTCGGTCGCGGAGTCCATTCCGTCGGCGCTGTCGTCGAAGAGCTCCGGCCAGCTGTAGATGTAGGCGAGCTTCTGGACGACGCGAAGAAGGTGCCCATAGTACTGCGCGATATCAGCCGGGACCGTGCCGATCGCTGCGAGGCCTCCAGGGATGCCGGCTGCCGTGGAAAGTGTCGTCACCTTGCCGGTCTCGAACTTGATCACGCTGTTGGCGATCTTGTCGATCACTTGAGGTGTTACGCCTGCTTCGGCCGGTGTTGTGGCGATAGCGAGTTTGATCTGCTCGTCGGTGCAGTATCGCTTCAGCTCTCTGCGGAGGAAGGCCTCCCGGTTGATCTGCACACCCGGCAGCTGAGCCGATGCCTGCAGCGTCTGCTCGAACTTCGTCGACGGAGCGACCTGATTGCCTTTGGCCATGGGAGCAACCTATCGCAGCCTTCCGACACGGACCGCTGATGGGGCGAAGGAGACGTCGGCCTATCACCCGAAATGCCTCGCTGACCGATTGTCGACTTGCTCCCTTAGTAGCCCTTCGACCTCGATTTCTTGCTAGATTTGGTGCTAATTCCTGCGGAAGCGGAGGTGTCACTTGACCGAGAGTTCCCGCGCGGCGGTGACGTGGCGGTTCCGATTCGCTGGCGACAAGGTGTCCCGCGTGTTGAACTGGCGGTCCGACGGTCCGCCGGATCTCGCACGTGTAGTTCCGATTCGCAAGCCTCGATCCTCGGAACGTCACCGGCACATACCTGTCACTGCGTATTCACTGACCATGCGCGACCACCTAGAACTCGAGTCGGGCCTCGAGCATGACCTCTTGCGACGCCTGGACCGGCTCAACGATATCGTCGCGCTGATACCGCAACCGTGTCAGCTGAAGCGGGGCGGATCGTCCTCGGCGAAAAACACGCCCGACTTACTCAGCCTTGACGACACCGGGGCGGTAACGCTCTGGAATGCACGCCTGCCGCACAAGATGGACGACAAATTCAAGCTTCAGGTCGCAATGGTCGAGGCCGCCTGCGCGAATGTGGGATGGCGTCACGAGGTATTCAACGGACTCGACCGCGTAGAACGCCTAAACCTTCTGTGGCTGCACGGCTACCGCCGAAGGCCTTCCTGGTATGACCAGGTGGCTGGCGAGATCGGGAAGGAAGCAAGTAACGACGCCGCGACTCTGGGCTCCCTATTTCGTCTGGATACCGGAAACGGGGAGGCCATCGCCGTGGTCTGGCACATGGTCTGGTCCGGTGAGCTGGATACCAACCTCTCGAAGCGATTGACGATGGAAACGCCAGTGCGCGCGGGACTGGTGGCGTAGTGGACACAAGTCGCACAGTGGTTGAGGTCGGTGGCCGACTTCTGACTGAGTGGGGAACCGGTCTGGTGACAGCGGTATCAGCGGCCGGCGTAGACCTCCGCACCAGCGTCGGCGATTCCTTGCACGTCGATTGGCCCGAACTCGCAGAGGTGCGAGTCGTGGTCGATGGCGATGTAGCGCCAATCAGACCGGCGCTCCGCCCGTACTGGGATGGCCTGTCTGAGGAAACGCGCCGAGCCGCCCTCGACAAACTTGAAATCGTGCATGAGATACTGACCGGCTACCGGGACGGTCACGCCGAACTCGCGCGCGATGGCGAACCGCGCCCACCCTTCGGCGAAGGCTTCGGCGTCTCCGAGGCGGCGCGCTGTCGCGCGATGGCGGTCGCGTTGCAGCAAGAAGCTGTGGGAGATCGTGCCCTACAACGCCGCATCGCGAACGGTGAGATCAAGCGATCGGCTCCGGTCGACAGCACCATCCGCAACTGGGTGCGTGCATGGAAACGCGACGGACTACTCGGGCTCCTCGATGCCAGATCCCTGCGTCGCGAACAGACGTGGGAGCGAATCGATGAGCGCTATCGGACTGTTGCTGAGTTGGTCTTCGCCACCCTGGACGGAGATCGGGCGGACGCCAACATCAGCGAGCTTGATCGGCGGATCAAGGTTGAGCTCAAGCGTGCAGGGCACGTGGATGTCTCCACGCCGCAGCGTCTGACGGCAGAGTATCTCGCGCACCTCAAACGGGGCGCGGGCGCAACAACCCGCACCCAGAGAAGCCGGTCGCTACAGCGCGTGTCGGGCAAAGAGCACTTCCCCGCAATCAGGCCTGGGCAAATAGTCGCCATCGACGCCACGAGGGCGGACAACCTCGTATACGACCCGCTTCTCGGGCGACCCTTCAGCGTCGAAATCCTCACTGCAATCGACGTCGCCACCAGAGTGGTCCTCGCACTGCGCGTGGTGCCGAAGAGCGCCGATGGAATCGATGCCGGGCTACTTCTCTACGACATCTGCCGCCCGTTCTCGATGATGGTGGAGGGCACCACCATCAGTCACTGGCGCTGGGCCGGTTTGCCCCAAGTCGTCGACGCTTCTGATGTCGCGGTCAACGTTGGGCGCAGAAGTGTTGCACCCGATTTCACTACGCTTCAAGGAGAGCACCACATCCCTGGCGTCATGCCGGACGCGATCCGCGCCGACCACGGTTCGATCTTCGTGTCCGATCACTTCCGCGCGATTCTGCGCGACTTCGGGATTGACTTGTTGCTCAGTCGCGGGAAGAAGCCAACGGACAACCCCCACGTTGAACGCTGGCACGAGACGCTACAACGGGCCGTTCAACAGCTCCCCGGCTACAAAGGTCGCAATACCTCGGAGCGCGGTCGATTGGTCGCCGAGGAGGCATTGGTCACGGCCGCCGAACTGGAAGAACACCTTCGGCGATTCGTCGCCTTGGACTACCACCGGTCGTGGCACACAGGCTTGGTTATCGGTGGTGAGCCCACCGCTCGCACCAGTCCTTTGGAGCTCTGGGACATCATGCTCGACGTCACCGGCCGTATCGACGTACCGCAGCGTGCAGACATGATCTATCAGATGCTTCCGGTCAAGTGGGGCACAGTCGGAGTCGCAGGTGTCGAGTTTGCTGAGATGGTCTACGACGGCAAGCTGCTCGATGATTTTCGGAATGTCGCACGGGGCCAGTTCAGGGACGACGACAACAAGGTTCCCTTTCTTGTCGACCCGCACGACTTGTCGAGCATCTGGTTCCCGCACCCCGAGACCGGCCGTGTACGCCCCGTTGCGTGGCGAGGATCTTTCTTCACTGACGCGCCGATGACCGATACGATCGTTCAGGCTGTTAGGCGGCGCGTCCGCGAACGCGGCGGCAACCACATTCTGAGTCGGGGCTCAGCGCAGCGGCAGATCCTCGACGAGCTCACGGAACTCACCTCTGGGCCCGTTCCAACTGACTGGACTGCCAAACTGTCAGCCGCGCACCGCAGAGTTGAACAATCGCGCAAAGACCACGAAGAAGCTCAGGCAGCCCAAGGTGCAACCCGCGACGAAGCCACTCAGTCGGGCGGCAACGAAGCACGCACCAAGACGCCCCATACCGATTCACCCCAGGACGACGTTCCCTTGGACATCCTCGACGTCCCGTGGCCGACGATGCGGGCCGACTCCTGATGGACTCTCTCGCTTGGCATTTGGCTTGCACCAAAACGGAGTTGCCAGAACCACCTCTGTACACGTCGGCTGGTTGGGACAGGATGACATCCGAGGACCGCTCGCGGGCGGTCGATGCGCTGCGTCAATGGATGAATGGACTCTACGTCGAAACGGCCGAGACCCGCGCAGTCGCAGACCGACTCACTGAGATCGTGCAGGAGAATTCTGAAACGGGCCCCGGTGCGAAGGCAATAGCGTCGGTCACAGGCGCAAGCACGCTCGGGAAGAGCACGGCGGTCCGCCGCTGGGCCACAAGGAAATACGTGGAATGGATCGTAGGCGCACCGAAAGGCCCTGCAGAACTGCCCACGTGGAACCCTCAGCCAACGATCGACGCAGACCTATGCCCCGTCGTTTGGGTCAACCTGCAATCTGGCTCGATGGTCAAAGGATTCAACTCCCAAGTCCTTGACTTCTTCCGCTTATCCGCCAGCGGCGCCGCCCACCAGACGTCAACCGCCGCGGTCAGGGCATTGGCACGCCACGGCGTGCGCACCCTTCTCATCGACGACTTCCATCTACTGCGTACCAACTGGAAGGGCGGCCGGGAGGTCCTCGATCACGTGAAGTACATGAACACCGAGCTCGGCGAATTCAACGCCAGCTTAATTCTGGTTGGGACAGACCTCGAATCCAGTGAAGCCATGAGCGATGCCCAGCTTATCGGCCGCCTCCAGCCAATGAGCTTCAGTCCTTACGGAATCGAGACTTCGGAGGAGCAACACGCGTGGCAGCAACTGCTCTACGGGCTGGAAGGTTATCTCCTTCCGCATCTCCCTCGGGCAAGCGAAGGGCTTCTCACTTCACAGCTCGCGGGGCCCATCTGGAAGCGATCTCAGGGCTACGTCGGTGACGCGACACGCCTCCTCCGCATTGCGACACTTGCAGCGATCGCCGACGGCACGCACACGATCAACCCAGAACACCTGAAGGAAGTCCGCCTCAGTAAACGAGCGCACGCAGCAGAGGCGGAAATCGATCTTCGGCGCCGCAGCAAGCAGAGCAGGGTGTGATGTCACCGGCAGACAACGGAAGGGGGCTATCCATGCGAGAGCCTCGTATCGGCTATCTGCCTGCTCGACCGATTCCAGCCGACGATGAATCGCTGGAGTCCTTCGTATTGCGCGCGGCGACGGCGAATTGCACCACCGTCACCAAGATCCTTGGTCGAAGTCAGTTATCGCGATCAGCGTCTGACTACGAGCCGATTCTGCGGCACCTGGCCACGCTGACGCGCCAGCCATTCTCGCGCATTTCGGCGATGACCCTTGATGACTGCCATAGTCGAGTGCTCGCGAAGGAAGGCTGGCTGGCAAGTGAGTGGGGTCAGCATTGCCGTTGCGCCCCAAACGGAGTGGCACGGCGAGAGTGGGCTTTGGCTCTGTCTCCGGTCTGCTTCTACTGCGGGCACCTCATCGGGATGCCCGGTAGTGGCACTGCGCAGTTGACCAGAGTTCCCAATCGGATTCTGTCGGTCTGCAAGGAGGTCTCGTCCGCTGCACACAGATCTACGACTGACTTCGATGCACTCGACCGACTTGAGTGTCTCCGTGCGGAACTACCCTCGGTGGCTCGTCGGCTCAGTCGAGGATCTGCACACTGGATCCCAGCTGATGCTCAGTTGGTGACCACTGCGACGGCAGATCTTGCGACGAGTCACGAGTCCGAGGAAGAGCTACCGCGATCTCCTGCCGTTCGTGCACTGGCCATCGCAATGGCCTGGGAAGAACAGCGAACGTGGCTGACACCACGAGTATCTCCACATCCACGTCCCACTCCTGTCCGACCAGAGAATTCTGAAATACCCGATTCGCAGGTCTTCACTCGACGGGTACTCCGCACAGGCGCGAAGACTGTCAAGACCATGCGGTTACCGAAGAGCTCAGTCCGCCATCCACGCGGCGAAGATCTGATGCGGCTGGCGCTTGGCCATACGCAATTGACGCTTGACCACATCCCAGGGATCTACCGGCAAGAAGGCGAACCGTTCGTGCTCGACCCCGCCCAGTGGTTGTGGCGTTCCAGAGTCGCGCTACTTCTCAGTCAATGTGTTCGGTTGCGCGATCATTGGAGCCTTGCCGACGAGCCGACCTACCGTCTGACGAAAGCTGGTAGCTACTCGATTTGCATAGGGGCGTGGCCGAAATGGACTCCGATCTTCCACCGCGAGAGCGACATTGCCCATGCGATGAATCTGGCGCGAGCTCTATGCCTCGACGAGCTCGTCAACTACCGTGAGCGCCGCGACGCGTTAAGACGGATTGAAGCCGCCCCGCCGGACCTGGTCGGCACCCTGCCCGCAGCCGCCCGGAACTTCGATGGCTGCGCCCGGCTCGCCGCATCTTGGATGTGGTTCGATGCAACCGGCGGTGTCATACCGTCGTAGCAACACTGCAGGCCACGAGGGGTTGCGGGTAGCGCGGTAGGAGACCCTGGGTGGGGCTGGGACGGATGATGTTGACGGTGGCGGACCGGACGGAGATCGCGGTCGG
>NZ_BAAARB010000024.1:0-51547 GCF_039531975.1 Gordonia cholesterolivorans | reverse complement strand
GCACCGCGGCGGCCTTCTCCTCGACCGAGTAGCGACGAGTCGTCGGCTTCCCATTCGCCAGTTCCTTCGGCATAACTCCATCCTCGTTTCCAAGGTCAGGAGCCTCCAACAAACCCAGGGCGCTTCAATCGACGCCCTCGGCGCCGCCTGCGGACGCCACAACCGCGCCGTCGGCACCAAACGCGGACAATGGGAAACCACCATCCTCCCCGACGGACCCCACACCGGACGCATGGCCTGGCGACCAGCCACCACTAACGAACCCTGGCTCCTCAACCCCATCCACCACGCCGGACAAGCACGGCACCTGCACCCACGAGAACTCCCCCAACCACCTCCGCAGACGCAACCCGCACAGCCGAGAGCCGGATCCCGTCCGCACCACGCGGCCTGATCGGGCGCGCGGGACCGCGAATGCAGCCACTTCCCCCGAAATGAGACTATCGTCACACTCATGGGAGGGGCTCCGTCGCGCCGTCGCGCCATGTCGGTCCGAGTCAATCCTGCTCTGCTCCTGGCTGCGGCTCTCGCCCTCGCGCTCGCGTTGAGTGCCGCACTGACCCCGGCGATCCCGTCCAGTCTCACCGCCTCCGCCGAGGCCAAGCCGGCCGGCTCACTGCCATCCACGTTCCTCTGGGGTGTCGCCTCCTCCGGTTTCCAGTCCGAAGGCGACTCCCCCGACAGCAACTGGACTCGCTACATCGCGAAGGGTGCGACGGACGATCCGATCGGGACGTCCGTCGATTTCCGGCATCGCTACGCATCAGACATAGCGCTGGCGAAGAGCCTCGGCGCCAAGGTCTACCGCATCGGCATCGAATGGGCCCGCATCGAACCGCGCCCCGGCCACCTGGCTGCACGAGAACTCGACTACTACGACGACGTCGTGCGCACCATCGTCGCCGCGGGAATGCGGCCGATGATCACCCTCGACCACTGGGTGTACCCGGGTTGGATCGCCGACCGCGGCGGATGGTCCGACCCCGGCACACTCGACGCCTGGCTGCGGCACAACCGGATCGTCGTCGACCGCTACGCCAAGTACCACCCGCTCTGGATCACGATCAACGAACCGGCCGCGTACGTCCTGAAAGAGGTCCAATTCGGCGGCATACCGAAGAAATCGGTGACGCTGATGGTCGACAGACTCGTCAAGGCCCACCAGACCATCTACCGATACATTCACGCCAAAGACCCTGGCGCCCAGGTCAGCTCCAATGTCGCCTACATTCCGACCATCGAGCCCGGCCTCGACCAGGCCTTCCTCAACCGCATCCGCAACCAGCTCGACTACGTCGGACTCGATTACTACTACTCCATCTCCCCGACCGACCCCACGGCCGTGTACGCCGCGACGAGCGAGTTCTGGAAGGCGTCGGCGGCGACCGACGGCGTGTACTACGCGCTCCGCGACATGGCGCACCGCTTCCCGGGCAAGCCGCTCTACGTCGTGGAGGCGGGCATGGCCACCGAGAACGGCAAGCCCCGGCCGGACGGGTACCGGCGCGCCGACCATCTCCGCGACCTCGTCTACTGGATCCAGCGCGCCCGCCGCGACGGACTCCCGGTGATCGGCATGAACTACTGGAGTCTCACCGACAACTACGAATGGGGCAGCTACACACCGAGATTCGGTCTCTACACCGTGAACGTCAAGACCGACCCCACGCTCCGGCGGATCCCCACCGACGCCGTGACCGCCTTCCGTGGCATCACCGCCGAGGGCGGCGTCGGGCCGCGCTACCGGCCGACCCGTCCCGCGACCGTGTGCTCACTGGTGGCAGCCCCGGCCAGCTGCCTGATGCCCGCACGATGACCGGCACTCAATCCGGCCACCGCCCGGCCTGCTTCAGTGCCAACCGAAGCGCGTACTCGAGCTGACCGTTGACGCTGCGCAGGTCGTCCGCCGCCCATTTGGCGATCGCCGCATGCACGTCCGGGTCCAGCCGCAGCAGCACCTTCTTCTGCTCGCGCTTCGCCGGACGGGAAGCGCCCGACTGCTCGGTCATCAGGCGTACAGGGTTCCCGCGTTGACCACCGGCTGCGTGGCACGGTCACCGCACAGCACCACCAGCAGATTCGAGACCATCGCCGCGCGACGCTCCTCGTCCAGCTCGACGACGCCCTGTTCGGCGAGCCGGTCGAGCGCGAGACCGACCATCCCCACCGCACCCTCGACGATCTGCTGACGCGCCGCGACCACCTGCGCGGCCTGCTGTCGGACGAGCATCGCCTGCGCGATCTCGGGCGCGTAGGCCAGGTGCGTGATCCGAGCCTCGATGATCTCGATGCCCGCCATCTGGGTGCGCTCACGCAGTTCGACGGTCATCTCCTCCGCGATGGTGGCACCGTCGCGCAGGCTGATGGTGTCGGTCTGATGCGAGTCGTACGGATAGCTCGTAGCCAGATGACGTACCGCCGCCTCCGACTGGATGGCGACGTACTCCTCGTAGTCGTCCACAGCGAACGCAGCCTTGAAACTGTCGACGACGCGATAGACCACCACCGCCGCGATCTCGACCGGATTGCCGTCCGCATCGTTGACCTTGAGCTTCTGAGTCTCGAAGTTGCGGATACGCAGCGAGATGGTCCGGCGATCGGTCAGCGGCGTCACGAGGAAGAAGCCCGCGTCGCTCACCGAACCGATGTAGCGGCCGAAGAACTGCAGCACCTTGGCCTCGTTGGGGCTGACCGTCGTCAGACCGGTCATCGTCAGCAGGGCCGCGAAGCCCACGATCACCGCGAGCACGGTGACGACGATGAGCGCGGGCGACGCCCCGTCCGACACCGCCGCGATGGTCGCGATCACCGCCACCACGCAGGCGATCACCACCACCAGCGATCCGAGCAGACCGATGAACCCGTTGGTCCGCCATGCATTCCGAAAGTCCACAGCGACACCCTCCCGTCGACGGCGGACCGGTCGTCCACCACTAGCAGGATGATATCACTGAGCTATCAGCGGCACGGCTGATCGCATGAGTCAGCTCGCCGGGCCGGAGACCTTGGTCATGCGGCGGGTTCCGGAGCGCACCTTCCACGACTGCGCGTGATACTCGCCGGTGTGCCGGTCGGCGCGGTCGTTGAGCGAGTACCAGTCCATCTGGGCCGCTGCGGGATCGACGGTCAGCACCCCGTACCCGTGGGCGTCCGTGTCGACCCAGCGGGCGTGCCGATTCGTCGCCGTGATGGCGGCCGCGGCGGCGTTCCCGACCGTGTGCTCGGGCGCCTTCACCATGTCGTCGAGATTGTTCGACGTCACCGAGGTCACCACGAACTCCGTGCCGAGTGTGCCCGCGCCCGGATAGTCGGCGGGCTTGCGCGGAATCTCATTGGCCCACGACATGTGGATGTCGCCGGTGAGGAACACCAGATTCTTCTTGCCCGCGCGGTCGGCGGCGTCGAGCAGTCGCGCTCGATCCTTCGTGTAGCCGTCCCACTGGTCGGTGTTGAAGGGCACGCCGTTCTCCGGAATACCGATCAGATCGGTGATCGCCTTGGTCGTGTCCGGGTTCAGCGGCGGCAACAGCACCGGCGAGATCATCACGGAGTTGCCGATGAGCTGCCATCGGGTGGTGGAGGTGACGATGCCGCCGGTGACCCACTCCATCTGCGCACGACCGGTGATCGTGGTGGCGCCGGCGTCGGACTGCTTGCTGAACCTCGACGCCTCGCGGTCCCGATAGGTCCGCAGATCGAGCATCGACAACTCGAGCAGCCTCCCGTAACGCAATCGCCGGTAGATGTGCCGGTTGTTCGCCGAGACGACCGGCCGCACCGGCATCCACTCGTAATACGCCTTGTCCGCGTTGGCCTTTCGTGCCGCCCACGACCCCTGCCTGGCGGGATCGTGATTCTCCGCCCCCGAGCGATACGAGTTGTCGGCGGTCTCGTGATCGTCCCAGGTCGCGATGAATGGGAGCGCGCGATGCAGTTGCTGCAGGTCGGGGTCGGTCTTGTACTGGCCGTGTCGGATGCGGTAGTCCGCCAGCGAGACGATGTCGTGCGCCGGGCGGTGGATCCGCACCGGGCCGTTCTTCCCGCCGTATTCGCCTGCGCCGTACTCGTAGATGTAATCACCGAGATGAATGACGGCGTCGAGCTCCGTCCGCTTGGCCAGGTGCCGATAGGCCGCGAAATAGCCCGCCTCCCAGTTGGAGCAGCTCACGACTCCGAAGCGAGCCTTCGCGACATCGGCGTCGGTGGCGGGCGCGGTCTTGGTGCGGCCGACCGGCGACACGGCGCCCGCAGCCGGCCCTCCGGTGACCCGGAACCGGTACCAGTAGACGCGGGCCGGCGCGAGTCCGCCGACGTCGACCTTCACCGTGTGATCGCGTGAGGCGTCGGTGGTGACCGAGCCCGAGGCGACCGTCGATCCGAAGTGCTCGTCCGCCGACACCTCCCAGACCAGATTCGACGACGGCCCGCGTCCGGAGCCGGGCGTCGCCTCCGCGGTCGGAGTGACGCGCGTCCAGAGGATGACACCGTTCGGCAGCGGATCGCCGGAGGCCACTCCGTGCTGGAACGCCGCCCGCGGGCCGGGCGCGCCGCGGGCGACACCCGCCGCGACGACAGAGGGAACACCGAGGGCCAGCGCGCCGGCCCCGGCGGCGCCCATGAAGGCACGCCGGGAGACAGGGAGGGAGGTTCGTTTCTCAGACATCGCGAGAAGGCTGGCAGAGGCAGGTTACTCGTCAGTAAACGCAAGTCGGCGCCGACATGGCGAATAGTGCTGGAATCGAACACCTTTCGTTCACGTAGACGTGGAACCATCACGCCCATGACCGACAACAGCCCCCAGCCGCACCGCCGCGGCCTCGATCGACGCACCTTCCTCGCGGGCGCCGCCGCCACCGGCGCGGCCGCCGGCCTCGGAGCACTGGGATCCACCGCCCGGGGAGCCGGAACCGCCTCCGCCGCGTCCCGCTTCCCCCTCCCGTCGAAGGCGTCGAGCCTCCACGTCCTGGTGACCGGCGACGCGGGCACCGGCGAGAAGCCCCAGTACGCGGTAACCGCCGCCGCTCGGAGGATCCACGCGACCACTCCGTTCGACCTCGCCCTCGGTCTCGGCGACAACATCTACGAGACCGGCCCGAAGGGCCCGGACGACCATCAATTCACCACCAAGTTCGAGAAGCCGAACGCCGGTCTCGACTTCCCGTGGCTGATGACGCTCGGCAATCACGACAACACCGCCGTGTTCCCCGGCGACGGCGGCTGGCTGCTGCGCGGCGACGCCGAGGTGGCCTACCACCGGCGCTCCCGCCGCTGGTACATGCCCGCGCGCTATTACAGCGTCCCGCTCGGCGTCGCCGACGTCTTCGTCCTCGACATGAACCCCCTCGCCGCCTACATTCCGCCCTTCCTGTCCCCCGAGTGGGAGCCCGGCGGTCACTACATGACGCGCCAGGCGGCGTGGCTCGACCGCGCGCTGCGGACTTCGACCGCACCCTGGAAGATCGTCTGCACCCATCACCCGTACGCGAACAACGGACCACACGGGCCGGCGGGCGACTTCGACGGCCTCCCGGCCCCGCTGAACGGCGTGGAGATGAAGCGGTTCATCGAGAAGCACGTCGCGGGCCGCGCGCACTTCCTGTTCTCCGGACACGATCACAGCCAGCAGGTCCTCGAGAACGTCTCCGGGCTCAAGGGCACGCGCCAGATCGTGTCCGGGGCCGCGGCGAAGTCGGTGAACGGCCGCTCCGCCGGCCGCTTCCGGGCCAAGTACGAGAACTACCGCGACCGCGGATTCATGACGCTCGCGATCGATTCCACATCGGTGGTTCTGACGGCCCACGAAGTGGCCGCGAACGCGTCCGGGCCGACGGAGGCCTTCACCACGACGTACCGGCGCTGACGTCGAAGTACCTACACCGCACAGTCCCGATCCATCGGACTTTTCACTGAAAACCCCTCCCCCGACCGACTGACGGCGCTAGTTTCAAGCAATCCATCTCAGTCGTTCGTCGCATCTCGTCGCGGGTCGCCGACCAGGGGAGGCTTCAGATGTCCAAGCTCACGACTCGACGGATCCTGGCCGCCTCCGCCGTGGCCATCGTCGCCGCAGGCGCGTCAGCGGCACCGGCGCACGCGGCGTCGACTCCGGGGGTATCGGCGACATGCGCACCCGGTGAATCGGCCGATGCGAGCATCCGCAATCCGATCAACGGCAACGTCCTGATCCCGATCACCGCCGACTGCAAACGGGCGGCACCGGTCACGGCGGCACTGGGTGACGGGTTGCTCCGCCTGTTCGGTCAGGAACCGATCCTGCGGGACCTCAACCAGGCGATCGCCGTCGGTCCGGCACTGCCGACCAAGGCCTCCATCGCGGGCGGCGGGATCACCGCCGCGATCGCGGTCACCGGCGGTGAGGCGCATTCGCTCGCCAATGTGCTGAGCCTCGGTGTCGCCGCCGGTCTCCTCGGCGGAAAGGCCTCGGCCAATGCGACGGTGCTCGGAGCCTCCGTGGCGGTGGCAACGGTGACGGGCGCGCGCGCCGAGGCCACCGCCCTCCCCGCGGCACTCGCCTTCAGCACCGCCGACGCCCGCGGACGCACCACGACGACCACGGCGTTCGGCGGGGTCACCTCGGCGAGCAGTGGCAAGGGGCCCGGCAACGGCGCGATCTGTACGGCGGCCTTCGGCACCGCCGAGGTCCGCTCCGGAAACTCGGTGACCGACTCCTGCACCAGCGTGGGATTCCTGTTCCAGCGGACGCAGCACGACGACGGCCCGATCGCTCTCTCGGTCAAGAACCCGCTCGACGTGAGCCTGGTGAACCCGTTCGGCGAATCACTCGGCGACCTCGTCGGTGTGGTCGGCTCGGTGGTCGACGTTCCGGACGCGGTGCACGATCTCCTCGGTGCGCGAATGGTGCCGCGCCTGAACAGCGATGTGGTCCGCGTCGTGATGGATCCCGCCCGGCCGCGACTGGAGACCGACATCCCGGCCTGGCTGCGCGGCGAGACGCGACCCAAGGGCCGTTAGCCTGCGGTGCCGTCGTCCGCCGACTTCGCGGAGGCGGCACGCGCGCCGCGTCCCCACCGGGCGATCGCGACGCCCCAGAACGCCAGCCACAGGCTCATCCCGCCGACCTGGATCCGCTGGGCCAGTCCCAGCCGGTAGTCGCCGCCGAGCCGGTCGGCGGCCAGCATCCAGACGGTCGCGAGCACGACGACGGCGAAGACCAGACCGCCCCCGTAACGCAGCCACGCCCAGTCGCCCCGCCGCCAGGCCGCCAATGACGCCGCGACCATCGCCACGAAGATCGCGAACACCGCGAGCGAGCTCGTGAGGGCGTGAACGTGCTGCAACTGCGGCAGCAGGCCGCGTGATTCGGATGGGCACCCCGGGTCGCGACCGGCCAGACACTCGATCGGCATCAGCGCGTCGGCGATGGTCGACGCACCGAACGCGCCGATCGCCACCGCGGCGGTGATCGAGAACCTGTTGCGCACCAGCGACGGCGGCCAACCGAGGCCGAACGCGGCGAGCAGCGAGAAGACCCCGGTCAGCACGTCGCCGGTCACGTAGACATCGCGGTGCGGCATGTGGCCGCTGTCGAGCTCGGACAGGAACGAGCGCATCGGATCGAGTCCGGAATGCAGGAACAGGTCGAGCACCCACGACGAGTAGCAGACCCCCGCCAACACCAGCATCGCGCCGACGAAGGCGGATCTGGCTCGTAATCCGTGCACGACGTCGGAGTCTACCGAGGTCGGCGCCCGACCGGTTCGCGCCGAGTCCCGTCGACGGCCCCGAGAACGTTTACATCGGCTGATGGTAGCTTTCTGGACCATGTCACCTCGCGAACTCCAGAACGTCTATGTCCTGGGCGGTAACCGGATCCCCTTCGCTCGTTCCAACGGCGCCTACCTGGGCGAGACGAACCAGACGATGCTCACCGCCGCGCTGAACGGCCTCGTCGACCGCTTCGGTCTCCACGACGTACGCCTGGGCGAGGTGGCCGGCGGCGCTGTCGTCAAGCTCGCCCGCGACCACAGCCTCACCCGCGAAAGCCTTCTCGACACCCCGCTGTCGCGGGCTACTCCCACCGTGGACGTGCAGCAGCAGTGCGCCACCGGAGGCCAGGCCGTGGTTCACATCGCGAACAAGATCGCGTGCGGCCAGATCGAGTCCGGCGTCGCATGCGGTGCCGACACCACCTCCGATCCGCCGATCGGATTCGGTCCTCGGCTGCGCAACCGGCTCGTCCGGGTCAACGCTGCCCGCAGCCTCCCCGACCGCCTGCGCGAGGCCGTGCAGATCCCGCTGTCATTGGACTTCGACGTCCCCAGCCCCGCCGAGCGCCGAACCAACCTCGTTCCCGGGGCCGCCCAGGCGGTGACCGGCGCGGCGTGGAACGTCACTCGCGCCGACCAGGACCGCATCGCGCTCGACTCCCACCACAATCTGGCGCGGGCCTACGACGACGGATTCTTCGACGACCTGCTGACCCCGTTCGCCGGGCTCGCCGAGGACGACAACCTGCGACGCGGTTTGACCGCCGAACGGGTCGCGGCGCTCGCACCGTGTTTCGGCGGGCCCGACGGCACAATGACGCCGGCGAACTCGACCACGCTGACCGACGGGGCGTCGTCGGTTCTGATGGGCACGGCCGCGTGGGCGCAGAGCCGCGATCTGCCCCCGCTCGCCCGGCTGGTGGACGCACAGAGCTGGGCGGTCGACTACGTGGACGGCGACCCGAAGACGCAGGGCGTGCTGATGGCGCCGGTGTACGCGGTCGACGAACTGCTGCGCCGCAACGGCCTCGCCCTGCAGGACTTCGACTTCTACGAGATCCACGAGGCCTTCGCCTCCCAGGTGCTCTCGACGCTGGCCGCCTGGAACGACGATGAGTTCTGCAGGACGGCTCTGGGCCGCGACCGGGCACTCGGCGAGATCGACCGCAGCCGCCTCAATGTGCGCGGCGGCTCGCTGGCCACCGGTCATCCCTTCGGCGCCACCGGCGGCCGCATCGTCGCAACGGTCGCCAAACTCCTCGCCTCCCAACCGGGCTCGCGCGCGCTGGTCTCGATCTGCGCGGGCAGCGGCATGGCCGTCACCATGATTCTGGAATCGGCCGGCTGACCGACCGCGGTCGGCTGACGCGCTCAGCGGCTGCCAGACGGGCGGGCCTGCACGGCGGTCGCGCGACGGCGTGGCACCAGGCCGGCCCGCGCGTGCGCGACGATGATCTCGGTGAGTGCGGTCACGGCCGGCGACCGCAGCTTCCAGTACTGCCAGAACAGCGGTACGTCGACCGGCGTCTGCGACAGTTTCACCAGGTCTCGCCCGGTGTGCTCGTCGTCGAGATCCACTTCGGGAACCGCTCCCCAACCGATGCCGGCGGCGATGGCCCGCCGGTACTCCGCGGCCGCCGGAATGTAGTGGACGGGCGGTGAGATCGGTTCGGCGACGAGCTGTTTCAGCGTTTTGATCTGCAGATGGTCGTTGCTGTCGAACATCACCATCGGCGCGTAGCGCATGTCGCGGGCCCGTACGCCGTGGGGCAGCCAGTACTCGATGAACGCCGGCGAAGCGACCGCGAAGTACCGCAGGGAACCGAGTTCGATGGTCTCGCAGCCCCGCACACCGACCGGGTCGGAGGTGACGGCCCCGATCACGTCGCCCGACCGAAGCAGCGCGGTGGTGATCGACTCGTCGTCACGGTTGACGTCGATCGAGACGGCGTGCTCGCGGTGGAGTTCGGCGAGCACCGGAAGGAACCACGTCGCCAACGAGTCTGCGTTGCAGGCGATCGACAGCTCCACCCGCGGCAGATGCCTTGGGTCGCCGTCGAACTCCGGCGCGGTCCCGATCAGCGCGCCCCGGGCCTCGGCCACCAGGACCTCCCACTGTTCGCCGAGCCGGGCGAGCACCTCGCCGTCGACGGTCGGCGTCGCGGGCTTGGTGCGGCGCACCAGCACTCTCCCCACCGACTGCTCCAGCGCCTTGATCCGCTGGCTCACCGCGGACGGCGTGACGTGCAGCGATGCCGCCGCCGCCTCGAATGTGCCCTCACGGAGGACGGTGGCCAGCGTCACGAGTCCTTCAACCGGAAACTCCATATTAAGTCATTCTAATCTTTACTAAGACTCATTTGTTGGACTAATGAGGTCGACGTTCCTAGCGTGGACTCACGTGATCAGCACGTACCTTCTCGCCGCGGTCGCCGGCCTCGTGACCGGCGCGGGCCTCATCATCGCGATCGGACCGCAGAACATCTATGTCATCCGGCAAGGCGTGAGTGGTGCCTACGTACTCCCGGTGATCGCGGTCTGCGTGGTCTCCGACATCGTCCTGATCAGCGCGGGAACGGCGGGGCTCGGCGCCTTGGTCTCCGCTCATCCGAGCGCCGTCGCGATCGCTGAGGTCGTCGGCGGCGGCTACTTGCTCGTCTTGGCCGCCCTCGCCGCGCGGCGCGCTCTTCGCCCTGGCTCCGGACCCGCGCACTCCGGCTCCGGCTCCGGCTCCGGACGGACCGTGGGGCTGTGGGCGGCACTGGGCACCGCACTCGCTCTGACCTGGCTCAACCCCCATACCTACCTCGACACGGTTCTCACCCTCGGATCGATCGCCAACAGTCACGGCGGCGCCAAGTGGTCGTTCACGATCGGCGCATGCACCGCATCCCTGATCTGGTTTCTGATGCTGGGCCTCGGCGCCCGGCGGATGGCGCCGGTGTTCGCCTCTGCGCGCGCGTGGCGCGTCCTCGACACCGCGATCGCCGCCGTGATGGCCGCTCTCGGCGTGATGCTGATCGCCGGAGCCTGAGTCGCACCCAGCGCGCCAGACGACGCCGCTGTACACCTCTCCCCGCGCACCGGACGTCTCTAGACTCGGCTGTACAGGCGAAGTGAGGAGAAGTGAGATGACCGGACCGAACCGACCCTCCGACCCCGTCGTGATCATCGGCGGCGGGCTCGCCGGAGCGAAGACCGCCGAGCAATTGCGGGAGAACGGATACTCCGGCGGCGTGGTGCTGATCGCCGCCGAGCGCGTCGCACCCTATGAGCGCCCACCGCTGTCGAAGGAGTTCCTAGCCGGAAGCAAGTCGCTGCCGGAGTTCACCGTCCACGACGAGGCCTGGTACGCAGATAACGACGTCGACCTGAGGTTGGGCGTGCGCGCCGAGTCCGTCGACACCGCATCGCGGACCGTGCGTCTCAGCGGCGGCGGTGCCGTCGCCTACTCCGCACTGGTGCTGGCCACCGGGTCGACGTCCGTGCATCCGCCGATCGACGGCGCCGACGCGGCGGGCGTTCACTATCTCCGCACCGTGGACGAGGCGTCCGCACTTCTGGAGACCTTCGGCGAGGGCAAGCGGCTCGCGGTGATCGGCGGAGGCTGGATCGGCCTGGAGGTGGCGGCCGCGGCCCGGCGCCGCGACACGGAGGTGACCGTGGTGGAGGCCGCCGATCAGCCGTTGCGGGCCGCGCTCGGACCCGAGATCGGCGCTGCCTTCGCCGATCTGCATCGCGCGCACGGTGTCGACCTGCGCACCGGGCGCAAGGTCTCGTCGATCACCGTCGCCGACGGCCGGGCCACCGGCCTCGAACTCGACGACGGAGCGACCGTCACGGCCGACGCGGTCCTCATCGCCGTCGGAGCCCGGGCCGAGACCGGGCTCGCCGAAGCCGCCGGGCTCACGCTCGCCGACGGCGGGGTGGCCACCGACAGCCGGCTGCGGACCAGCGCAGCGGACGTGTACGCGGCCGGCGACATCGCCGCCGCCATGCACCCGATCCTGCGGACGCGGGTCCGCACCGAGCACTGGGCCAACGCTCTCAACCAGCCCGCCGTGGTCGCGGAGAACATCGTCGGGCGCGGCACCGAGTACACCCGCATGCCCTACTTCTTCACCGATCAGTACGACCTCGGAATGGAATACCGGGGCCTCGCCGAGGGCTACCGGCGCGTGGTGACGCGCGGCGACGTCTCCGGGCTGGAGTTCCTGGCCTTCTGGCTCGACGACGCCGGAACCGTTCTGGCCGGGATGAACGTGAACATCTGGGACGCCGGCGACGACATCGCAGCCCTGGTGCAGGCACGGCGCCCGGTGGACGCCGCCGCGCTGGCCGACCCCGAAGTACCCTTGTCGAGCCTGATCTGACACCCGTTCTGCGCTCGTCCGCAGACACATACCGAAAGGACGACGCGGTGGACGCGACCATCTACTACAACGCGAGCTGCAGCAAGTCCCGCACCGCCCTCGACGCCTTGCGCGACGCCGGCGCCGACGTCACCGTCGTGGAGTATCTGACCGACACCCCCGACAGAGACGCACTCGCCGAACTGATCGCGGCCGCGGGCCTGTCGGTGCGCGACGCGGTCCGGAGCGGGGAGCCGCTGTATGCCGACCTCGGTCTCGACGGAGCCGACGACGATGCGCTGCTCGACGCGATGGTCGCGCACCCGTCGCTCATCCAGCGGCCGCTGGTCGTCACTGACGCCGGGACCGTCATGGCGAGAACGCCGGAGAGTCTCCAGCGAATCGTCGAGGGTCTGCGCGGCCGCGAGTAACGTCGGCAGTCGTGACCGCGTCGAAGCCAGAGTCGAAGCCAGAACTGATCCAGACAGCCGCCGACGTTCGTATCGCCGCCACACGCGTCGGTGAGGGCCCCACCGTTCTTCTCAACGGCGGGCTCGGCATGCCGGCGGGTGTCTGGCAGTTCACCGGCGTGCCCGCCGCACTGGTGGAGGCGGGGTTCTCCGTCATCACCTACTCGGCGCGCGGACTCGTGCCGTCGTCCGCGCCGCCCGCGCCCTACTCGGTCCCGGAGATGGCCGATGACGCCGCCGCCGTGCTCGGCCACTTCGGGGTGGACGACGCCGTCATCGCCGGCTACTCGATGGGCTGCTACATCTCCCAGGTCCTCGCGTCGTCGTGGCCGGGACGGATCCGCGGTCTCGCAATGATCGCCGGGCTTCGGTCGTCCGCCATCGGGGAGATGGTGAACGAGATGGAACTCGGGCTCATCGAGCGGCTCGGTGAGATCCCCGAAGCGGTCGCCGTCTTCGAACAACTGATGACCACTCTCGGACCGGGCATGCTCGGCGACGACCTGACCGTCCGCGCCTGGCGCGAGGTGCTGACGGCGGGCGAGCCGGTGTGGGCGTCACCGGACGGCCTCAAGGGCCAGCTCTCGGCGTCTCACGGATGGATGCTGGCCAAGGAGCCGACGCCCGAACGCCTCGCCGCGATCGACGTTCCGGCGCTCGTCGTCGCCTACCAGCACGACGTCTTCTTTCCGCCGTCGGGCAGTCGCGAAGCCGCGTCGCACATGCCGATCGCCGACTTCCACGAACTCGACGGACTCGCGCACGGCGGGCTCATGCTCGACCCCGATCGCCGCGCGACGGCCCTGCTGGTCGAGTTCTGCCGCAAGGTCACGGCGTCGTAGCCGCGCGGCTCCGTTCGGGGAGTGCGGCTCTCAGACCTTGTGCCCGTCCCACTCGTGGTCGTGCATGAAAGCCTCCGCGAGGCCCACCTTGTATCGGAATCCGTGACTCAGGATCGCCATGTAGGCCGGAATCAGCATCAGCGCGGGCAGCCGGTCCTCGGAATCCCAGATCACGTCGCTCGCCGCACGGAAGTCGCGCACGAACTGCCGCAGGCTGCGCCCACCTCGGCTGGACTTGCGCCAGCCGTAGAGGGTCATGCCGACGCCGATCATCCGAGTGCGGTTCTCGGGCGGGCTGATGATCTCGGTGTTCTCGCCGAAGAACGCGCGGTCGAGGCGATTCTGCCTGGTGTACATCATGATTCCGCTGGTGCCCCGCGGATTGCATTCGATCGTGTACAGCCCCTTCTCGGGGTGGTCGATGAAGTCGAGTCCCATGTGGCCGGTGAAGTTCACCGACTTCGCGAAGCGCTGCACCCAGTCGAGGATCGGCTGGTGATCGACCTGCGTGAAGGTCAGGCACGAGCTGCCGTCGATGGCGTAGTCGACGGGATAGGTGGCGTGGGCGAAGACCTCGCCGTCACGGCACACCGAGTAGGTGCAGTACCGGTCGCCCTCCATCCACTCCTGGGCGATCCACGGGTTGGTCTCGTCGTAGGTGAGGAAGTCGAGGGATTCGCCCGGCTGCGCCTTGTAGACCTTCTGCGAGCCGCGGGAGTACGTCTGCTTGATGGCGAAGGGCGTGTCGAAGTCGAGCCCGACCGTGTCCTGCGCCGAGGCCAGCTTCTTGAACTTGAGCGTGGGAAAGCCCCGCTCCACCAGCGCCTCCTGGAAGGAGAACTTGTTGTGGAGCATGTCCTCCACCTCGAATGGCGACAGGAACAGCTCGCATGTCGGCGGGAACAGACCGGCCATCATCGAGAGGATGTCGGTCTCCTCGTGGATGGGGATCACCATGTCGATGCCCTCGGACTTGACCAGTTCGGCGATCTCGCGGCAGTACTCCTGCGGCTTGAACTTGGGCGGACTGACCCGATGGAACGACGAGACGGCGTTCGAGAAGCGGCTCACCGTGATCGGGAGGCTGTCGCACGTCGACACCGTGTGCCCGGCAGCGGCGAACTGTCGCGCCAGGTTGAGCGTCAGAAACGACCTGCCGAAGGTGATGAGGACATGTTTGCGCGTACCGGAGACCACAGATACAGAGTAGACAAGTGAACAAGCCTCACGTGTAGCGTGTTCTTACCGAGTACTCATTCACGACTCAGGGGATTCTTCGTTGTACGTAATCGGGATCATTGCGGCGTCGATGGCCGCGGTGGCCTACGGAGTCTCGACCGTGCTCCGAGCACTCGGCGCCCGCCGGGTCGCGGTGGAGCAGCGGGAAGAGGGCAAGGCCGGGGTCGGCGGCGACAACTCGCCGTCGGTCGAGTCGACCTTCTCCACGCTCGTCGATCCCGCGTTCATCCTCGGGACTGTCATGGTCATCGTCGGCTTCGCGGGCGGCGCCGTCGCCGCGCGTTTCCTGCCGCTGTTCCTGGCTCAGTCGATCGTGTCCGCCAACCTCGTCGTCACGGCACTGCTCGGAACACTCCTGCTCAATATCGTTCTGCACACCCGTGACTGGGTCGCGATCTGGCTCGTGGTGCTCTCCCTGTTCCTGCTCGGCGTGTCGTCGTCCCCGGGCGTCAAGGACAGCGCGTCGATGACCTTCCACTGGGGTCTGATGATCGCGACCATCCTGCTGTGCACCGTCTCCCTGGTCGGCGTGTACCGGGGCGGTAAGTTGGCCGCGCCGATCGGCGGTGCCGGCGCGGGGCTGCTGTTCGGCGTGATCGCGTGTTCGGTCCGGGTGCTCGACGGCCTGGAGAAGTTCGACATCCTGACCATCCTGGGTGACCCCGCGGCGTGGTCGATCGCGATCGCCGGAGCGATCGGTTTCTACGTGCAGACGGTGGCGCTGCAGGTCGGTGCCGTCAGCGGCGTGACCGCGATGCTGGTGGTCGGTGAGACCGCGGGCCCCAGCATCATCGGCGTGGCCTTCCTGGGCGACAGCGCACACCCCGGTCTCGGCTGGCTCGCGGTGGTCGGCTTCATCGGCGCCGTGGTCGGCGCGGTCCTCGTCGCCTGGTACGGCACCGGCGACCCCGACCACTTCGGGGAGGCCCCGCCGGAGAAGGGCGGATGGCGCCGCGGCCGCGAGCAGGTCGACGACGCGGACCGCTGACGCGTCCTCAGCAGATCGCGGAACGGCTCGGCGAGGATGCCTGCGCCCAGAACCGCTTCGGGATCCGGCCGGCGTGCGCGGCCAGGTATCCGGCGACGACGGCGTGGCGCATGGCCGCGGCCATCGCCGCCGGGTCGTCCGCGCGCGTGACCGCCGAGGCCAGCAGGACGGCGTCGCAGCCGAGTTCCATGGCCAGTGCCGCGTCGCTCGCCGTCCCGATGCCGGCGTCGAGCACCACCGGCACCTCGGCCCGCGCGACGATCATCTCGATGTTGTGTGGATTGGAGATGCCGAGCCCGGTCCCGATCGGCGAGCCCAGCGGCATCACCGCGGCCACCCCCGCGTCTTGCAGACGCAGAGCGAGGACCGGGTCGTCGTTGGTGTACGCGAGAACCTGAAAGCCGTCGGCGACCAGCGCCGATGCGGCGTCCACCAACTCGAGCGGATCGGGCAGCAACGTGCGGTCGTCGGCCACCACTTCCAGCTTGACCAGATCCGTCTCGCACGCCTCACGGGCGAGCTGCGCGGTCAGTACCGCCTCGGCCGTGGTGTGACAGCCCGCCGTGTTCGGCAGGACCGCGATTCCGAGGCGACGCAGCAGGTCGAGCACACCGGTCCCGGACTCCGGACTGATGCGGCGCATCGCCACCGTCGTCAGCTCGGTTCCGGAGGCGATCAATGCACGTTCGAGCACAGCGAGATTCGGCGCGCCGCCGGTCCCCGTGATGAGCCGCGAACCGAACTCGCGGCCGGCCACGGACAGCGGCGGCACCTCCCCGACCGGTCCCTGTGCTGTGTCAGCCACCCTGCACCGCCGTCAGGATGTCGATCTCGGCGTACGCACCGAGCGGTCGGTCCCACTCGGCTTTGGAACGCACCACCCCGTCCACGGCCACCGCGACTCCGCAGTCGGGCAGGTCGAGGTGGGCCAGCAGCCCGGTGACGGTCGGCGCGTCATCGAAGGTGACGGTGTCGCCGTTGACGGTCAGTTCCATGTCGGCTCCCTGTTGTCGGTGTTGTCAGTTGCGATCGGATCCACCCGCGAGTCCGGTCCGCGCCGATCCGGCGGTCGGAGGAGGGCGGCCACGCGCGCCGCGGTCCACGGGGCGAGCGCGATGCCGTTGCGGCCGTGCCCGGCGGCGACGAGAATCCGCTCGTCCACCCGCCGCACCACGGGCACACCGTCCGGCGACGACGGGCGGATCCCCGCGCCCGCCTCGGCGAGTTCGTAGGTGCGCAGTCCCGGCATCAGCTCGGCGGCGTCGGCGAGCAGATCGCCCACCCCGCCCGCCAGCGGCATCCGATCACCGTCGTCGTAGGCCTCGTACTGGGTGGCGCCCACGACCACCCCGTCATCCCTCGGCACCAGGTACAGGGCGCGCCCATGCCAGCGGGCCCGGATCACATGCGTCGGCGGCGGCACCGACCAACGTGTGCGGCGCAGTCGGAGGATCTCGCCCTTCTCACCGCGGAGTTCCACGCTCGGCAGCAGCCTGCGGGAACCGAGGCCGGCCGCGACCAGCACCTGATCCCCGGGGATCGTCGACAGATCGGTCACCCGCCCGCGCTCCCAGATCACTCCGCGGCTCTTGAGCGCGCGTTGCAGCGCGGCGATCAGCCGCCGGTTGTCGAGCGACCCCTCACCGACCGCGTGAAACCCTCCGGCCACGCCGCGCACCAGCGCGGGTTCGGCTGCACGCAGCTCGGCCGGTGTCATCGCGGGCAGCCGGTCGGCGTCGCCGGGCGACGTGGACAGCCCGAACCGCACCTGTGTCCGCAGGTGCTCCAGATCGGCCGGCGCGGCACCGATCAGCAAGCTGTCGGCGGCCGTCCGCACGGTCGGATCGCCGAGTCGTTCGAGCAGGGCGGGCCATCGCGCCACCGAGTCCCGCGAGATCGCCAGCAGCCGGTCCTCGCCGGGATGTCCTTCTGCGAAGCAGCCGAGCATGCCGCCCGCGACGTGCGCGGCCCGCTCCTGCGGTCCGGCGTCGAAGACGCGCACCCGCCATCCGCGGTCGGCGGCGGACAGGGCGCACGTGAGGCCGACGACGCCGCCCCCGATCACCGACAGTTCACCGAGCCGCTCGGTGCTATGTCCCCTCGGGGAGGCGAACTCTTCGCCGGATGCGCTTTCACCAGACATGACGTCAGCCTTCCTTCGCCGGCATGACCCGGATCAGGTGTGACGGTCAGCGCCGGCGCAGCGCACTCTCAGCCCGGCGGACCTCCGGACTCCCGTGTCGATAACGCCTCACAGTCTACCGCCCGGCATCGGCGACTACGGTGTCGGTCATGGATGCCCGCACTCGTCTCGCCACCTCCCGCCTGTACCTGTGCACCGACGCGCGGCGCGAGCGCGGCGACCTGATCGACTTCGTCCGGAGCGCTCTCGCGGGCGGCGTCGACATCGTCCAGCTGCGCGACAAGAATTCGCCCGGGGAACGCGAGTTCGGCGAGCTCACCGCCGTGCAGGAGCTGGAACTGCTGCGGCGGCTGCGCGAACTGACGCACGCCGCGGGTGCGCTGCTGGCGGTCAACGACCGGGCCGACGTCGCGGTCGCGTCCCGCGCCGACGTCCTCCACGTCGGCCAGGACGATCTGCCGCCCGCCACCGCCCGGCGCATCGTCGGCCCCGACGTGGTGATCGGCCGCTCCACGCACACCGTGGAGCAGGCGCTCACCGCCGATGCCGATCCCGACGTGGACTACTTCTGCACCGGCCCGTGCTGGACGACGCCGACCAAACCGGGCCGGGCGGCCACCGGACTGGAGTTCGTCAGCGCGGTCGCCGCGGCGCGGCCCAGCAAGGCGTGGTTCGCGATCGGCGGCATCGACCTGCCCCGCGTCCGAGAGGTCACCGACGCGGGCGGCGAGCGCATCGTGGTGGTCCGGGCGATCACCGGTGCCGACGATCCCGCGACCGCCGCGCGCGACCTCCGGACGGCTTGCCTTTCCGGCACGGCGGAGTAAGCTGCTTGCCATCATGACGTGGAAGCTTCTTGTAGCCCGCCGCAGCGGGGTCTGATTCGACCGACCCCCCGCTGCGGGGTTGTCGTCTCTCCACATATCTGAGCTCGTCGGTCATCGAATCTTCGACCGAAATGAAGGCTCCCGATGCGTTCCATTCAGATCCTGCCGACATCCTGTACCCGTAACGGATACGACCGTCCGCAGCAGTCCCGCTCCTCTCGGCGACTGCCGAATTGGTTTCCACGGGAGGCGGCCGACATGACCACTTCGAGTTTCGACCAGACCTACGCACCCGCCGGCGACATCGCGTTGGAGGCGATCACGATCGAGCCGGGTCGCGGCGACACCGTCACCTGCCGCGCACGGATCAATCTCGGCCGACGATGCCACGACGTCAGCGCCACCGCGGTCGGCGCCATCGGCGCGATGACCGAGGTGCTGTACGCACTGGGCGCGGGCGTCGAGATCGTCTCGCTGTACCAGCATCAGGAGGACGGCGAGACCGTCACCTACCTGCTCTGCGAACGCGATCTGCACCGGAGTTGGTCGTACGGCCGGGGCCGCACCGGCGACGAGGCCACCATCAACGCGCTGATCGCGGGAGCCAATCAGCTGGCGTGAGCTCGCTCAGGTGGGCCCGAGCTCGGGCGGGCCGGACTCAGGTGAGCCGGGCCAGCAGCCCCGGCCACGCCTTCGCCAGACCGGGATGCAGCGGCAGCTCGGCCACCGACTCGGCGGGCACCCAGCGCAGTTCGGCGGACTCCCCGTTGCCGACCGTCGCGACCGGCGAATCGGCCTTGGCGATGACCGTCGTGTAACTCCACTCCGGCGCCGAGTGCGTGACGATCGACTCGATCACCGCGACGTCCGACTCAGCGATCCCGGCTTCCTCGTGCGCTTCACGCACCGCGGCCTGTTCCACGCTCTCGTGCGAGTCGCGGGCACCGCCCGGCAGCCCCCACGTGCCGCCCTGATGCGACCACACGGCGCGATGCTGGAGCAGCACCACGACGCCTGAGTCGGCCGGCGCGCACAGCAGCAGACCCGCCGCCCCGAAGCGTCCCCAGTAGCGCGCACCGTCCGCACCGAACACCCAGCCGTCACCGTCACCGCGCACCCTGCGACCTCCTGCACCGACCCACCGACTTCAGATCGGCTTCTCTGACGAATCACCGTACCGGGCTGTCCGTCTACTCGCAGCCGCGCCGACTAGGGTTGAGCGCAGCACATCCGAAAGGGACAACTCGTGGCCGGCCAGGTTTACCGAGTGCGCTCGGCACTCACGCATGCGGGCCGCAGTGTGCTGCCCGACCGTGGCGCGCCGAGCCCCACTCTGCGCCAGGTGATCGCCGACCGGCGCGAGATCGCCGCCATGACCCGCGAGCGGGTCTCGTCGCCGTTGCTGACGATGCGCTTCTACGCGACCACCACGCCCGGCAAACTCGTCATCATCCTGCTCGCGATGGTCCTCGCATGCGGTCTCACCGGCTGGTACTCGTCCGTCTCGCTCACCGAGCGAAGCCAGACCCTCGAAGCACTCGTCGACCGCGCCGAGCCGCAGGCCGAGGCCGCCGAGGTCCTCTACAGTTCGCTGTCGGTGGCCGACGCCGCGGCCAACTCCGCGTTCATCTCCGGCGGCCGCGAGTCCCCCGACCTCCGCGCGGAGTACACCGACTCCATCGCGACGGCGTCCTCCGCGCTCATCGCCGCCGCGGACGGACTGTCCACGGCGGCGGAGGTGTCCGAGCGCGACAAGCCCTCGCGTGACGATCTCGACACCATCGCCACCAACATCCCGGTGTACACGGGCCTCATCGAGACCGCACGCACCAACAACCGGCTCGCGAACCCCGTCGGATCGGCCTACCTCAGCGAGGCCTCGTCATTGATGATCGAGACCATCCTGCCCGCGGCGCAACGCCTCTACGAGGACCGGTCGTCGGCGATCTCCGACCCCCAGCGCACCCTCACCGTCCCACCGTGGGGCGTCTACGTGGCGCTGCTGATCATCATCGCGATGCTGATCGTCACCGGACGCTATCTGGCCCGGCGCACGCGGCGCCACTTCAACATCGGTCTCATCGGCGCGCTCACCGCGATGATCCTCGGCACGGTCTGGCTGCTCATCTCGGGACTGCTGTCGGTGGCCGCGGCCAACACGGCGAAGACCGCCGGTGCCGATCCGCTGCACACGCTGACCACCATGCGGATCCTCACACAGCAGGCGCGGTCGGCCGAGACGCTGTCGCTGGTCCGCCGGTCCGATCCGGGAGAACTCGACGTCGGCTTCAGCAAGGATCTCGAGGAGATCCACGATCACGCCGACCAACTCGCGAACGACCCCGACCACGCCGACGACCACGGCCTGACGCAGCCGCTCACCGACGTCCAGTCGGCGCTCGAACGTTGGCGCAGTGCCCACGAGGAGGTGGGCCGTCGGCTGGCGAGCGGTGACTACACGGCCGCGCGGGCCCTGACCATCGGCAACGGCAAGATCAGCACCGCAACCGGATACAACGAGGTCAACGACGCGCTGGTCAAGGCTATAGGCCAGGCCCGCACCACGTTCCGCGACAACATCAGCACCGCCCAGCGTCTGCTCGGCTTCACCGGCACTGGTATCGGCGTGCTGTGCGGGGTGGCCGCCGTGGCGGTCGCGATCGGCCTGTTCCCCCGGATCCGGGAGTACCGATGACAGCCTCCGCGTCCGCCCGCCGCCTGATCGTACTGCTGTGTCTCATCGCGTCCGGCCTCACCTCATGCGCCACCGTGACCAGCACCCCCAGCGAGCCGCCGTCCACCACCGCGCACGCGCCGTTCCCGCCCGACGTCGGTTTCGGCGCGCAGCCCGACGCGCCGGCGCCCGACTCCGACTGCGCCACGATCGCCGGACTCCGGCCGGGACCGCTGCCCGAACCGCGGCAGATGCCGCCCGGATCGACGATGGACCGGATCGCCAAGCGCGGACGGCTGATCGTCGGCACCGACCTCGGCAGCAATCCGCTGAGTTTCCGCGATCCGATCACCGGCGACGTCAAAGGATTCGACATCGACGTCGCGCACTGGATCGCCGAGGCGATCTTCGGGGATCCGAATCTGATCGAGTACCGGATGATCACCAACGAGAACCGCATCCAGGCGCTGGAGAACGGCGCGGTCGACGTCGTCGTCAAAACGATGTCGATCACGTGCGATCGACTCAAGTCCATCGACTTCTCGGTGCCCTACTACGCCGCCGCCCAGCAGATCCTCGCGTACCGCAATTCGGGTATCTCACAGGCATCCGATCTCGCCGGGAAGAACGTCTGCGCCACTCGCTCCTCCACTTCCATCGCGCGTGTGGAACGTGCTGTTCCGAGCGCGAAATATCTCACCACCGCGAGTTGGGCCGACTGCCTGGTGATGATGCAGCAGGGGCAGGTGGACGCGATCACCTCGGACGACTCCATACTCGCCGGGATCGCCGCGCAGGACCCGTGGGTCCACGTGGTCGGCGACAGCCTCGGAACGGAGTACTACGGAGTGGGGATACCCAAGGGGCAGGATGACTTCGCGCGATTCATCAACGGCGTGATCGCGGCCCGCGAGGCCGACGGCAGCTGGCAGCGGTCCTACGACGAGTGGCTGTCGATCCTCGGGCCCGGATCCCCGCCGCCGACGATGTACCGGGATTGACGTGATGAGCGATATCAAGAAGAAGCGCAACAAGAACCGCGACGCCGAGCCGGTCGCCACCGAGGCGACCGAGCTCCCGGCCGAGACACAGGCCTCGGCAGTCGAACCCGCACAGACCGAGGCCTCCGAGTCGGTCCAGACACAGGCGGGCACCGTCCCCGCGCCGATGGGCACTGTCGGGGACACCGCGCCTACGGCGACCGTCACCCAGTCGACGCAGGTGCGGCGGATCCTCGACGACATCGCCGCCTCACGCAGGAAGAGCCGCAAGAGCGCCCACGTCCACGACCGCCGCCTCGGCAGTGAACTGGTCCAGCTTCCCGAGATCACCGACATCGACCCCGCGGACGCCGTCCTGGCCGACCCGGTGATCGCGCCGAGCAAGCGCAAGTGCTGGAACTGCGGCGAGCCGGTGGGCCGGAAGTCGGGCCGCGGCAAGGGACCGCTCAGCGGCACCTGCTGGAACTGCGGGTCGCGGTACTCGTTCGTCCCCGGTCTCAAACGGGGCACGATGGTCGCCGATCAGTACGAGATCGCCGGCGCGATCGCGCACGGCGGCATCGGATGGATCTACCTGGCTGTGGACCACAACGTCTCCGACCGCCCCGTCGTCCTGAAGGGCCTGCTGAACTCGTCGGACTCACAGGCTCAGGCGGTAGCCATCGCCGAACGGCAGTTCCTCGCCTCGGTGAACGATCCGGGCATCGTGAAGATCTTCAACTTCGTGGAGGGCGTCACGGAGGACGGGCGGTCCGTCGGCTATATCGTGATGGAGTACGTCGGTGGTCACACGCTCAAACAGCTGACCACCAACGAGGACGGCACCTCATCGCTGCTCCCGATCGAGCAGGCGATGGCCTACATCCTCGAAGTGCTCTCGGCCGTCGGATACCTGCATTCGGTGGGCCTGGTCTACAACGACGTGAAACCCGACAACATCATGATCACCAGCGATGAGGTCAAGCTCATCGACCTGGGTGCGGTCTCCGCGATCAACGGGACCGGGCATCTCTACGGCACGCCCGGGTTCCAGGCTCCGGAGATCGTGCAGACGGGCCCGCAGATCGTCACCGACATCTACAGCATCGGCCGCACGCTGGCCGTCCTCACCGTCGACATGCCGATGGCCGACGGCCGATACCTCGACGGACTGCCCGACCCGCGAACCACTCCGCTGTTCGTGGAGAATCCGTCGTTCTACTTCCTACTGCACCGGGCTACATCCCCCGACCCCGCCGAGCGCTTCTCGTCCGCGGAGGAGATGACCACGCAGGTGCTCAACGTGCTGCGGGAGACCGTGGCGCTGCACACCGGCGTCCCCCGGCCCTCCATGTCGACGGTCTTCACCCCGCAGCGCTCGACGTTCGGCACCGAACTCCTGCTGGCGCCCGTGGACGGCTTCTTCGACCCGAAGGACGCGGCGATCCACGACCCCGCCGACATCGCGCGAGCGCTGCCGGTGCCGCTCGTGGACCCGACCGATCCCGCCGCGAGCGTCCTGACCTCGGCCGCTCTCTCGTACCCGCGGCAAACGCTCGACACCATCCGCGCCGCGCGCGCCGACGGGTACAAGGCGCTCATCGCGACGGACGACGCCGACGACGGCGCCGGACCGCAGCACCCGTCGATGGAACTCGACCTCGCCGAAGCGCGCGCCCATCTGGAGCTCGGCAATCTCGACACGGCGCTGCAGTTGCTTCGGGAGGTCGCGGTCCATCACGGGGACTCGTGGCGGCTGCACTGGTATCTGGGCATCTGCTCGCTGCTCAACGCCGAGCCGGAACTCGCCTTCGACCGCTTTCACGAAGTGCTGGAGGCGATGCCCGGTGAGGTGGCGCCGAAACTGGCGGTGGCGGGCACCGCCGAGCTGATCGGTTACTGGCTCTCCGCCGAGGAGTACACCTCCAACGACCAGATGGCGCAGGTGGAACGCTGGTACGAGATCGCGCGGCAGAACTATCACGATCTGTGGCTGACCGATCACAGCATCGTGTCCGCAGCTTTCGGGCTGGCCAGGATGATCCTGGCGGAGGGACGGTACGACGCCGCCATCGAGCCCCTCGACGAGGTACCCACCACGAGCCGGCACTACGGCACCGCGCAGATCTCGGCGATTATCACCCTCGTCCACGGTCGCCCGCCGAGCGAGGTGACGAGGTCGGAGCTGTTCGAGGCGGCCGAGCGCTTCGAAGAGATCAGCTGGGACGATCCCCGGCGCGGCCGCCTCCAGCTCATCATCCTCGGCACGGCTCTCGGGTGGATCGACGCTCACGTCGACGAGGACTATCCGGCCGACGACTTCCTCGGTTTCCCGTTCAACGAGCACGGTCTGCGGGCCGGAACCGAACGCTCTCTCCGCGAGCTGGCGAAGGCGACCCGCGACAATCGCGCCCACCGTTTCCTGCTGGTCGACCTCGCGAACCTGATCCGGCCCGCCACCCTGTTCTGACCGCCGCAACTCCCCAGGCTGGTAGAGCGCCCCCAGGCTCGTTGAGCTCGTCCTCCCCCAGGCTGGTTGAGCGAGCGCAGCGAGTCGAAACCACCGGCACCGCACCCACCCACCGCACCCGCCCACCACACCCACACCCCTCTTCGGAGGGTGGCCGCACCGGACTGTGATGTGGATCATGTGACCATGACCACGAACACTGAGCTCTACCGCAGCAGCCGCGACCAGATGATCGAGCTGATCCACGATTACGACCGCGCCGTCCGCGAGTTCCGCTGGCCGGAGATCACCGGCACGTTCAATTGGGCCATCGACTGGTTCGACAGCTTCGCCCGCGGCAACGACCGTCTCGCTCTGTGGATCACCGAAGAGGACGGGTCGGAGGTCAGAGTCACGTTCGACGAGATGGCCACGAACTCCGATCGCGTGGCGACGTGGCTGCGGGGTCTCGGCATCACGAAGGGCGACCGCATCGTCCTGATGCTCGGCAATCAGGTGGAACTGTGGGAGCTGATGCTCGCGATCATGAAGCTCGGCGCGATCGTGATGCCGACGACCGCGGCTCTGGGCCCGGCCGATCTCACCGACCGGATCAAGCGGGGCGGCGCGAGCTGTGTGATCGCGAACGCCGCGGACACCGCCAAGTTCGACACGGTCGAGGGCGACTATCGGCGCATCGTGGTCGGCGACGACGTCGCCGGCTGGACGTCGTACGCCCACAGCGCCGATGCCGAGTCGGCCGGACCGTTCGAGTCGACCACCCTGGTGGGCGACCCGATGCTCATCTACTTCACCTCGGGCACCACCAGCCGGCCGAAGCTGGTGGAGCACTCGCAGATCAGCTACGCCGTCGGCCATTTCACGACGATGGCGTGGATCGGCGTGAAGCCGGGCGATGTCCACCTGACCATCAGCTCGCCCGGCTGGGCCAAGCACGCGTGGAGCCTGTTCTTCGCGCCGTGGATCGCGGAGGCGACGATCTTCGTCTACAACTACTCACGGTTCGACGCCGCCGCCCTCATGGGGCAGCTGCGACGGGCCCGCGTCAACACCTTCTGCGCCCCGCCGACGGTGTGGCGCATGCTGATTCAAGCGGATCTGGGAGAACGGCCGGAGGGGCTGCGCGAACTGCTCGGCGCGGGCGAACCGCTGAACCCCGACGTGATCCGCCAGGTCGAACAGTCGTGGGGTCTCACGATCCGCGACGGCTTCGGGCAGACCGAGACCACGCTCCAGGTCGGCAACACACCCGGCCAGCCGGTGAAGGCGGGTTCGATGGGCCGTCCGATGCCGGGCGTTCCGGTCACGCTCGTCGATCCGCTGACCGGTGAGGTCTCCGACGACGGCGAGATCTGTCTGGACCTCGCCCGGCACCCGATGAACCTGATGACCGGTTATCTCGGGGATCCGGAACGCAACGAGCAGGTGATGGCCGGCGGCTACTACCACACCGGCGATGTGGCGCACCGCGACGAGGACGGCTACATCACGTACATCGGCCGCACCGACGACGTCTTCAAGTCGTCCGATTACAAGGTCTCGCCGTTCGAGTTGGAGAGCGTGCTGATCGAGCATCCCGCCGTGGTGGAGGCCGCGGTGGTTCCGCAACCGGACGACACCCGTCTCGCGGTGCCGAAGGCCTACGTCGCACTCGCGGAGGGATGGGAGCCCACCGCCGAGACCGCGAAGACGATCATGGAGTACGCCCGGGACCATCTGGCGCCGTATCTGAAAGTGCGCCGCGTCGAGTTCTTCGAACTCCCGAAGACCATCTCCGGGAAGATTCGACGTGTGGAACTGCAGCAGCGCGAAGCCGCGTCGCATGCGGCGGGAGAGGAGATCGTCACCGAGTTCCGGTACGAGGACCTGGTCGTGTGACTCTGCCGGGGTGCGGGAGTTTCGACTCGCTCCGCTCGCTCAACAGGCCTGAGGGAGGGTCGCTCAACAAGCCTGAGGGGGGAGGGAGTCGACTGCACAACGCAGTTTCGACTCGCTCCGCTCGCTCAACAGGCCTGAGAGGGGGTGGGAGTCGCTCAACCAGCCTGCGGGGGAAGTCGCTCAACCGGCCTGTGAGGTAGAGCCGGCGACAGCGACGGCCTGGCGGGCGATGGCGAGTTCTTCGTTGGTCGGCACCACGAGAACCGTCACCTCGGAGGAGTCGGTGGAGATGACACGCGGCTCACTGCTGCGGACCGCGTTGCGTTCGGCGTCGATCTCGATGCCGAACTTCTCCAGCCCCGCCAGCGAATCGGCGCGCACCGCCGCCGCGTTCTCCCCCACTCCGGCGGTGAACACGATGGCGTCGGCGCCGCCCAATTCGATCAGATACGCCCCGATGTACCGGCGCAGTCGGTGCAGGTACACGTCGTAGGCCAGGCGCGCCGCGGCGTCGCCCGCCTCGACCCGCTCGAGAATCGCGCGGAAGTCGTTCTCCCCGCACAGTCCCTTGAGCCCGGATCGCTTGTTGACGAGCGTGTCGATCTCATCGACCGACATCCCGCCCACCCGCGCGAGTTGGAAGACGATCCCGGCGTCGATGTCTCCGGTACGGGTGCCCATCACCAGCCCCTCGAGCGGCGTCATCCCCATCGTGGTGTCGACCGGGCGCCCGCCCGCCACCGCCGACATGGAGGCGCCGTTGCCCAGATGCAGCACGATCTGGTCGACGTCGGCGTAGTCGCGCCCCAAGAACTCTGCGGCCCGACGCGAGACGTACTCGTGGCTGGTGCCGTGGAAACCGTAACGCCGCACCGCGTACTCCTCGGCCACGGCGGCGTCGAGCGCGTAGGTGGCCGCCGCATCGGGCAGGTCGTGGAAGAACGCGGTGTCGAAGACCGCGACCGCCGGCACGTCCGGCAACAGTGCCGACACCGCGTCGATGCCGACGAGATTGGCCGGATTGTGCAGCGGGGCCAGCGGGCAGATCCGCTCGATCTCCGAGCGCACCACGTCGTCGATCAGAGTCGGCTCGAAGAACGACCGCCCGCCGTGCACCACGCGATGGCCGACCGCCGCCAACCCCGAGTCGGCGACGTCCACACCGTCGGCGGCGAAGAGTGCGAGAACCCGCGCGATCGCCGCCTCGTGGTCGGCGAGCGTCTCCTCGACCTCCACGTCGTGACCGCGGTACCAGTGCTTGATCCGCGACGCCGATTCCCCGATCCGCTCGGCGAGCCCGTCGGCGATCACCTCTTCGGTCACCGGATCGAGGACCTGGTATTTCAGCGACGACGACCCGGCGTTGACCACGAGCACCGTCCCGTCGATCGGTGTCCGGCTCATGCGTCGCTCCCGTTCTCTTCCCCGCCCGGGGTCTCGGTTCGCGGTCCCCGCTCCGTGGCGGCGAGGGCCTTCTTGATGTTCTGCGCCTGAATCGCGGTGATGGCGACGGTGTTGACGATGTCGGAGACGAGTGCGCCGCGAGAGAGATCGTTCATCGGCTTGTTGAGTCCCTGCAGCACCGGGCCGATGGCGATCGCACCGGCGCTGCGCTGCACCGCCTTGTACGTGTTGTTGCCGGTGTTGAGGTCCGGGAAGATCAGCACCGTCGCGCGCCCGGCGACCGGCGAATCGGGCATCTTCGCCGCCGCGACCGAGGGTTCGATCGCCGCGTCGTATTGAATCGGCCCCTCCACCAGCAGTTCCGGCGCTCGCTCGCGAACCAGCTCGGTGGCGGTGCGGACCTTGTCGACATCCTTGCCGGAGCCCGACCCGCCCGTCGAGTACGAGAGCATCGCGACCCGCTGCTCGATCCCGAAGGCCGCGGCCGTCTGCGCCGACGACACCGCGATGTCGGCCAGTTCCTCGGCCGTCGGGTCGGGAACCACCGCGCAGTCGCCGTAGGTCAGGACCCGATCGGCCAGGCACATGAAGAAGACGCTCGACACCGTCGACACCCCGGGCACCGTCTTGATGATCTCGAATGCCGGCCGGATGGTCTGGGCGGTGGTGTGCACGGCACCGGACACCATGCCGTCGACGCGGCCGGTGTGCAGCAGCATGGTGCCGAAGTACGACTCGTCGCGCACCACCTCCGAGGCCCGTTCCAGCGTCATTCCCTTGTGCTTGCGCAGCTCGGCGTAGATCGGCGCGAACTCCTCGGCGAGCTCCGAGGTCGCCGGGTCGATGATGTCCACCTCGGACAGGTCGACGCCGAGTTCGTTGGCGCGGCGCCGCACCGAGTCCGGGTCGCCGAGCAGCGTCAACTCCGCCACACCGCGACGCACGAGCCGGTCGGTGGCCCGCAGGATCCGATCGTCGCCGCCTTCGGGCAGGACGATCCGCTGACGGTCCGACTTGGCCTGCGCCAGCAGCTGGTACTCGAACATCTGCGGGGTGACCACCTCCGGTGTGTGCAGATCGAGTTCGGCGAGCAGGTCCTGCGGGGAGACGTACCGTTCCATCAGACTCATCGCCGCGTCGATCTTGCGGACCGACCCGCTGACCATCGCGCCTCGGGTATGCGCGGCGATCCGCGCCGTCTCATAGGTTCCGTGATCGCACGCGATGATCGGCAGCGTCGGACGGAGCCCTTTGACCAGGGCGTCGATCATCGGGTGCGGTCGCAGACCGCCGTTGATGATGATCCCGGACAGCCGTGGAAAGCCTTCCGCCGCATTGGCGTTCACCAGTGCGAGCAGAACGTCCGACCGGTCCGCCGGTGCGATCACCACCATCGACTCGCTGAGCCGCTCGAGGATGTGCTCGACGGTCATGCCGCCGACCATCACCTCCAGCGCCTCGCGTTCGAGCAGATCCGCCTCGCCGGAGTACAGAACTCCGTCGAGCGCTTCGCAGAGTTCGGCCATCGTCGGCGCCACCAGGAGCGGCTCGTCAGGCAGCGCCCACGTCCGCACGTCCACCGATCCGAGCGCGGCCACCACCTCGAGCAACCGGTCGGGATCGCAACGGTTGGCGACCACGCCGACAGTGGTGGCGTGCGCGGCCTTGATGTCGGCCATCAGCATCTCGGCGACCGCCTTCACCTCCTGCGGCTGGCGCTCGAAGGCCTTGACCACCAGAATGATCGGCGCCGACAGATTGGCCGCGATCCGCGCGTTGAAACTCAGTTCGGACGGCGAGGCGACGTCGGTGTAGTCGGATCCGATCACCAGGACGTTGTCGCATTGCTCGGCGACGGTGTGGTACCGGTCGACGATCTCGGCGACGGCGGCGTCGGGGTCGGCGTGCACGTCGTCGTAGGTGACGCCGATGCACTGCTCGTACGGAATGTCGACCGACGCGAACTGGTGCAGGAGGTCGAGGATGTAGTCGTGTTCGCCGGCGGCGGCCCGAGAGATCGGCCGGAAGACGCCGACCCGTCCGCCCGCCGCCGTGAGGACGGCGAGCACCCCCAGCGCGATCGTGGATTTGCCGGTATCGCCTTCCGCCGACGCGACGTAGATGCTGCGGGCGCCCGTGCCAGTCATGCATCCGAGCGTAGTCGGTCGGGACGCATTGCTCGGACCGGCCGCCTCCGGCCCGTCACCGGACGACGGCACGCACCACCATTTCGGCGATCTCGTCGTCGGACATCACGCTGTCGGGGACGAGCATGCAGGAGTACACCACGCGGACCATGAACTCGCTGCCCGCGCGGGGGTCGGGGTACAGCACCGCTGCCTCGTCGTCCTGCACATCGGGCGCCGTGGCGTCGACGATCATCTCGATCAGCGACGGCCGCTCGGAATCGTGCGTGGTGATCAGGGCCCGCACCACTTCCTCGGGTTCGTTCCGGAGGACGTACTGCAGCGCCTCGTGCTCGCGGATGTAGGCGAGGCTGCCGCGGACGCGTTCACGGATCCGCTCGCCGGGGTCGGGCTGATCGGCACCCCACACCCGCAGCTGCGTCCGGAGCTGCTCGAGTTCGCGCGCCATGATCGCGGCGACGAGCGCATCGCGCCCGCCGAACATGCGGTAGGCCGTGGCGCGTGCGACGCCGGCCTGCCGCGCCACCGAGGTCAGGCTGAGGGCTTTGGCCCCGAAGCGCGACACCAGTGCGACGCCCACTTCCACCAACCGGTCACGATCCATGGGTTGAACGGTATCGAATCCCACTACCGTTCCGGGCGGATGTCTCGTCTCGATTGGACGAGAATCACTCACTCCTCGTCGATGTAGTGCATGGCCGCCTCTTCGGCCGAAGCGCCCGCGCCGTCGACGCCGGCGTCGGTCGCGAGCAACTGGTTGTCCACATCCGGACCGACGCCCTCGTCCGGCGCGATCAATCGCCCCGCCCGCCGGTCGCCGACCTCGTCGCGCTCTGGGAAGTCCGGGTCGCCGTCCTCGTCTGCATAGCCGACGTCGGGCACCTCTTCAGCGAGTCTCTCGTCGAGACAGTCGTGCTCGTGGGATGCAGGCGCGTAGTCGGGCGGCGAGTAACCGCGGTCGAGGACGTCCGACAGTTCGCTGTCGGCGAGAGTGTCCGCCGGCTGCAACTGATCGGTGTCGTCCTGGTCGTACTCGCCACCTTCGTACGAATCACGAGCGCTCATACTTCCAGGCTAATGCTTCGGCGTCCGCGCGTGGACGTGTTCTCCGCTACCTTCGCCACGGCTCGTAGCTGCGCGGATCCTCGATCGGTTCCAGGTGAATCGTGGGTACGAGGTCCTCGACCTCATCGTGCAGCGCGGCCTCGACCTCCTCGAGCAGGTCGTGTCCGCGCTGCACGGTCCATTGGCCCGGCACCAGCATGTGCAGCTGGACGAATCGCAGATGGCCGGCCTCGCGCGTGCGTACGTCGTGGAAGTCGACGCCGTCGCCCCGGAATCGGTCGAGGACCCGGTCGATCGCCGCGCGTTCGGCATCGGGCACCGCCGAGTCCATCAGCCCGCGCGTCGACTGGCGCACCAAGCGGTAGCCGACGAAGACGATGTTGACCGCGACGGCGATCGCGATGAGCGGATCGAGGATCGTCCAGCCGGTGAGTGCCACCACCGCGACTCCGGCGATCACGCCCGCGGTGGTCCAGACGTCGGTCATCAGATGCTTGCCGTCGGCCTCGAGCGTCAGCGACCGGTGCTGTCGGCCCGCGCGGATCAGCTGCCACGCCACCGCGGCGTTGATCACCGACGCCAGCACCGAGACCGCCAGACCGACGCCCACCGATTCGAGGTCACGCGGATTGAGCAGCCGGTCGACGGCCGTCACGATGATGACGATCGCGGCCACCACGATCATCACTCCTTCGACCACCGCGGAGAAGTACTCGCTCTTGACGTGACCGAAGTTGTGCTCGTCGTCGGCCGGCTTCGCCGCGATGCGCAGGGCGATGAACGCCACCACGGCGGCCACGAGGTTCACCACCGACTCGGCGGCGTCGGAGAGCAGACCCACCGATCCGGTCATCCACCACGCGACCATCTTCAGCGCGATCACCACGATCGCCGTCACGATGCTCAGCAGTGCCCACCTGGTCAGGTCCCGTGTCTGTTCCACCACACCGGAATCATCCCGCACGCCGGCGGGTCGCGCACCATCCGACGCCACGGAAAGTCGGCATTACGCTGCGGATTCTTCCGCACAGGGGGAGCATTGAAGCATGCTCGACGAGTTGAACGACCAGGCCCGCGCCGACTACGACTCCGGCGAGTTCAGCACGGCACTCGCCGGCTTCTCGGTGCTCCGCGAGATCCGTTCACGCCGCGAGGGCCCGTATTCGGTGAAGTACCTCGAGGCACTCCACAACAGCGTCCGCTGCATGTCGATGCTGGAGATGTGGGACGACGCCGACCTCCTGTGCAGCGAGTTGCACAGCAAGTACGTGCGCACGCTCGGTCGCGGTCAGGAGGTGACGGTCGACGTCGCCAAACACTGGGCGTGGGCGATGGTGCACCGCCACGACCTGCGACCGGCCACAGCACTGTATCTGACCACCGCCGACGCCATGTGGGATGCGGACGCGCCGGGCGCGCGCCGTCTCATCGGCGCGGCGGCCGTCGTCCCCGACGCCCGACCGGCCGAGATGGTGTGGCGGGGCCGGGTGGACGGTGTCCCGATCGCGCACACCGACGAACTGCTGGCGGTGCTGGGCGCCGTCGCCGAACGGCTCGCGGAACACGCAGACGCCGAGCCGACCCTCACCCTGGACGGTTTGGCGCTCACCGGCTGAGCTCGGTCAGATCACCGGTTCCTCACGCTCGATCCTGGCGGCCAGCGCGCTGACCTTGCCCGGCACGGTGAACAGCGTGACGACGCTGACCACGATGAGCAGCACCGCGAGGATCCACAGGATGGTCGAGAGGGTCCAGACGGCGGGCAGCACGATCATCGCGATACCCGCGAGCACCGAGACCACACCCGAGAGCATCACCAACCAGCGGGGCGCCATGGTGACCGTGAAGCGCGACCCGAGCAGATCCTGCAGACCGCCGATGATCCATCCGATGCCGATGAAGACACCCAGGAGCACCAGCGACTTGGACGGGTTGATGGTGGCGAGTACGCCGACGGCGAGCACGATTCCGCCGAACACGCCGAGGAGCAGCCGGGTCCCCGCGGTCGCCCGGGTCAGCGCGAAGGCGACGAAGAGCCGGAAGAGCCCGGCGACGATGAGCGAGATGCCGAACAGCACACCGATCACGGCCAGTGTCGCGGCGGGCCAGACGAGCGCGACGATGCCCAGCGCGATTCCGACGAGCGAGGAGAAGATGACGAAGGTCCGCACGGCGCCGACCGCGTCGTTCGGGAGAACCGACGGCGATGCTTGAGTGGTCATGCACGCAGCGTAGCGTGCAGACCTATGACTGATAAGGCCTTCTTCACCGTCGACGGCGCCGGTCGGTACGACCCCACCGGGTATGCGGTGGGACTGTGGGGCCCGGACGCGCTGAACGGACCGTCGGTCTGCGCGATCGCCGCCCGCGCCGCCGAGAACGCTGGCGGCAGTGCCGATTTCACTCCCGCACGGTTCACCCTCGAGTTGTTCAAGAGCGCACGACGGCTGCCCACCGTGCCCACCACGACCGTCCTGCGCGACGGTCACCGCATCCGGGTCATCGAGGTGTCGGTACGGCAGTACGACGGCGACGCCGAGATCCTCGTCGCGCGCGGCAACGTCGTGTTCCTGAAGACGGGTTCGAATCCGCCGGGCGAGCGATGGGAGCGCCCCGCGCGGGAGCGGACCTTCACCCCGCCCGCCGACGCCGGTGACGGCTACCGGCCGTGGTTCCGGACCGAGGGCGGGACGTGGTCCAACGACATGGGCGAGTACCAGAACTCCGAGCGGCTCACGATCTGGAGCAGGCCGTTCAACGCCGTCCCCGATGAGGAGTTGACGCCCTTCCAGCGCGCGGTGATCGCCGCCGAGTCGACGAGCCTGGTCACGAACATCGGCGACGGCGGTATCGGGTTCATCAACTGCGATCTGACCGTCGCGGTCGCCCGATTGCCGGAGGGCGTCCGCGTCGGCGTGGAGGCCGACTCGCACATCGAGAACGCGGGCGTCTCCGTCGGCACCGCCAACCTGTACGACGAGCACGGACAGTTCGGGGTGGGAATGGTGACCGCCGTCGACAACACCCGCGCGATGATCGATTTCACGACCGTGAAGCCGTACACCAACCGGGCCCCCGAACTGAGCTGACCCGGGAGAACCGGCGGCGACCACACCTGGGCGAGTAGTGTTCTAAGTCACAGCGAGCTATTTCCGGAGGCTGTCGTGACGAACAGGTATCTCAGGTACGGCGATCGTCGTTTCATCATCAATCGCGAGACGGAAGCCCGCCTTCACCGCGCGCTCGACAAGGTCTACGCCGACGGGAGCGCGGGCCACGAGTGGCTCAACCTCTACCCCGACAGCGAGGCCGAGTGCCGGCTGCTGATCGCCGCGAGGGTGCCGATCACGATTGAGACGGAGCCGTATCTCGACGCTCCTGCTTAGCCGCGTCTGCTCTCTCCGCCCGCCGGCGCGCATTGCGCGGGAGGATGTACCGGGTGTCGATGAGCCAATAGGCCGTGAAGACCGCTCCGGCGAGGCCCCAGCCGAGCAGGATGTCGAAGACGTAGTGCTCGCCGCTGTAGACCAGCGCGAACGCCATGGTGAGCGCGTACCCCATGAACATCGTCTTGCCGAACCAGCGCGTTCGCGGCCACATGAACAGCGCGAGCAGCATCGTCAGCCCCGCATGCAGGGACGGGATCGCGGCGACGAGATTCGACTTCGTCTGACCGAACCGGACCGCCCGCAGCACCATGTCCAAGCCGATCACACTCCAGCCGCGGTCGGAGATCCGCTCCACGTACGGTTCGGCGCCGGGATTCTCCGGATGCACCTCACCGAGCAGGTTGCCGGGCACCTCGACGTCGGCCCGGTACATGCACGGCGGATCGTGCGGACTGTCGGCGACCTGCGCGACGGTGCAGCGGGCCGCCGCCCACGGCGGCGCCGCCGGGACCAGCGTGTAACCGACCAGGCCGAGGAAGCTCACCGCGATGAAGCACGCGGCGAACCGGCGCCACAGCGCCCGATCGCGCACCCACAGCACCGCGGCGGTCGCGTACGGAACGATGAAGTACGACATGTAGACCGCGCTGGTGATGACCTCCCACCACGGCGGCGAGGACTCCTTCAGATGCGACTGAAGCCAGACGGTCGGGTTGGTCCCGAAGATCCAGTGGTCGACGTCCGGCGCGAGTTGCCAGTGCGTCGGCATGTCGAGCCACACCGCGATGTTCCGGGTCCAGTCGTAGAGCATCAGGATCAGGACGAAGGGCAGCCAGTCGATCAGCACGGTGCTGACGCGACGGCGCCCGATGGTGGCGGCCGCCATCCCGAACGCGAGAAAGAAGATGAGACTCGTCCGGTCGGCGGCGATGCCGTACCGCCAGAAGTAGACGGCCAGGCTCACCGCCCAGATCGTCAGCAGGATCCGGCGCAGCAACCGGAAGTCGCGCACCTTCTCCTCGACGACTTCGATGGGCGCGTCGTCCGGGGGGAGATCCGGGATCGAGTCCGCACCGGCGGGAGGATCGTCTGGGTCGGGGTCGGATCCACCCGCCGTACCCGGCGACGCCGTGTCCACGCTCACGCCCGAGCCTCCTGCCCCAGTCGAGGACGGTGCCACCGTCCATGGCGAACTCTATAGAAGTTCTCCGGGAATTGGCTGTCAGTGCACCGGATGTCTTCCTTGCGGCCACCCCGGAGGCGGTCGGCCAGACGATAGGCTGGGTTCATGCGAGTCGGAGCCCATCTTCGCCAGGACGAGAACCCCGTCGCCACCGCCGAGGAACTCGGGATCGACATCTTCCAGATGTTCGTCACCGATCCGCAGAGCTGGAAGAAGCCCGAGCCGCATCCGCACGCCGAGCAGATCCGCGAGTCGCCGATCGACGTGGTCGTGCACTCGAGCTATCAGATCAACGTGGCGAGCCTGAACAACCGCCTGCGGATGCCGTCACGCAAGGCTGTGGAGCAGCAGGCCGCGGCGGCCGCCGACCTCGGCGCGATCGGCCTCGTGGTGCACGGGGGCCATCTGAAGGACGGGGAGGACGCGGCCGACGGATTCGCCAACTGGCGCAAGCTGTTCGAACGACAGGCGGACAAGGGCGGCTTCGGGGTGCCGATCCTGATCGAGAACACCGCGGGCGGCGATCACGCGATGGCCCGGACACTGGAGTCGATCGAGCGCCTGTGGGACGCCGTCGGAGACTTCCCCGAGGCCGGGTTCTGCCTCGACACCTGCCATGCCTGGGCCGGCGGTGAAGACCTCGTCGGCCTCGTGGAACGGATCAAGTCGATCACCGGCCGGATCGATCTGATCCATCTGAACAACTCGCGTGACGAGTTCGACTCGGGCCGCGACCGGCACGCCAACCTCGAGTCCGGCCAGATCGATGCGGAGGTGCTCGCCGAGTTGATGAAGACCGCCGGTGCACCCGGTGTGCTGGAGACGCCCGCCGACGGCATTCCCGACGATCTGGCGTATCTGCGATCGCTCTGACGGGCACCGGGCGCCGTCCGCTTGCATTTGTTAGCGGGGCCACACCGCACTCATATTGTCCGTCTGAACGGCTAGCGGTACGCTGTCAATAGTTACCGGCAAGTAACATAGTCGGCACCGAGTCAGCCACCGGAGCCACGCCCCCGGGAAACGAACTTCTAGAACAGCGAGTAAGGAAAACCATGGGCCATTACAAGTCCAACCTGCGCGATCTGCACTTCAACCTCTTCGAGATGTACAAGCTCGACGAGGTCCTCGCCTCCGGCGAGTTCGGCGACCTCGACCACGACACCGCGGTCGACATGCTCCGCGAAGTCAAGCACCTCGCCGAGGGCGTCATCGCCGACTCGTTCGCGGACGCCGACCGCAATCCCCCGGTCTTCAACCCGGAGGACCACAGCGTCACCATTCCCGACAGCTTCAAGAAGTCGTACAACGCCCTGATCGAGGCCGGCTGGGACAAGGTCGGCGTCGACGAGGAACTCGGCGGCCTGCCCGCACCCCGCTCGCTGTACTGGGCGATCGGCGAGATGATCCTGGGCGCCAACCCGCCGGTGTTCATGTACGCCGCCGGTTCGGGCTTCTCGAACATCTTCTACGACAACGGCACCGACGAGCAGAAGAAGTGGGCCGCCATCTGCTCCGAGCGCGGTTGGGGCGCCACCATGGTCCTGACCGAGCCGGACGCCGGCTCGGACGTCGGCGCGGGCATCACCAAGGCCACCCTTCAGGAAGACGGCACCTGGCACATCGAGGGCGTCAAGCGCTTCATCACCTCGGCCGACCAGGACATGACCGAGAACATCTTCCACCTGGTCCTGGCCCGCCCCGAGGGCGCCGGACCGGGCACCAAGGGTCTGTCGCTGTTCTTCGTTCCGAAGTTTCACTTCGACCATGAGACCGGCGAGCTGGGCGAGCGCAACGGCGCCTTCGTCACCAACGTCGAGCACAAGATGGGCATCAAGGCCTCGGCCACCTGTGAGGTCAGCTTCGGCCTGCACGGCACCCCGGCCAAGGGCTGGCTCGTCGGCGAGGTCCACAAGGGTATCGCCCAGATGTTCGACGTCATCGAGCACGCCCGCATGATGGTCGGCACCAAGGCCATCTCGACGCTGTCGACCGGCTACCTCAACGCTCTCGATTACGCCAAGCAGCGCGTGCAGGGCGCCGATCTGACGCAGATGACCGACAAGGCCGCTCCGCGCGTCACGATCACGCACCACCCGGACGTGCGCCGCGCGCTGATGACCCAGAAGGCCTACGCCGAGGGTCTGCGCGCCGTGTACCTGTACACCGCGTCGCACCAGGACGCCGTCGCCGCGAAGATCGTCTCCGGCGCGGACGCCGAGATGGCGCACAAGGTGAACGACCTGCTCCTCCCGATCGTCAAGGGCGTCGGCTCCGAGCGTGCCTACGAGAAGCTGACCGAGTCCCTGCAGACGCTGGGCGGTTCGGGCTTCCTGCAGGACTACCCGATCGAGCAGTACATCCGGGACTCGAAGATCGACTCGCTGTACGAGGGCACCACCGCCATCCAGGCGCAGGACTTCTTCTTCCGCAAGATCATCCGCGACAAGGGCCAGGCACTGGCCCACGTCGCGGGCCAGATCCAGGACTTCATCGACAACGGCCAGGGCAACGGTGGCGAACAGTTTGCGGCCGAGCGCGCACTGCTCAAGACCGCCAACGAGGACGTCCAGGCCATGGCCGCCAAGCTCACCGGCTGGCTGATGAGCGCGCAGGAGGATCCGAAGCAGCTGTACCTGATCGGCACCGCGTCGGTCCGCTTCCTGATGGCCGTCGGCGATCTGCTGATCGGCTGGCTGCTGCTGCGTCAGGCCGTCGTCGCGCAGGCCGCGCTCGACGCCGGTGCCTCCGGTGACGACAAGGCGTTCTACGAGGGCAAGGTGGCCTCGGGTGTGTTCTTCGCGAAGAACATGCTGCCGCTGCTGAGCTCCGTTCGCCAGATCGTCGAGAACAACGTCGACAACGACCTGATGGAGCTCGACGAAGCCGCGTTCTGATCGGGCGGTTCAGATCCGGTCCACTCCGACCGGCGCAAGCGCAGGGACCCCGCCGGGAGCAGCCAGTTTCCCGGCGGGGTTCTCTCGTCACCGAATCCGGTCTACGGTCGGATCGGGGGAACTTCGTCCGATTGGAGCGCGAGGCAATGAAAGCACTCGTCTATCACGGGCCCGGGAACAAGTCGTGGGACGACGTGCCCGAACCCCGGATCCAGGCGCCCACCGATGTCATCGTGAAGATCGACGCGACGACGATCTGCGGCACCGACCTGCACATTCTGAAGGGCGACGTCCCCGCTGTCACGCCGGGACGCATCCTCGGCCACGAGGGCGTCGGGACGATCACCGAGGTCGGCGCGGCGGTGACCACGCTGTCTGTCGGCGATCAGGTGATCATCTCCTGCATCAGCGCGTGCGGTAAGTGCGCCTATTGCAAGCAGGGCGTGTTCTCGCACTGCCTCGGCGACGAGGGCACCTCGGGGATCGGCTGGATCTTCGGCCACCTCATCGACGGGACGCAGGCCGAGTACGTCCGTGTGCCCTACGCGGAGACCTCCGTGTACCGGCTGCCCGACACCATGCGTCCGGAACAGGGCGTCGTCCTCTCGGACATCCTTCCGACCGGTCACGAGATCGGCGTCCGCTACGGCGCGGTGAAGCCCGGGGACGTGGTCGCGGTCATCGGTGCCGGCCCCGTCGGCCTGGCCGCCATCGCCACGGCGGGACTCTACGGCCCGAGCCGCGTCATCGCCGTCGATGTGGATGCAGGCCGCGTCGAGCAGGCCCGCAGGTTCGGCGCCACGGACGGCGTCGTATCGTCCGACGACGACTGGCGCGAGCAGATCCTCGCGATGACCGACGGCCTCGGCGTCGACGTCGCCATCGAAGCGGTCGGAGTGCCGCAGACCTGGAACATGTGCCTGGATATCGTGCGCCCGGCGGGACACGTCGCGAACGTCGGCGTGCACGGCACCGGCGTCGACCTGCCGCTGCAGGATCTCTGGATCACCAACGTGACGATGACGATGGGACTGGTGAACACCGACACCCTCGGCACCCTGCTCAAGATGGTGGCGCAGCGGAAGATCGACCCGGACGTGTTCATCAGCCACCGGTTCGCACTGCACGACATGATGGATGCCTATGACGTCTTCGAACGCGCCGCGGAGACCAAGGCGCTGAAGGTGGTGCTCACCGCGTAGCGACGATCCGCTACCGCGCGTTCGCAGCCGCGATCACCGCGGTCAGCAGTCCCGGGTAGGCGGCTTCCATCTCGGCGTCGCGCAGCACGTACTCGGCTCCCTGGCCGGCGGGTCGGCGCTCGATCACGCCCGCCTCGCGCAAGATCTTGAAGTGATGGCTCGCGGTGGCCTTCGTGACGGTGTCGTACAACCCGGCGCACGAGACGGGCGCGCCCGCGCGGCTCAACCGCCGCACCATCTCCAGACGGACCGGATCGGCCAACGCGCTCAGCACCGCGTGCAGGTCGGCGACGTCCAACCGCGCAGTCGTCCCCGTCACGGGTCCACCTCCTCGAAAACAGTTTGATGGTTGTCGAACAGTTGCGGTACTGTCGTCACTGTTCGATCTCTATCAAACATACTCGAGGACGCCATGACCAGCAGCACCGTCACCGACCGACCGGTGGAGCGGACCACGCATCCGCAGGCGTGGTCGTACCTGCTCCTGCTCGCGCTTCTCGCGCTGGCACTGGGCTGCTCCGGACTGCCGTCGCCGCTCTATCCGATCTACCAGTCGGAATGGCATATGAGCCCGCTGACGATCACCATCGTCTTCGCGGTGTACGCGATCGGCGCGCTCGGATCGGCGCTGACCGTGGGCCCGGTCTCCGACGCCGTGGGCCGCAAACCCGTGCTCATCGCCGCACTGATCTCCATCCTCGCCGGACTCGGCCTGTTCCTCATCGCCACCGATGCGTGGGAGCTGATGATCGCCCGCTTCCTGCACGGAGGCGCGATCGGTGCCATCACCGTGGTGGCGGGCGCGGCACTGCTCGACGTCCGACCGCGCGACGGCGCCCGCAACGGCATGGCCAGCGGTATCGCCCTCAACGTGGGGATCACGATCACCGTCTTCGGTGCCGCCGCCGCGGCGCAGTGGGCGTCGAACCCGCTGCGCGTGCCCTTCGCGATCGTCGGCGCCGTGGTCGTGGTGATGCTGGTCGCCGTGATCGCACTCGTGGAACCGCACACCGAACGCACCGGCGGCCGCATCCGCCTGCAGCGTCCGTCGATCCCGAAGGAGATCACCTCCGACTTCTGGTTCTCCGGAATCGGCATCATGACGGCGTGGTCGGTCCTCGGCGTCTTCCTGAGCCTCTACCCCGCGCTGACCCAGCACGCCACCGGCCACACGTCGGTGATCTTCGTCGGCGTCGTCGTGGCCGTGATGGCCGCTGCCTCCGCGGCGTCCCAGTGGGTGGGCGGCCGGCTCGATCCCCGCACCGCCGCCATCACCGGCGACCTGGGGATGATCGTCGCACTGCTGTCGGCGATCTGGGCGCTGCACACCGGGTCGACGGCATTCGTGATCGTCGATTCCATCGTGCTCGGCGCGGCCTTCGGTCTGGCCTTCGGAGGGTCTCTGCGGCATCTGAACGACGTCACGCCCCCGGATGCGCGCGGCCGGGTGATGAGCGCGTACTACCTGCTCGGCTACTTGGCGATGGGCGTTCCGACCGTCATCGCCGGGGCGCTGTCGTCGTCGTACGGAACCGCCGAGGTGTTCCCGTGGTTCGCCGGTGCCGTGGCCCTGGCGTGCTTCACGGCAGCGGTGCTCGGCCTCCGAGGCGGTCGGCCGGATCGGGTGCCCGCGGCCGGTGCCTAGGGCGGAAGGACCCGTCAGCCCTCGATGCCGAGATCGACGAGCAGTTCCTCCGCGATCCGCTCCAGATCGGCACGGATGCGCGCGGGGTCGACATTCGGCGGCAGCCGGACCTCCAACTCCGCCTCGAACAGCATCCCACCGGCCATCGGGGCCTCCCGGGTGCCGGTCGTCATCTTCTCGATCGAGACCCCGCCGGCGCTCAGCGCCGCCGAGAGTTCGTGAACGATGCCGGGACGATCGTTCCCGAGCAGTCCGATCGTGAGCGCCGGCCAATCGGCGGTGCTCGGTTCGGCGCCGTCCGCCGAATGGACCGCCACCTCCAGCAGCCCGTCCAGTCCGGTGACCGCGGCGATCAGTGCGTCGGCGCGCTCGTCGGGAACCGCCGCGACGACGATGCCCGCGAACTTGCCCGCGAGTTGTGCCAGCTGACTGCGCTCCCAATTGCCGCCCTGCGCGGCGACCGCATCGGCGAGCGCCGACACCAGCCCCGGACGGTCGTCCCCGATCACCGACAGCACCAGATTCCGCATGGTCGAAGCGTATCGGGGAATGCTCACGCGGGCGGTCGCACCGGCAGGTTCTCCCGGAGGAATCGGCTCAATCTCTCCACAGCCGGCGTACGGATCGTCGAGGCCCAGGCCAGCCCGATGTCGCGGCGCAGCGTCTCCGGCGCCACCGGGACCTCGGCCACGCCGGCGATCGGGCGCCCGGCCCGCGGCAGCAACGCGATGCCCAGACCTCGTTCGACGAACTCGCGGGCGGTCGCGAACTCGGTGATCTCGATCGCGACCCTCGGCGTGTATCCCGCCGCGGCGCACCACTCCTGCGTCGCGCGCCGCAGATGATACGTCTCCGGGTTCGCGATGAAGTCTTCGCCCGACAGCTCCGCGAGCGCCACCGAGGAACGCCGCGCACTCCAGTGATTCTCGGGTACCGCCACGACGATCTCCTGTGAGCCGACCATCGCGTGCTCCACCTCGTGCGCGAGCGGAATGGTGATCGCGAGATCGAGCTCCCCGGACTGCAGATCGGCCACCAACTGTGCGCCGTGAGCCTGTTTGAGCTCCAGGCGGATCCCCGGATTGCGGTGGTGGAAGGCCGCCAGCAGTTCGGGCACCTCGCCGGAACCCATCGTCAGCGGAAAGCCGAAACGAACCGATCCGGTGCTCCCGTCTCCTGCGTCGACCGCGCGCTCCACAGCGTGTTCGAGCGCGGCGAGCGGTGCGCGGATGTCGGCGACCAACGACAGCGCGGCCGGAGTCAACCGCACCTTGCGTCCGTCTTTGATCAACAACGGAACGCCCATCTGCGCTTCGAGCGCGTGCAGGCGCCTGCTCATCGAACTCTGCGAGACGCCGAGCGCAGCCGCCGCGGCGGTCATCGAACCGCCGTGGGATTCGAGTGCGGTCAGCGCGCGCAGCCGAGGGGACAGCTCCCCGGTCCATTCATGCACAATCGGATCATATTCCAGACGAATCACATTAGACGGATCATTAGCGGCGGACGAGCATCGAATACGTCACCTCGACGCGAAGGAGAGCCCGATGAGAATCCGTACCGCAGCCGTCGACCTTCCCGACGCCGACGTCGTCCTGGTGGGCGCGGGCATCATGTCCGCCACCCTGGCCTCGATGCTCGGTCACCTGGAACCCGAGTGGTCGGTGGTGGTGCTGGAAGCCGCCGATCGCGCCGCAACCGAGAGCAGCGATCCGTGGAACAACGCGGGCACCGGCCACTCGGGCTTCTGCGAACTCAACTACATGCCCGACCCGGAGGACTCCGCGAAGGCCGAGTCGATCGCGGCGCAGTTCCTCCTGACCCGCGAATGGTGGGCACATCTGGCAGCGGCCGGCGGGCTCGACCCCGCGTCGTTCATCCACACCACCGGGCACCTGAGCGTCGTCTTCGACGGGGACACCGACTACCTGCGGCGCCGTCACGCCACACTGCGCCGGTCGCCGCTCTTCGACCGCCTCGAATTCACCGACGATCCCGTCGGCGCATGGGCCCCACTGGTGACCGACGGTCGCGCGCCCGGACCGATCGCCGCCACGCGGCATCCGGACGGGACGGACGTCGACTTCGGGGCGCTGTCGACGGGTCTGCTCGAGACCTCCGGTGCCGAGGTCCTGTTCGGCCATCGGGTGCGCCGGATCGCCCGCGACGCTCACGGCCGGTCCACCGTCACCGGCCGCGGTCGGGCGGGCCGCTTCCGCATCCGCGCTCGGCATGTCTTCGTCGGCGCGGGCGGACAGGCCCTGCGGCAGTTGCAGAAAGCGAAGCTCGACGAGGTGAGCCGCTACGGGGTGTTGCCGGTCGGAGCGGCCTTCCTCCGGTGCGACGCGCCGGAGGTGGTCGCACGGCACGACGGCAAGGTCTACGGGCAGGCCCCGATCGGCGCCCCGCCGATGTCTGTGCCGCATCTGGATCGCCGGACCGTTCGCGGCCGCGACCATCTGATGTTCGGCCCGTACGCCACGTTCAGCACCCGGCTGCTCAAGGGCGGGCACCTGTGGGACTTCTTCGCCACACTGCATCCGCGGAATCTGTGGACCGTGATGTCGGCCGCGGCGACGAACCTGGATCTCGTCCGGTACCTCGTCTCCGAACTGCTCGCGGGGCGCGCGAAACGCTTCGCACAGCTCCAGCGGTACCTCCCCGAGGCCCGCGACGCGGACTGGACCCTGGTGCACGCCGGCCAGCGCGCGCAGCTCGTCACGCCCGGCCCGGGAGTCGCCGGAGTGCTGCAGCAGGGCACCGAGTTGATCGTGAGCGCCGACCGGCAGGTCTCCGGACTGCTCGGCGCATCGCCGGGTGCATCGACGGCCGTGCCGATCATGATCGATCTGCTCCGACGCGCCTTCCCCGCCGAATGGTCGCAGCGGTGGGCAGAGGACCTGCACGCGGCAGTGCCCGATCTGCGCGTCGAGGAGTGGACCCACGACGACGTGCGCCGCGCGACGGCCGAGACCGCCCGCGCACTGCGGCTGCGACCGCCGGCCGAGCACCGCTGAAAGACGAGCGACGGCCCCGCATTCGTGCGGGGCCGTCGCAGGCGTCGATCCGGTGCGGAGACTCTACTTCGGTGGCATCCGGATGCCGCCGTCCACGCGGACCACCTCGGCGTTCATGTACGAGTTCGTGATGAGCTCCTCGACCATCGACGCGAGCTCGTCCGGCACGCCCAGTCGCTTCGGGAACAGCACGCTCTCGCCGAGCTTGGCCTTGAACGCCTCCGACTCCGGACCCGAGCCGTAGATCGGGGTGTCGATCAGGCCGGGGGCGATGCAGTTCACGCGGATGCCCGCCGCCGACAGGTCGCGGGCGACCGGCAGCGTCATGCCGACCACGCCGCCCTTCGACGACGAGTACGCGGCCTGGCCGATCTGGCCGTCGAAGGCCGCGACGGATGCGAGGTTGACGATGGCGCCGCGCTCTCCGTTCGCATTCGGCTCGTTGCGGCTCATCGCGGTGGCGGCGAGGCGGACCGTGTCGAAGGTACCGATCAGGTTGATCGCGATGACCTTCTTGTAGAGGTCCAGGTTGTGCGCCGAGGCGAACTCGCCGTCGCGGCCGATGGTGCGCTGGGCCCAGCCGATACCGGCCGAGTTGACCACGGCCTTCAGCGGTCCGAGCTCGACAGCCTTGTTGACCGCCGCCTCGATCTGTGCGGTGTCGGTGACGTCGACAGCGACGAAGACGCCGTCGATCTCCTTGGCCAGGGCCTCGCCGTCCTCGGCCTTCAGGTCGGCGATGACGACCTTGGCGCCCCGCGCGGCGAGCCGGCGAGCCGTCGCGGCGCCGATGCCCGAGGCACCTCCGGTCACGATTGCACTTGCTCCATTGATATCCATGTCGGGGAGCATATCTGCCGGTGACCGGCAGCACAGCGCCGGGGCTGAAACACGTTTCAGTCCGCGGCTTCCGCAGGGCCGATCAGCGGCAGCGGACCACCGGTTCCGGGTCGTACTTGACGGTCCGGGTGTGCCGGTAGGTCTCCTGGCCGGTCTTGAGACTGCGGATGATCCTGGTGTTGGACGCGGTGAAGCCGGGCTGACCGCTGCTGGGCACACAGCTCTGCCCCGCCGGGACCTCCACGGTCGTCGGTGAGGTCGGATCGGTGCGGTCGCCCGTCACCGATTGGACCTCGACCGTCTTGGTGCTCCACATCCGGACGGTGATGCTCGACGGCGTCCACGACGTGTCGATGACGATCCCGTACGGCGTGTTGTTCTTGAACTGCAGATCGATGGCGCCCTCGAACACCGTGGCCTCGCGCGCCTCGGGATAGCGCGAGATGTAGTAGCTGTGCTCGGTGTGGGCGACGTCCTCCAGCCCGGCGAAGTACGAGGCGTTGTACAGCGTCGTGGCGAACTGCGAGATGCCGCCGCCGACCGCCTCGGACGGACGGCCGTGATCGATGATCCCCGACTCGACGTAGCCCTGGGCCGTCCCGCGCGGTCCGGTATAACCGTTGAGCGAGAAGGTCTGGCCGGGCAGCACCAGCGCGCCGTCCACCTCTTCGGCGACGAGCCGGATGTTCTCCCCCGACGGTCCGCTGAACCCGCCGGTGGTGAACTCGGACACGACTTCCTTCACCCCCAGCTTCTTCGCCCGCTTCGTGTCGACCTTGGGTCGGGTGATCTTGTAGGCCACCCGGCCCGATCGGGAGTCGGCGGAGACAGCCAGCTTCTCGATCTCGGCGGCTGTCCGGGTCCAGTCGACCGCGGCGCCGTCGGACGACGGCACCACGACGGGCGCGCCGCCGGTCAGCCGGAAACTCGCATCGACCGGGGTCGACTCGGTCTTGGCTGCGCGGTCGCCGAGGACTTCCCGCGCCTTCTTGGGATCCACGTGCGGGGTCAGACCGCCGTGGCCGTCGGGCACGAACGACACGAGCGCGCCCGCCTCCCGCGGTGAGACGATCACTCGCGCTCCGCGTCCGGCGAGCGGGACCGCCGACGCCGTCACGTTCTGGGCCGGCCCGTCGAGTGTGGCCTGAACCATCTCAGCCGAGACGGTCGGCGAGAAGGGCTCCATCTCGAGGTCGATCGGGTGACCGCTGAGCCAGTTGTCGGCGATGGCCTGCTTCGCGGCCTCGCGCTTGATACGCAGTCCCTTGGACGGGAAGTCGCCGACCGGTTGCAGACCGTCGAAATGGACACCGCCCTCGACGGCCGCCTTCTCGAGCGACTCCCGATGCTCGTCGAGCGCCGCGTTGAAGTCGGCGTCGTCGAGCGAGACGACCGGGGCCACATCGCGGGAGAGGCCGATCATGCCGAGGAATCGGTCCCAGGGATTGCGCGGCTGGTCCATGAGGCGCGCGAGCGTTGCTTCGACGTCGAAATCGGCACCGAGCGCGGCCGGATCGATCTGCGCCGAGCCGGAGTCGGTGCGTACCGAGACCGGGCTGTGTGCGGCCACCGTCAGTCCGGTGAGCTTCGCGCGCGCCTGATCTTCGGTGAGGTCGCCCAGATCGAACTCGGCGATGTGTGCGCCGCGGGCCGTGTGGCCGTGAGTGAGGATCGCGTCGATCCCGAAGATCGCGCCGACGAGCAGCAGCGCGCCGATGAGCGCGCGGGCGACCCACCGGCGGTGATCGGAGCGATCGTCGGAAGAGGTCACAACTGTCGAATCCTAGCCGGGAACAAGAGCTCCGGCTGAACCGCCGGGTCGGGGGTCTGGCGGTTCAGCCGGAGCTATCCGGTTTATAGGTGGCGGGTGCGGGGGCGTTACACATCCGCGGAAAAAACTTCGGAGTTCTCATCGATGATCGCGAAGGCCCCGGTCAGCGCCGTGCGGCGGCCGACCGGGGCCTGCGATCCGATGCGGGGATCAGCCTTCGACGATGGCCGTGACGCCCTGGCCGCCCGCGGCGCAGATCGACACCAGCGCACGACCGCCGCCGTTCTCCTTGATCTGCTTGGCGGCCTGCGCGATGATCCGGCCGCCGGTGGCGGCGAACGGGTGCCCGGCGGCCAGCGAGGAGCCGTTGACGTTGAGCTTGCTGCGGTCGATCGAGCCCAGCGCCCCGTCCAGGCCGAGACGCTCGGTGCAGTACTCCTCCGACTCCCACGCCTGCAGGGTCGCCAGGACCACGGAGGCGAAAGCCTCGTGGATCTCGAAGAAGTCGAAGTCGGCCAGGGTGAGGCCGTTGCGCTGCAGCAGGCGGGGGACCGCGTAAGTCGGTGCCATGAGCAGCCCGTCGGGGCCGTTCACGTAGTCCACCGCGGCGGTCTCGGTGTCGCGCAGGTAGGCCAGCACCGGGAGGTTCTTCTCGGCGGCCCACTCGTCGGTGGCGAGCAGGACGGCCGACGCGCCGTCGGTGAGCGGGGTGGAGTTGCCCGCGGTCATGGTGGCGTCGCCCAGGCTCACGCCGAAGACCGGCTTGAGGGTGGCCAGCTTCTCCACCGACGAGTTCGGACGGAGGTTCTCGTCGCGGGTGAGGCCCATGAACGGGGTGATGAGGTCGTCGAAGAAGCCGCGGTCGTAGGCGGCGCCCATCTTCTGGTGGCTGGCGGCGGCCAGCTCGTCCTGCTCGGCGCGGCTGATGCCGAACTCCTTGGCGGTGATGGCGGCGTGCTCGCCCATCGACAGGCCGGTACGCGGCTCGCCGTTGCGCGGGATCTCGATGCCCAGCTTGGTCGCCAGACCGAGTGCGGCCTTGATCCGGTCCACGGTGCTCTTGGCCCGGTTCACCTCGAGCATCTGCCTGCGCATGTCCTCGGAGACGCCGATCGGGGCGTCGGAGGTGGTGTCGACGCCGCCGCCGATCGCGACGTCGTAGCGGCCTGCGGCGATACCGTCGGCCACGATCTGAATGGCCTGGAGACCGGTGCCGCACGCCTGCTGGACGTCCACCGCCGGGGTGTAGGGCGACAACGACGAACCGAGCACCGACTCGCGGATGAGGTTGAAGTCACGCGAATGCTTGAGCACCGCGCCGCCGGCGACCATGCCGAGTTGCTCGCCCTGCAGGCTGAAACGGCTGACCAGCCCCTGGAGGGCGGCGGTGAACATGTCCTGATTGCTCGCGGTCGCGTACGCGCGGTCTTGACGCGCGAACGGAATGCGATTGCCGCCGAGGATGGCGACCGGGCGCTGCTGACGGGTTTCCGGCTGGCGGGGCGTGTACGAGGCCACAACTTCTCCTGGAGAGTCTCGGATGTCGACAGATCGACCTTGAGAGTATTCTTACTCCCGAGTAAGTTAATTGTCGACTCCTGAACCTGCGGCACATGTCACAGACGAGCGGGCTACTGCTCGTCGGCGGCATCCGCTTAGGGTCTCCGGCAGGACCGGTACCCGACACGGGACACGGATTCGTTTCACAGACATCGAAGGAGATAGTCGTGGCAGGCAACACCGACCTGTATTCGTCCATCGTCAACAGCGGCCCGGGCGCTTTCATCGCTTCGCGCGTCGGTCTTCCGCAGCCGCCGGCACTGCGTCGGTACTCGCCGTCTCAGCCCGCTCTCGCCGGTCCGGTCCTGCTCGGCGGCGCCGGACGTCTGGTGGAGCCGGTGCGGGAGATCCTCAGCGCGGGCGACGACTACACGCTGGTCGAGAACAACGCCGGCGGACGCAGCGCCGACAAGCTCGGCGCCGCGGTCTTCGACGCCACCGGCATCTCCAAGCCCGCCGATCTCGAGCAGCTCTTCGAGTTCTTCACGCCGATCATGCGTTCGGTGGGCAACTCGGCGCGCTTCGTGGTGCTGGGCACCACACCCGAGCTGACCGCTGAGCCCGACGAGCACGTCGCGCAGCGCGCACTCGAGGGCTTCACCCGCTCGCTCGGCAAGGAGCTCCGCAACGGCGCCACCGCCCAGCTGGTCTATGTCTCGCCCGACGCCAAGACCGGCCTGTCCGGTCTCGAGTCGACCCTCCGCTTCCTGCTGTCGGCCAAGTCGACCTACGTCGACGCCCAGGTGATCCGGGTCGGCGCCGCCGACGCCGCTTCGGTGGAGAGCTGGGACAAGCCCCTCGCCGGCAAGGTGGCCCTGGTCACCGGTGCCGCACGCGGCATCGGCGCCACGATCGCCGAGGTGCTGGCGCGCGACGGCGCCCATGTCATCGCCGCCGACGTCCCGGCCGCGGGCGAGGCCCTCAGCGAGACGGCGAACAAGGTGGGCGGCACCGCGCTGCCGCTCGACGTGACCGCCGAGGACGCGGGAGCCAAGGTCGCCGAGCACGTTCTCGAGCGTCACGGCGGCCTGGACATCATCGTCAACAATGCGGGCATCACGCGCGACAAGCTGCTCGCGAACATGGACGCCGGCCGCTGGAACTCGGTCATCAGCGTGAACCTGATCGCACCGCAGACGCTGGTGAACGAGTTGGTCGAGCGCAAGGCCCTCCGGTCGGGCGGCGCCGTGGTCGACGTCTCCTCCATCGCGGGCATCGCGGGCAACCGCGGCCAGACCAACTACGGCGCGTCGAAGGCCGGCGTGATCGGCCTCGTCGACACCTACGCCCCGATCCTGGCTGAGAAGGGCATCACCATCAACGCCGTCGCCCCGGGCTTCATCGAGACCGCGATGACCGCCGCCATCCCGCTCGCCACGCGCGAGGTGGGCCGTCGCATGAATTCGCTGCAGCAGGGCGGACAGACCGTCGACGTCGCCGAGACCGTGGCGTACTTCGCCAACCCGGCGTCCAACGCGGTCACCGGCAATGTCGTCCGCGTGTGCGGTCAGAGCCTCCTCGGCGCCTGACGGGACCCTGCCATGACCAAGACCGTCACTCTGACGTCCCTGCCGGGCGCGGGCCAGATCTACCCGAAAGCCGTGAGCGCGATGCTCCCGGTGATCGGCAAGCCGGCCCGCGTCAGCGCGGACGCGTCACTGCCCGACACCGTCTACCGGATCGAGAACCTGCGCGTCGACGAGGCGCAGCTCAAGGAGTACTGCCGCACCACGGGTCTGCAGTTCGGTGCGCAGGTACCGTTGACATACCTGTTCGTTCTGCAGTTCCCGCTCGCGATGACCGTGATGGTCTCGCCGGACTTCCCGTTCGGCGCGGTCGGCGCGGTGCATCTGGAGAACCGGATCGAGCGGATCCGGGCCATCGGCGTCGACGAGCCGCTGACCGTCTCGACTCACGCCGAGAACCTCCGGGAGCACCGCAAGGGCATGCTGGTGGACGTGGTCTCGGAGTTCCGCGTCGGCCGCGAACTGGTCGCCGTCCAGACCGGCACATTCCTCAAGCAGCAGCGCACGAGCCTGTCGGACGCCGAACGAGGCCCGGCGCCCAAGGACGTCGCACCGCCGCCGCCCGATCGCGTAGTCAGCGTCGACCTCGGTCTGATCCGCCAGTACGCGAACGCCTCGGGCGACCGGAACCCGATCCACATGGCCGACCTGACGGCGAAGGCCTTCGGCTTCAGCCGCGCCATCGCCCACGGCATGTGGAGTGCGGCCGCCGTGCTCGCGAACGTCGAGGCTCAGCTCCCCGAATCGGTCGTGTACTCGGTCCGCTTCGGGAAGCCGATCCTGTTGCCCGCGAAGGTGAACATGTACACCGACCGGGTGGCCGACGGATACGACCTGTCGATCCTGAACCGCCGCAAGGGCTATCCGCATCTGACCGCCACGACGCGTCCGCGCGTCTGACCGCTTGCCCGCGCTCGGTGAGTCTCCCGCAGGCTTGTTGAGTCCTCCTCAAGGCTTGTTGAGCGAGCGCAGCGAGTCGAAACATGTGTGCATGTCTGTTTCGACTCGCTCCGCTCGCTCAACTGGCCTAAGGAAGAACCCACTCAACTGGCCGAAGGAAGAGCTCGCTCAACAGGCCTAAGGAAATGCTCGCGCAGCGGGCCTAAGGAAGAACTCGCTCAACAGGCCTAGGGAAAGCTCGCACGACGAGCCGCAAAGGCGACTCGCTGAAGCGCCCTGGGTTTGATGGAGACTCGCGCTATTTGATTCCGACCAGCTGTTCGCGGTCGGCTTGGACAGCATAGAACGCGTGCTCGAACTCGGCGGGCGGGACGTCGCCGAGGTATCCGTGGA
>NZ_BAAARB010000023.1:0-57462 GCF_039531975.1 Gordonia cholesterolivorans | reverse complement strand
CTCCACGGATACCTCGGCGACGTCCCGCCCGCCGAGTTCGAGCACGCGTTCTATGCTGTCCAAGCCGACCGCGAACAGCTGGTCGGAATCAAATAGCGCGAGTCTCCATCAAACCCAGGGCGCTTCAATCTACCAAGCCGGCATCGACACCGGCAACGCAACCTTCGCGACCGCCGCCCCAACCTGGCCCGACTTCGACCGCGATCACCTACCCGACCACCGATTCGTTGCCCTCGACCCCAACGGCAACGTCACCGGATGGATCGCCGCATCACCGGCATCGAGCCTGTGCGTCTACACCGGCGTCATCGAACACAGTGTGTACGTCGACCCCAACCACTCCGGCAAGGGCGTCGGCACCGCACTCCTACAAGCGCTCATCGACTCCACCGAAACCGCAGGAGTGTGGACCATCGAAACAGGAATCTTCCCCGAGAACCACGCCAGCCTCGCACTGCACCACGCCCACGGATTCCGCACCGTCGGAACACGAGAACGCATCGGCCAACACAACGGCCACTGGCGAGACGTCGTCCTCATCGAACGCCGCAGCAACGCCTAACATCGCCGGATACGCGCAATTTCGAGCGCACCAACCACAGCAATACGCATCGAAGTGATACGCAGGGTATCCAGTAGAATCCGGCAGCCCATACGACACGAGTCAACATCCGGCTTGGCACTTACGGGTCGGACTTCGAAGCCGAGTGGACCTCTAATACCCTCCTGCCCATCTTCTTTCGGGAGGTCGTACGACGGCTGGTCCATCAAGCCACGCGATGCCCGCTTGCACAACGCCCATGGCGGCTACGCTGGCCGCATGCGGGTGTCCCGATTGAACGACCTCGGGCTGGTTATCGGGCCGGCACTGTTCGCACTGTCGCCGGCATTCTGGAAGGACGGACACTACGGCGCGGTGGGCGGCATGCTGATCGCAGTGTCGACGGTGCCGTGGGTGTTCGGACTCATCGGCCAGTACGACCGGGTACGCTCGCGACTTCCTCTGGCGGCCGGACTGTGGCTCCTGCTGGTGCTGATCGGCATGTTCGGGACAGTCGCGTTCGGGTTGCAGGGGTTCTTCGAGGACGTGTTCGGAGTCGACGACGCATCCGCTCTCGCGGCATTCGACGGCTACCCGGCGGCTGGTACGGTGATGTTCCTACTGGCGGGACCGACGTTCCCGCTCGCACTCCTGCTACTCGGAATGATGTTGTGGCACACGAGACTGTCGCCCCGAGCGTGTTCAGGACTGCTCGTGATCGCCGCGATCGCGTTCCCGATTGCACGGGTGTCTCTCGATGACCGAGCATCGTGCGACTTAGACGAACGTCTCATGACGGACAGCGACCGGGTCAGCGTCCGTGCGGAACCAGCCCCATGACTTCAGCGAGTCTGTCGACAATCGCACCCAGACCGTCGCCTGTACGCAGATTCTGCTGATCGACAGCACTGGCGCGGGGGTCGCTCCCCTGTTCTGGGATCCGCCCGGCGGCTCGGACGGCGTCGGCGACATCGCGTGCACCGTCGGGATTCGCCGGCGCACGGTTGGAGAGCCTGTCGGCGGCGTACCGGGCGACCTCGTCGGCCAACTGCTGCGCCGCATCGACGGCCGGCAACCAGGCCGCGGCCACGGCGTCGCTCGGCGGTGGCTCAGCCAGCGCTCGGTGGAGCCGAGCGCTCAGCTCGGTGAGCGAGGCGGCGGCCGCACGTCGAGCACGGACAACGCCGTCGTGCCGTCGTCCGACAGGACCCGCATCGTCACGCGGAATCGGAGTTCCGGCATAGGTCAGTTCGGTCGCGATGGATCCCATCGCTTCGGCGAAGACCTGGTGCACCCACACTCTCCTGGAGTGCGGCCAGAGAAGGTAGCCGAAGACGATGACAACAGCTCCGCCGATGGCGGTCGCCGCGATGCGTTGTGCAGAGTAGTTGTCCTGTTCTGCGGGAGTGATCGCGGCGACGAGAAGAATCACCACCGGCGTGATGGCGACTGCCTGTAGAGAGTACGAGCGCATCATCAGCCACGGAATGAACACGGAGATCAGCAGGATGGCGATGCCGAAGCCGACGCCCTTCGGTACCAGCACGATGATCACGGTGGCAACGCCGGCACCGATGAGAGTCCCGATGATACGCAGGATCGCGCGCGAGAACACCGAACCGAAGTCCGGTTTCATCACGAGACAGACCGTCAGCGGCACCCAGAACCAGTGACTGAACGGGAAGTACCACTTGGCCCCGACGGCGATACCGAAGCACAGTGCCAGCCTGACCGCAGCGCGGATCACCTCGGAATCGATCGTCGCCGAGACCGGCGTGACCAGGCGACGCGGCTCTGTGCGCTGCGCTGCGGTGCGGTCAGCGCGTCCTGCAACCGGTCGATGCGCAGCGTGAGCGCCGACGCGCCGTCGGTGCGCACCGGCACCGGTGTCGAGATCGACTCGTGGCGGGTGATGCCGTCGGCAAACGCTTCGAGGCGTCGCGCAGCGGCCTCCGCGACGTCCGGGTCCTCTTCGCCGACCAGAAGAGCCTGAATCCCCTCCGCTGCGTCGAGGACGTCGTCAGTGAGCGACCACCACCTCGTGCGCCGGCGCAGCGGGAGTTACGCAAGTCGGTCACGCGCGGCATAGTAGGCGGCGTCGGTGCGGATACGTGCATCCGTGGTCTGCGCGCCCCCGACCAGCAGATCGCCGTGCCGAGCCCGGGCGAGTTCCGCCAGAGCTTCCAAGAGCGGTTGTAGCCCTTTGCGCTGCGGTCGGTCTGGGACGATCAGCGCCTCCAGCCCGAGCAGTACGGCATAGAGCGCTGCGCCGGCGAAGTACAGCCCCAGCGGCACCCACCAATTGTGAATCCCGTCGACACCGATCGCGATCGAAGAGGTGAGCAAGAATTGCATTCCGCCCACCGAGAAAGCAGGCCCGAGTCCTGCCAGCAGACCCATCAGGAGTGCGAGCATCGCCATGAGGATGGCGAGCGCGACGAGTGGCATGTCCTGCGAGTATCCGAGGATGTATCCGGCCGCCGCGATCGGTGTCGATACCGCGATGATCGTGAAGTTCAGCCGGTAGGTTCCTTCGCGCTCGCCCGCTGCGAGAAGCAGACAGGCCAGACCGATCCACATCCCGGTGACGATGTGGTCGGTGAGCGCTCCGACGATGAACGGCACGCCGACCGCCGCTCCGGACCGGATCGCATGTCCCACGGGGAATTCCGCCGGACGAACGCGTACGGTTTCGCGCATCCAGGACCATCGAGGATCGTCGGCGAGCGAACGCATCGGGGACAGCACCGGGACTCCTTGTGCCGAGCAGCACGGGGTGTGAACTGACTCTATCGGTGGTGTCAGACCCTTCAGTGCCATGGCGGACTCCGTTCCGTGCCAAGACGAAGTCCAAGCGAATTCAGAGCAGAGGAGAAGACATGTACGGCCGTCAATCGCGCGCAGTGGTTCTGTCGGGGTGCTCGGGTGGAGGCAAATCCACCGTGCTCGAGCATCTGGCGGCTCACGGATACCGCACAGTCGACGAGCCCGGTCGCCGAATCGTCCGGCAAGAACTCCGCACCGGCGGGCACGCCTTGCCGTGGGAGGACGCAGACCGGTTCGCGCGAGCGTGCATCGACCTCGCGCGCTGGGATCGCGAGGACGTCGTCGCCGACCGGTGGACCTTCTTCGATCGCGGGCTGGTCAGCGGACGACGAACGGCAGTTGGGGCTCGACGAGGCAGTCAGTGAATACGGCCGTCTACTGCGCAGGTACGACGAACTCGGTTACAGCGTCACCGTCCTGCCGAAAGTGGGCGTCGCCGAGCGCGCCGAGTTGATTCTCGCTGAGCTCGGTCTGCGTGGTTGATCGGTCGGCCCGGCCGGAGCTTCCGGGGAGCGCTCACCCGACTTGCCCACAGTATCGATGGACGTCAATATCGAAGTATGTCGAATCAGTCAACGGCCGCCGTCGGGACCGGAACGATGCAGCGGTGCTCCCCTCTCGTCCGCGAGCCGCTTTGCGTCGAGGACGCCGGCGAGGTGTCGTCGGTGTTCAAGGCGCTCGCCGACCCGATACGGTTGCGCCTCTTCAGCTTGATCGCCAGCCACGCCGGCGGCGAAGCGTGCGTCTGTGACATCTCCCCCGCCGTCGATGTCGCGCAGCCGACGATCTCGCATCACCTCAAGGTGCTCAAGGCGGCCGGCCTCGTGGCATCCGAGCGCCGCGCCTCCTGGGTGTACTACCGCGTCGTCCCCGAAGCGCTGGCGACGCTTACCGCGGTCCTCTCTCCGGTGGACCAGCCCACCGGCACCCCGTGCGCGTCATGACCGGCACCTCTACGGAACCGGTGGCCGCACGGCTCTCCGGACTCGATCGCTTTCTGCCGATCTGGATCGGGGCGGCCATGGCCGCGGGGTTGTTGCTCGGCCGCGCGGTCCCGGGGCTCGGCACGGCCATCGAGAAGATACAGATCGATGGCGTGTCCCTGCCGATCGCTGTCGGACTGCTGATCATGATGTATCCGGTGCTGGCCAAGGTCCGCTACGACCGGCTCGACACCGTGACCGGCGATCGCAAGCTCCTCGTCGCCTCGCTGCTCCTCAACTGGGTGGCCGGGCCGGCGTTGATGTTCGCCCTCGCGTGGCTGATGCTGCCCGACCTCCCCGAATACCGCACCGGCCTGATCATCGTCGGCCTGGCGCGCTGCATCGCCATGGTGATCATCTGGAACGACCTCGCGTGCGGCGACCGCGAAGCCGCCGCGGTCCTGGTGGCGATCAACTCGGTGTTCCAAGTGGTCATGTTCGCTGTGCTCGGTTGGTTCTATCTGTCGGTCTTACCCGGCTGGCTCGGACTGCCGCAGACGCGAATCGACAGCTCGCCGTGGCAGATCGCTCAATCGGTTCTGGTATTCCTCGGCATCCCGCTGGTGGCCGGCTACCTCTCTCGCCGGATCGGCGAACGCCGACGAGGTCGTCAGTGGTACGAGGAGTCCTTTCTCCCGAAGGCCGGACCGTGGGCTCTCTACGGTCTGCTGTTCACGATCGTGATCCTCTTCGCCCTCCAAGGCGACCAGATCACCTCCAAGCCGTGGGACGTCGCTCGGATCGCCCTGCCGCTGCTGGCCTACTTCGCGATCATGTGGGGCGGCGGCTACCTTCTCGGCGCGGCCATGCGACTGGGGTACGCGCGGACCACCACGCTGGCCTTCACCGCGGCAGGCAACAATTTCGAGCTCGCCATCGCGGTGGCCATCGGCACGTACAGCGCCACATCGGGCCAAGCTCTCGCGGGCGTCGTCGGCCCGCTGATCGAGGTCCCGGTCCTCGTCGCACTCGTGTACGTATCTCTCGCACTGCGCAGACGGTTCGCCGCCGACTCTCCCGGGGACGGAGACGGAGCCGAAAACGCTTGAGGCCCCGGCTGTTCCGAGACCGGAACAGCCGGGGCGTCGAGGCTCACACCACGGTCAGTGCTTGTGGAGTGTTCCGCTGATCTCGTTCGGTGTCACGTCGAGCGACGCCTCGGCACTCACCGTGCCGGTCGACAACGACACCCGCTTGATCGTCTTCGTCGCGGGATCGGTCACATAGGCGGTGTCGTCACGGACGAACAGGGACGGCCGCGGCTCCTGCCAGTCCATCGGTTCCTGCCACTTGCCGACCACCGGAATCGACTTGACGTTCGCGCCGGAGACGACGTCGAAGACATGCAGATGTCCGTCGGTGCCCAGGATCAGAGCTTCGCCGCCGGGTCCACGGCCGAGCGAGCGGAAGCTGTAACTGGCGCCGCCCGGCATCTGGATCAACCGCTGCTTCTGGGCAGCGGTATCGATCAGAGCGAACTGCGTGGGGAATTCGCGCTCGGCATCCGGGTCGGTCTTGTAGTCGCCGACGAGCACCGGCGACGCGTCGCTGCCGACCTGAGTGGACGTGGCGCCGTACTCCGGATCGACGGAGGGCACCTTCACGAACGCGCCGTTCTTGAACAGGAGGACCCCGTCCTTGCAGCCGAGCCCGACCACCTCTCCGGACGCCACCGCCTCTCCGTGGACTCCCGGGCACTGATCACTGTGAGCGATCTGTCTGCCCTGAGCGTCGACGGCCCGCGCTCCGCGCCGGTTCTCCTCGTCGCCCACCGAGGCGACGATAGTCCCGTCGGTGAGTTCCACGGCGACGCCGTGATGCGGACTCGCACTCGTGTATTCGCGTGTGGTCGGTGCGCCGTCCGACAGTTCGTGCGGATCGAACGAGAGCGCCGACCCCGTGGAGTCGGTGAACAGCACGGTCTTACCGCCGTGCAGCACGACGTGACCCGGCTTCTCCCCGGGATAGACGAGATCGGTCAATTCGGCATGGGAGGCGTCCATCACCGTGAACCCCTTCTCGTCGGAGACGATGAGATGGTCGTCATCTCCCGCCGGATTGACGCGAGTGAATCCGTCCATCGGAACCTTGCTCACCACGTCGAGGCTGGTGCCGTCGAGGAGCGCGATGCCTCCGTCGTAGGTGACGGCGATCGGTTCGGCGACTTCGGTTCCGTCGGGAGGCGTGCTCGACGACGCCGACTCGTCATCGGCCGACGAGCACGCGGTCATCGTGAGGGCGGCCGCGGCCGCCAGCGTGAGCACTACCCTGCTGTGCCGCACCCACTCTCGGTTGCTGAGCATCATTCACTGTCACCTTTCATTCACATGGGTGTCCGTCGAGGCCCGGGACGGGTCAACGCGACAGACCTGAACTGATACGAGAAGCGTTGGTTCGCATCATGGCGATGTAGCTGTCTGCCTCGGTGCCCCGCTCGTCGAGAGACTCCGAGTACAGCGGAACGATGGCGACCGCCGTCCGGGTCTCGGCTGCGAGGGCCTTCGCGAGGCGGTCGGGCTGGGACGTGTCGACGAAGATCGCCGACACCGCGGTGGTCCGGATGGCCGTCGCGAGCGATGCCAGGTCGGAGCTGCTCGGCGACGCGAGGGTGGTACCGCTCGGCACGACGGCGCCGATCACCTCGAAGCCGTAGCGATCAGCGAGATAGCCGAATACGTGGTGATTCGTCACCAGCTTGCGGCGATCCTGGGGAATCGCCGCGAAGAGCCCGCGCATCCACTCGTCCAGATCGTTCAGCTCCGAGAGATACGCCTCGGTGTTCGCGCTCAGCCGGGCCCGGTCGACGCCATCGATCTCCGCGAGCCGGTGCGAGACGGCACGGACCGCGTCGCGCATCCGGGTCGGGTCGGTCCAGAAGTGCGGGTCCGCGGCTCCGGAGGTCTCACCGGTGCGGAACGTGATCGGTCGGGCGGCCCCGCCGGCTTCGACGATCGGGACCCCGTCGTCGTGCGCGGCGCGCACATGATGCTCGATGCCTTCTTCCAGGCCCAGCCCGTTGTAGACGATCAGGTCCGCATTGCGCATGGCGCCCGCCTCGCGGGCCGAGACGGCGAACGAATGCGGGTCCGCGTTCGGCTTCATCAGGGTCGTCACCGTCGCCTGATCACCCACCAGCCGACCGACGACGTCACCCAGAATGTTGGTGGTCGCCACCACCTGCGGCTGGTCGTCGTGCGCGATGCCGCAGCCGGTGAGCGCCACTGTCCCGAGCAGGGTCCCGATCACCGCTGCGAGCAGTGTCGCCACGAGGCGACGCGGCGGCGTCATCGACCGACCTCGACCATGAGCTCGGGCTCGACGTCGACCGGGAGGGTGCGTGTCCTGCGCAGGGAGTCGCCGTAGTCGAACTCGTGAACGGCTCGGGCCGTGGGCTCGGAGAGGTACGCCCGGCCGGTGTCGGCGGTCAGCACCTTCCCGGCCATGCCCGCAGACGCACCGGCTGTCGCGACCGGCCGCCCGGCGCCGGTTGCGGGGTCGACGGCCAGGGTGCGCAGTTCACCGTCGTCGGTGAGCACGATCAGCGTCTCGTCGCGCCCCGGGGCCAGAGCGGCGGACAGCCGGTCGGCCGAGGGCACCCACCGAAGCGACCCTGCCGAGGAGTCGAGCAGCCACGAGCCGGCCGCGGTGGCCGCGACGGCCCGGTTGCTGCGTGGCCGAACGCCGAACGCACCCGCCCGCGGTCCCCTGCGTCCGTAGTCGAGTACCTGTGCGGCGACCTCGCCGCCCCTGTCGGTGAAGAGGATGATCGCCTCGGCGCAGGACACCGCGACCGCGTTGCGCAGCAGCGCCGGGCCCTGCGGGTCGACGCAGGGCTGGGCCGGTCGGCGGGGATTTCCGTCCCGATCGGTGAAGACGACTCTTGAGGCGGGGCGGTCCGGACCGTCGCCCAAGCCCAGCACCAGGCCATCTGCGTAGGGCACGGCGAAACCCGCACTGCTGCGGGTGTCGATGGTCGAGATCGGGCGCGGGGCCGAACCGTTCTCCAGACCCCGCCGGTCCAGCACGGTCACCGAGCCTCCGCGCGCGCCCACCGCGGTGATCTCGTCCGCTCCCGACACGGTCGTGACGGCCGCGGGCACGGTCAGCGTGCCGAGCGGCTCGGTCGTCGCCCGGTAGTAGTGAACGTGATCGCCGTGATCGACGGTCCAGCCGCCGCTGTCCACCACTTCCAGGGTGTCGCCGTCGATCACGTAGACGAAACGGCCGTCCTCGTCCAGGCGCTGCGCCTCCGTGGTCAGGTCCACCGTCACGGTGCTCTCCTCCGCCGGGTCGAGGAAGCTCAGCTTCTTCCCGTTCCGGGCGGCGACGGCGAGCGCGATCTGGGGTTCGGACTTCTCTTTGGCTCCTTCGACGTAGCCGTGCGGGCGGTCGCTGCCGGCTGACCCGTTCTGCGGAGCCGGTTCGTCGGCGCCGCAGCCGGCGGCCAGGATGACAGTCGACGTCGCGAGCGCCGTCATCGCTGTTCGGACTGTTCGCGTTCGATTGGGCAAAAGTGTTCGCCTTTCATGTCGTCGGGTCGGCGATGCCACGGGCACGCCGCAGCACCGCGCGTCCGATGGTGCGGAGTGCGAGGGTGAGGAAGAACAGGACGACCGCGGTCGCGGCGATGGTGGCACCGGCCGCCGTGGCCCGATGCCAGGAGACGAGCAGCCCGACGAAAGTGGCGAGGGCGCCGAATCCGAACGCCACGAGCATGGCCGCGGGAACCCGGCGCACGATCAGCAGTGCGGACGCCGACGGCGCCACCAGCATGCCGAAGGCCAGCAGGGTGCCGACCACGCTGAAGGCGCCCGCCATCGCGACGGCGAGTGTCAGGACCATCAGCAGATTGGTCGCGGTCGGCCGCAGACCGAGCGTGCGCGCCTTGCGGACATCGAAGGTCACCGCGAGGAATCCCCGGTAGGACAGCGTTGTCACCGCCAGGACCGCCGCGACGAGTACGCACAGCCGCACGAGGTCGCCGTCGTCGACGGCCAGCACGTCACCGAATAGGAAGCCGGTCAGGTCGGTCGCGAACGACGAGGAGTGCGAGACGATGATGACCCCGACCGCCAGCAGTCCGACGAACAGCAAGCCGATGCTCGTGTCCCGGCCGAAGTCGCGGTGGGTGCGCATGGACTCGACCCCGAGCACCATCACCACCGCGCTCGCCGCCGCGCCGACGATCAGGTCGACCCCCGTCAGCGCCGCGACCGCGACCCCGGGAAGCATGGCGTGTCCCATCGCCTCGCCGAGGAAGGTCATGCCGCGGGCGATCACCCACACCCCGACGAGTGCGCACAGCGCCGACAGCACCACGCCGGCCCACAGCGCGCGCGCCATGAACGCGACCGAGAACGGCTCCAGTATCGTTGGGATCACGCGTTAACAGTAACGGTTATCAATTTCATTAACTCGAAGGGGTCCCGATTGACTGCCACCGGCTACACCGTGCGCGGGCTGAGCTTCAGCTATGGCGCGACGACGGTCCTCGAGAATCTGACGACGACTCTGCAGCCGGGGGCGGTCACCGCCCTCGTCGGCGCCAACGGCACGGGCAAGAGCACGCTGCTGGAACTGATCGCCGGAGTGCGCACACCGGACGCCGGCGAGATCACGCCCCGACCGCGACGCCCCGCTCTGCTGACACAGCGCAGCGAGCACATCGACGGACTGCCGTTGACCGTCCGGGACTGCGTGCGAATCGGGACCTTCGGACAGGTGCCGTGCTGGCGCCCGATGGCACGGCGTGAGCGGCGCGCGGCAGAGGAGATGATCGAACGAGTCGGCATGACGCCGTTGCGGGAGTCTCGGATGCGCGACCTCTCGGGTGGGCAGCGCCAGCGGGTGTTGATCGCGCAGACGCTGGTTCAGCCGGCTGATCTCTATCTCCTCGACGAGCCCTCGACGGCGCTGGACGCCGGGACGCGAGAGCTCCTCTGCACCCTGCTGCGGGAACACGCGGACGCCGGTAAGACGGTGGTCGTGGCGTCGCATGATCGCGACGAGATTCGATTCGCCGACACGGTCATCGAGCTCGCGAGCCCGTCGATGTCGCGATGACCGTCGGGGCCGGCGCGGTCGGCTCCCGCACCGGTCCGGGGCGCGCCACGGGCATCCAGACTAGACTTATCGGCTATGCCCGTCACAGTGCCGCACGATCTCCCCGCCCGGGCCGTCCTGGAGGCGGAGAAGGTCTTCGTCATGTCCGACGAGCGCGCGGGGCATCAGGACATCCGCCCGATGCGGATCGCGATCTTGAATCTGATGCCGATGAAGGTCGCGACCGAGACACAGTTGCTGAGACTGCTGAGCAACAGCCCGCTGCAGGTCGAGATCACCTTGCTGCACATGTCCAGCCACGTCTCGCGGAACACGCCGCCCGGTCATCTCGAGTCGTTCTATTCGACCTTCGACGATGTGGCAGACAAGCACTTCGACGGATTGATCGTCACCGGGGCCCCGATCGAGAGGCTCGACTTCGAGGACGTCGACTACTGGCCCGAGATGACCAGAATCCTGGATTGGACACGCAGCAACGTGCAGTCGACGCTGCACATCTGCTGGGGCGCGCAGGCTGCGCTCTACCGGCACTACGGGGTCGGCAAGTACGAAGTGCGCCAGAAGATCTCCGGCGTGTTCACCCATCGCCTCACCGGCGCGAAGTCGCCGCTCGTCACAGGTTTCGACGAGGAGTTCCTGGCCCCGCATTCCCGGCACACCGACGTCCACGCCCGTGACATCGAGGCGACCGGTGCGGTCGAGGTGCTGGCCGTGAGCGACGAGGCAGGCGTCTTCCTGGCGGCCACTCCCGACGGTCGCGAGGTCTTCGTCACCGGGCATCCCGAGTACGACGCGGACACGCTGGCCCGCGAGTATCGGCGCGACAGTGACCAGCAGAGCGACGTCGCGGTGCCCGCACACTACTTCCCGGGCGACGACCCGACCGCGCTCCCGCTCAACCGCTGGCGCGGACACGGTCACCTCCTGTACACCAACTGGCTCAACTACTGCGTCTACCAGGAGACGCCGTTCGATCCGAACGGCGTCTGAGACCCGATCGATCGCCGACTTCGGCGCAGGGGCTCCGCTCTGTGCAGAAACCGGACTGATCCGTGCCGCCACGGCCTTGCGCGACGCGGGCCCCGCGGGGGCACCTTAGGCTGACAGTGACGCCTGAGCCCACTGCTCACCGCGCCTGAACTGCGACGAAAGCGATTGACGTATGTGTACACGTGTTATGTGGCCGGACGCGGGTGGTTCGGTGGTCGTCGGACGCAACATGGACTTCGCGCGCGATCTGCACACCAACCTCTGGAAGCTCCCCCGCGGTGTGAAGCGCGACGACCGGGTCGGCGGAGGCCTCTCGTGGACCGCGAAGTACGGCAGCGTGGTCGCCGGAGTGTACGACATCATCTCCGCCGACGGGGTCAACGAGAAGGGTCTGGCCGGACACGTCCTGTGGCTGGCGGAGTCGGATTACGGCACGCCCGATCCGGCGCGCCCGCAGCTCGCCATGTCCGTGTGGATGCAGTACTACCTGGACAACTTCGCCACCGTGGCCGAGGCCGTCGAGTGGACCCGGGCCAACGACCCCCAGGTGGTTCCGATGGCCGACCCGACCGGAGGCAGCAAGCCCGCGATCCACCTCGCGCTCGACGACGCCGACGGCGACTCGGTGATCTTCGAGTACATCGACGGGAAGCTGAACGTCTTCCACAGCAGGGATTACTGGGTGATGACGAACTCACCGTCATACGACCGGCAACTCGAGCTCGTCGAGAAGTACGAGGGACTCGGCGGTGAGGATCCGATCCCCGGCACCTGCCGCGCCGAGGACCGCTTCGCACGTGCCCTGTACTACGTGCGGAATCAGCCGCGGCCGTCCTCGCGGCTGGAAGCCGTCGCCGCGATGGGCAGCATCATCCGGAACTGTGCGCAACCCTTCCGGAACCCCGAGCCGGGGAAGCCGGACGCCTCCACCACCCTCTGGCAGGTGGTGATCGATCTGACGAATCTCCGCTATGTCTTCGAATCGACCACGCGACCGAACACCGTCTGGGTCGATCTGGCGGAGCTCGACTTCAGTGAGGGTTCGGGTGAGTGGAAGCTGAACCTGGTCGACCACCTCGAAGTGGAACACGGCCTCTCCGGCAACGTCACCAAGAAGTTCAAGAAGCACCGCAAGTTTCACCTCGTCTCGGTGAAGCAGAGTGAGCTGATCGGCGAACTCGTAGCGGAGGCTGCGAAGACCATCGATCCGCTCAAGTCGGCGGAGACGCGGGCGGAGCGGATCCAGGAGAAGGTGGAGGCGAAGATCGCCGAGTTCATCGCCTCAGAGTAGGAATCTCGACGAACCCCGTGGTTGTGTCCGGTCAGCGGTGGGGCGTGAGAGTGATCGCGCCGATGACGGCGCCGCCGAAATAGGCCGGGCCCCGGTAGCCGCCGTGACCGTCGCTGTTGAGAATGACGCGATGTCCCGGGAAGAGGTCGACATAGCCGCCGGTGGCAGTCCGATGAATCGGGTACCGCCCGATGAGTACCAGTTGATCGCCCTCGACGCGGGCATCACGTTGCAGAAGGACGATCCCGGACGACGAGGTCGTTGACGTGTAGGAGCCCGGAGCGACATCCGCGGCCGCCTGGCCGGCGGAGCCGAAGAGCGCCATGGCTCCGATCCCCGCCGCGATCGCGGCGGTCCGAACGACAGCGGTCCGAACGACAGTGGGGCTGGGGCGCATCGACATCGTCGTCTCCTGGCTGCTCGGGCCTATCAGCGTACGCCTCGCCGGTCGCTCAGCGCGAGCGAAGCCCGTCGGCGACGGTGGCGATGTACGTCGCGAGCAATCGGTCGAGCCGATCGTGGTCGGCACGCAGCGCCCCGGGACGCCAGGCCAGTGCCAGCAGTCCGTTGAGGGTGGCCCAGAAGGCTGTCGCCAGATCGTCCGGATCGAGATCGGAGCGTGCGCTGCCGTCGGCCATGCCCGCGCGGATGGTCGCCGCGAGCTTGGCGTTCTGCTCCCCCGTCAGCTCTGCGATGTGGGCGACGGCGTCCGGCTCGTCGGGCGGCTCCACAAGGATGCGAAACTCGTGCGGCCGTTCCCTGGCGAACTTGGCGTAGGCGGCGGCCGCCAGCAGGAGGCGTTCCTCTGCGGTCCCCTCCGCGTCGTAGGCGGCGTCCATGTAGACCCGGCTCTCCCTCATCGCCTGCTCAGCCACCGCCGTGAGCAACGCCGACCGCCCGCCGACCCTGTTGTAGATGGTCTGGACTGCGACGTCCGCGCTTTCGGAGACCGCATCGAGGGTCAGCGCATCGGTGCCGCGGGTGGCGACGAGTTCGCGCGCGGCGTCGACGATCGCCTGACGCGTCGCCGCGGCGCGCCGCTGGGTACGCGTCATCGGCGCCTGCCCGTCCCCCGGCTTCGACGCCGACTGCTTCCGTACGCCACTGGGAGTCACGGACCCACCCTATCGACTTCCAACGGTGGAATCGATTCCAAGTCGGCGGCGGCCCTGCGGCCCGCTCAGACCGGTGCGGCGGCCGGTTCCGGACTCGCGGTGTTCAGCCCGAGCGGGTGTCGGACGTTGATCAGCAATCCCGCCACGACTGCCACGAACGCGAGGATGGCGGCCGCGACATAGAAACCGACACTGTCGCCGTGCACCATGGCGAGAGCCTGGAAATGAGGAATGTCCGCGGGGCCGCGGACCGAGTCCCGGTGATCGGTGATGTAGCGCGCGGCCGCGTTCGCGGCGATCGTGTTCAGCAACGCCGTCCCGACGGCGCCGCCGACCTGCTGCGAGGTGTTCACCATCGCCGAAGCGACACCCGCGTCGTACGGTGCGACTCCGAAGGTCGCCAGGTTCATCGACGTCATGAACACCGTTCCCATGCCGAAGCCGAGAATGAGCAGACCGGGGAAGATCACGCTCCAGTATCGGGTGGAGTCGGCCGAGACCTGCGCGAGGATCAGCATGGCGCACGACCCGAGCAAGGCGCCGGGCACCAGCAGGTACCGTGGCGGGACGCGGGTGATCAAGCGGGCCGCCACCTGCGTGGACCCGATGAGCATGCCGAACACCATGGGCAGGAACGCGAACCCGGCACTCAGCGGAGTGTAGTGATGCACAGTCTGCATGTAGAGGGTCAGGAACAGGAACGATCCGAACATCGCGATCACGGACAGCGCGACGGTCAGGTACGCGCCGCCGCGCGAACGGTCTGCGACCACGCGCAGCGGAAGCAGCGGATACGAGTACCTCCACTGCCAGCCGACGAACAGAGCGAGCAGCACCACCGCCGCCACCAGACAGGTCAGCGTCCCGCCGTCGGCCCAGCCCTTCTCCGCGGCCCGGCTGAAGCCGTACACCACCAGCGCCAGCCCGGAGCCGCCCAGCACCACGCCGAGTACGTCGAGCTTGACGACGTGGTCGGTGTTCCTCGGCGGCTCCTTGATTTCGAAGACCGCGCCGAGCAGCGCGACGGCCGCGATCGCGACGTTGATGTACATCGTCCAGCGCCAGTCGAGCACCTGCGTCAGCAGGCCGCCGAGGAGCAGGCCGACGGCGGCGCCGCCGCCGGCGATCGCGCCGAAGACGCCGAACGCGCGTGCACGTTCCTTCGGTTGCGTGAACATCACGGTCAGGAGGGAGAGCGCCGCGGGCGCCAGCAGGGCTCCGAAGGCCCCCTGCACGGCTCGCGCGGCGAAGAGCATCGCCTCATTGACCGCCGCGCCGCCGACCGCGGATGCGCAGGCGAATCCGACCAGGCCGATCATCAGCGCCCGGCGGCGGCCCCACATGTCCGCCACGCGGCCGCCGAACAACAGCAGTCCGCCGAAGGCGAGGGCGTACGCGGTGATCACCCACTGCTGGTTCGCGGTGCTGATTCCCAGATCCCGCTTGGCATCGGGCAGGGCGATGTTGACCACCGTGCCGTCGAGAACCACCATCAACTGTGCGAGACAGATGAAGACCAGGGCCTTCCAGCGGCGGGGATCGGGTTCGGTGACGGGTTCGGCTGCGGGCACTGACATCGGGTCGCTCGATTCGTCGTCGCTATCGTGCAATCTCAGGCAAGGTCAGCCAGAATCCTACGCACCGCGGGCACCACCTTCTCGCCGTACAGCCGGATGGACTCCTGCTGGTCGTCATGGGTGACCGGTTGGTCGTATTTGAGGTCGAAGCGGTCGACCTTCAACGTGTGAACAGTCGCCGCGATCTTCTCTGCGACCGTCTCGGGGGAGCCGACGTACAGCGATCCGGTCTCGATCTCGCGCTCGAAGTCGCCCGCGGCCGGCGGCGGCCATCCCCGCTCACGCCCCATCCGTTCCCGCATCTCGAACCAGCCGTCGCGCACCAGATTCCGGGCCGCTTGGTCCGTATCGGCGATCAGGCCCGGCGAGTGGACCGCCACCGGCCTGCGTGGAACGCCGAACTGATCCTGCGCGCGCTCGAACAGGTCGACGTAACCGGCGAAGCGGTCGGCGGGTCCGCCGATGATCGCCAGGAACAGGCCGAAGCCGTATCGTGCGGTCCGGACCACCGATTCGGGACTGCCGCCGACGCCCACCCACGCGGTGATGCCGTGGGCGGTGGCCGGGTAGACGCGCTGGTCCGACAGCGAGGCGCGGGTGCTGCCCGACCAGGTCACCGGCTCCTCGGTCAAGAGCGCCGAGAGCAGGGCGAGCTTCTCCTCGAACAGCACCTCGTAATCGCGGAGGTCGTACCCGAAGAGCGGGAACGACTCGGTGAAGGACCCGCGGCCGGCGACGATCTCGGCTCGGCCGTTCGAGACCGCGTCGAGCGTCGCGAACCGCTCGAAGACGCGGACCGGATCGTCGGAGCTCAGCACCGTCACGGCCGAACCCAGCCGGATCCGTTCGGTCCGCGAAGCGATGGCGGCCAGGACCATCTCCGGACTCGACACCGCGAAGTCGGGCCGGTGATGTTCACCGACGCCGAAGAAGTCCAGGCCCGCTGCATCGGCGACCACCGCATCGTCCACCAGATCACGGATCACCTGCGGGTGGGGCACCGGCTCTCCGTGTGCGTCGCGGGTCACTCCGCCGAAGGTGTCCAGGCCGAATTCGATGTGGTTCACGGTTGGGTCAACGATCACCGTGGACCGAATGATTCCCGCACGTCAGCTCGAGACCCGGGCGGCGGCGCCCGCGTCGACGGGAAGCACGGTGCCGGTGATGTGGGCGCTGGCCTCCGCGGCGAAGAACAGGACCGCGCGAGTGACCTCCTCGGGTTCGAGGAAGGCGATCGGCTGCGCGTGCAGCATCGCCATCACCGGCTCCACATCCGCGCGCGTGGGTGCGTCCAGGTCTGGCCGCACCACCGAGTACAGCGCGTCGTTGTGCACCATCGGCGTCGAGATATTGCCCGGCGCAATGGCGTTCACCGTGATCCCGTGAGCGGCGAGATCGAGCGCCACGCTCTTGGTCATGCCGATGACGCCCCATTTTGACGCGCCGTACGCGGCCTGACCCTGTGCCGCGCTCCGCCCGAGCATCGAGGAGATGGTGACGATGCGCCCGTAGCCGCGCGCGATCATTCCGGGCGCTACCGCGGCGAGCGTGTTGTACACACCGGTCAGGTTGCTGCCGATGACCTCCTCCCAGACGGCCGCGGACGCCTCGGTGATCGGCGACGTGCCGGAGACGCCTGCGTTGGCGACTGCGACGTCGACGCGGCCCAGCTCGTTCTCGGCGCGCACGACCAGCGCCTCCATCGCCGCCCGATCTGCGGTGTCCGCCTTCACCGCGATGCATCGCCGCCCGGTGGCCTCCACCAGTCGGACCGTCTCGGCGAGATCCTCCTCGGTGCCCATCGGGTAGGCGATCGCGGGGCTGTCCGCACACCGATCGCAGACGACGACGTCCGCGCCCCGTTCGGCGAACGCGATCGCGTGCGCACGTCCCTGACCACGTGCGGCTCCGGTCACCAATGCCACGCGATTGCTGAAGTCGTCCATGCCGTCTCCTTGCCGCCGGACGTGCGTCCGGATCGTCGATCGAAACTCGTCTGTCCAGAGGACACACCACATCTATCAGTCGCGGCGAGTCCGTGCGCCCACTGAGCGGGATCGCGTCCCGCGACAGTGCCTTCGGCCGCACCGCCGGTGCGGCTCGCCCCGCGGCTCTTGGTGAAGGTTAAGAGACAGCGCCTATCCTCACTCCCGATGAGTACTTCACACAGGGTGACCGCGCGCGGGTACGCGGTCATCGCCGCCGTCGCGGGTCTGGTCGCCCTCGTAGCTGCCATCGCCACACCGTTCCTGCCGGTCACCGAGCGGACATCGTCGTTCGACTGGCCGCGGGGCCAGAGCATCTCCGCCGACAATGCGTCGGTCACGGCGCCCCTGGCGACGCAGACCGCCCGGCGGCTCGACGTCACGGTGAATTGCCGGGTGCTCCGGGAGGCGGGGGCGGAGGGCTCCACCGCGGTCGTCGTGTCGACGGTTCCCGCTTCGGCACCGCGCGACATCCGCGACACCGCCCTCGTGGTCACGTCCGGTTCTTCCGGTGCGACGGTCAACGTGCGCGGATCGGCGTTGACGAGCATCGACCGCGCGGGCCTGAACAACTGTTCGCAGCTGCGCTTCTGGGCGTCGGAGGACTCCTTGGGAGCTCAGTTCGTCGGGGCCGGCGCAACGGTGCACGGTGATCCCGCCACCCGGCCGGCGGTCGCCGGAGTCTTCACCGATCTGTCCGGGGACACCGTGCGACGGGCACAGCAGGGTCTGACCGTGCACGTCGACGTCGACAACGCCTTCGACGTCGCCCGAACCGCGCTCAAGACCGCGGTCATCGTCATCGGTGTTCTGGCCGCCCTGGTGGCGCTGTTCGCGTTGAGCCGCCTCGACGCCGTGTCGCGCTTCCGGGCGCCGACCGCCGGGCGCCGACCGCTCCGCAGGCTCGTCGCACCGAGCGTCACCGATCTCACCGTCACCGCCGCCCTGCTGATCTGGCACGTCCTCGGAGCGGGCACCGCCGACGACGGCTACGTGATGGTGATGGGCCGCAACGCGACCGACGCCGGGTATCTGTCCGACTACTATCGCTACTTAGGTGTCTCCGAGGCGCCGTTCGACTGGTACTACTCCTTCCTCTCCCACTGGGCCACGGTGAGTTCCGCGGGCGTCTGGATGCGTCTGCCGGGCCTGGTGGCCGGGCTGGTGTCGTGGTTCATCCTCAGCCGCGTCCTGCTACCCCGTCTGGGCGCCGCCGTCCGGTCCTCACGGTGGGCGGTGTTCAGCGCCGCCGCGGTGTTCGTCGCGTTCTGGATCGCCTTCTGCAGCGGCCTGCGGCCGGAGCCGATCATCGTCGCGGGATCGCTCGCGACCTGGTGGCTGGTCGAGACGTCGATCGCGACGCGCAGGCTGCTGCCCGCGGCGCTCGCGACGTTCGTCGCGTTGCTTACACTCGCCACCGGACCGCAGGGCGTCATCGCCGTCGCCGTTCTGATCGTCGGCTCCCGGCCGATGCTGCGAGTGGTCCGGACACTGCGCGGGCAGTACCGTCTGCTGCCGCTGTTCGCGCCCGTCGCCGCGGCCGTCTCCCTCATCTGCTTTCTGGTCTTCCGCACCCAGACCCTGGGCGCGGTCGTCGAGGCGATCCGGGTCCGGTACGTCGTCGGCCCGACGCTGTCCTGGTACCAGGAGTTGATGCGGTACTACTTCCTCACGCTGGGGACCCCGGACGGTTCCCTCGCCCGTCGTGTACCGGTGCTGCTCCTGCTCGCCACACTGGGGTTGACGACCGCGGTCATGATGCGGCGCGGCCGCCTGCCGGGCTTCGCACGCGGCCCGGTGTGGCGACTGATCGGCAGCGTCCTCCTCACGATGGGTCTGCTCTCGTTCGTGCCCATGAAGTGGACCGTCCAGTTCGGGATCTTCGCCGGGTTGGCCGCCGCCTGTGCCGCCGTTGCCACCGCGGCGATGATCCGGGTGTCGGCGCATGCGCCGCGCACCCTCTGGACGTACGTCACCGTGCTGGTCGGCGCGTGTGCCGTCGCGACGGCCGGCGACAACGCCTGGGGATGGTCGTACGACTACGGCATCCCGTGGTTCGACAAGGCTCCCGTCCTCGCCGGACGACCGGTGTCGACGCTGTTCCTCGTGCTGACCGCGCTCTCGTTCCTCATGCTGGTCTGGGTCAGCGTGCGGCCGCACACCGCACGTCCCCCGTCGGCCGCAGCGGTCCGCCGGCGCCGCATCGTATCGGCGGTGCCGGTCCTGCTGATCGCCGCAGCGCTGGTGCTCGCCGAGTTCGCACTCTTCGGCAAGGCTGCGCTGAGCCGCTCGGACACCTATACGGCGTTCAGCGCCAACGCGCGCGCCCTGACCGGGAGCGCCTGCGGGATGGCCGACCGCGTGCTCGTCGAGAAGGATCCGAATGTCGGGATGCTGCAGCCGGTCGGGGCCGTCGACGCGTCGCGGGCGCTCGCCGGGGAGTCGACGGGGTTCTCCCCCGACGGCGTCGCCGACGATCTGACACCCGATCCGGTCCGGCTCGGCGCCGGCACCCTCCGCACCGCGACGCCCGGCCACTCGTACTCCGGCGACGGCGCTCCAGCGGGTACCACCGGGGGTACCGGTCCGGAGACCGCGAACGGCGGCACCGTGGCACTGCCCTTCGGTCTCGATCCGGCCACCACTCCGGTGCTCGGCAGCTACGGCTTCGACAACGGCCGGGCGGAACTGACCACCGACTGGTACCGGCTCCCCGACCGGACTACGTCTCCGCTGATCGTCATCACCACGGCGGGTTCGGTCTTCTCCGTGGGACAGGACGGGGCCGTGACCGCCGGCCGCGATCTGCATGTCGAGTTCGGCGTCGACACCGACGGGGAGTTCACCCCGGTGGGTGCGCCGTTCGTTCCCATCGATCCGGGTCCCGACCACCCCAACCGGCCGTGGCGCAACCTGCGGATCCCGATGGCCGCGATCCCGCCGTCGGCGACCGCGATGCGGATCGTCGCCGTCGACTCGAACCTGAGTCCCGACGAGTGGCTGGCGATCACCCCGCCGCGTGCCCCGCGGCTGCAGACCCTGCAGAACGTCGTCGGCAGCCGGGAACCGGTGCTGTTGGACCTGTCGGTCGGCAGTCAGTTCCCCTGCCAGCAGCCGGTGACCGCGCGCGACGGGGTGTACGACGTTCCCCGATGGCGCATCACACCCGACCGGACCGCGACCTATTCGACGTCGAAGAGCTGGCAGGCCGCGTCCTCCGGCGGAATCCTGTCGGTGTCGGAGTCGCTGACCAGGCCGTCGACGATGGCCACCTACCTGGAGAACGACTGGTACCGAGACTGGGGCAACCTCGTGAGACTCGAACCGCTCGTGCCGGATGCACCGGCCGCTGCGTTGACCACCGCGACAGTCCGGCAGGCCGGCTGGCGCAATCCGAGCACAATCGTGGCTGGAGGTACCGATGAGTGATCGGACACCGAGCCCCCGGACGGTCCGCATCGCACGGATCGTCGCCGTCGTGGCCGGCGCCATCGGCATCCTGCTCGCCCTCGCGTCGCCGTTCCTGCCGGTCACGTACGCCAAGACCGAGATCACCTGGCCGCAAGCCACGTCGTCGACGTCGGCGCCGACCGTGGCGAACATCGCGGCGCCCAACGTCTCGTACAACCCCGTGTCGATGGATGCGACCGTGCCCTGCTCGCTGGCATCGCTGCTGCCGGCCGACGGCGGCGTGCTGCTCTCGACCGTGCCGAAATCCGGTGTCGACGCGCGCAAGGTGGGCCTGTTCATCAGCGCCACCCACGACAACCTCCTGGTCACCCAGCGCAACGCCGTGCTGATGACGATCCCGCGCGAGCAGGCGCAGCGCACTCCTGAATGCCGCATCGTCGTGCACGCCGACACCGCCGGCACCCGCGGCGAGGTCGAGGGACTGACGGTCCCCGACTCGGCCTTCGACATCCGCGATCCGAACGCGCGGCCGCAGATCATCGGCGTGTACACCGACCTGCCGGCCACCGCCCCCACCGCCGGGCTGAGCTTCCGCTCCACCGTCGACACCCGGTTCAGCACCAGCCCCACCCCGCTCAAACGCACCCTGCTGATCGTCGGCGTGGTCGCGACGATCCTGTCTCTCATCGCGCTCGCCGTGCTCGATGCCCGGGACGGGCGACGCCTGCGCCGACTGCTGCCTCGGCGCTGGTGGCGACCGACCGTGCTCGACGGATTCGTCACCGCGGTGCTGCTGATCTGGCTGATGATCGGCGGCAACACCGCCGACGACGGCTATCAGGTGACGGTCGGGCGCGTGGCGCCCGGCGCGGGTTACCTCGACAACTATTACCGGTACTTCGGTGTCCCCCAGGACCCGTTCGGCTGGCATTACCAGTACCTGGCCAAATGGATGGAGGTCAGCACCGCGATCCCGTGGCTGCGCCTGCTGCCGTTCCTGTTCGCGATCGTCGGATGGTTCCTGATCAGCCGCGTGGCGATCCCGCGACTGGGTCGGACGATCGCCGGTTCCGGTGTCGCACGCTGGGCCGCGGCCCTGGCCTTCCTCGCCGTGTGGCTGCCGTTCAACAACGGCCTGCGCGTGGAACCGGTGATCACCGTCGGCATCCTGCTGACCTGGGTGCTCGTCGAACGCGCGATCGCCACCGGCCGACTGCTCCCCTTCGGTCTCGCGATCGTTTCGGCCGCCTTCACCCTGACCATCCACCCGGTGGGCGCGGTCGCGGCGGTCGCGCTGCTGGCCGGGCTCCGGCCGATGCTCAAGCGGGTGCTGTACCGGCGGCGTCGCGACGGGCTGGCGCCGATGCTGGTGCCCCTTGTGGCGGCGGGTCTGGCCGTCCTGTACGAGATCTTCGCCGACCAGCCGCTCGCCACGATCGTCGAGGGCGTGCAGGCTCAGGGCATCGTGGGTCCGACCAATCACTGGTGGACCGAGGCGATGCGGTACTACATCCTGCTCAATCCGACACCCGACGGCTCCATCGCGCGCCGGGTCGGGATCTTCGTGACGATCCTGTCGGTGCTGCTGGTCGTCCTCGTCCTCGTCCGCAAGCACAGCGTGCCGGGTGTGGCGACCGCGGCCCTGTGGCGGCTCGTGGCCGTCACCGGCGGCGCCGTGGCGGTGCTGGCCTTCGTCCCGACCAAGGCGACCCACCAGATGGGCATCTTCGCCTGCCTGGCCGGGCCGCTGGCCGCGGCCGCGACCGCCTTCCTGAAACCGAGTGTGCTTCGGCGCCCATGCAACCGGACGTTCTTCGCCGCGGCGTCGGCGTACGCGCTCGCGGTGGCCTTCGCCGGCCGCAACCAGTGGTGGTATGTGGGCAGCTACGGCATCCCGTGGTCGGACGACACGCCGCATATCGCCGGCATCGGTTTCTTCTGGCCGATCTTCGCCGTCGCCGTACTGCTGACGGCCGTCGGACTGTGGCAGTACTACCGGGACGACGGCCGAGCACAGTTCGCCGACGCCGCCGAACCCTTCCGGCGCCCGGAGCCGAGCCGTATGGCCGACCTGCCGATGTACTCCCTCGTGATCGTCTCCGCGGTGATCCTGGCCTTCAACATGATCTCGTTCGGCAAAGCGGCCAGGACGCAATCGGATTCGTGGACCTGGGCGAGTTCCAACATCGCGTCCCTGCAGGGGCGCCCGTGCGCACTCGCCGACGCCGTGCTGGTGGAGGCCGATCCGAACACGGGTCTTCTCGCGCCGGCGCAGTTGGCCGGCCAGCGGCCCGCGAGCGCCGGCCAGGCCCTCGCGGGCGGAGCGACGCCCCCGGCCGGGTTCTCACCCGACGGCGTGCCGACGCACTTGGAGACCGACGACAGCGACACGTCCAGCAGTGACACCGACGCTCATCCCGCCCAAGCGGTCGACCAGGATCAGACCGGGCAGTCGACCACCGGTGATTCGACGACCGCCGACACCACCTCCGACACCAGTGGCGGCACCACGGTCAGCCGTGGTGTCAACGGTTCGTCGGTGAAGCTGCCCTTCGGTCTCGACCCACAGCGGGTGCCGGTGCTCGGGAGCTTCGGTGCGCCCGCCGGGACCGGCCGCCTGACCTCGGACTGGTACCAGCTACCCGAACGCTCCGACGATCGGCCTCTGATCACCCTGTCGGCCGCGGGTGCGGTGGAGTCGATCGACGAACTGGCGGTCCGGCATCCGGGCCAGCAACTGCGGCTCGAAGCCGGACGGGTGCAGCCGGACGGCACCGTTGCAACCGTCGCGTCCCTGACCCCGTACGACGCAGGCGGAGCACCGCAGTGGCGCAATCTGCGGTTCCCGATGGCCGAGATTCCTCCCGGCGCGTCCGTCGTCCGGATCGTCGCCGAGGACACCTCGCCGGGCTACGATGCCTGGCTGGCCGTCACACCACCGCGTGCCACACGACTGCAGACGCTCAATTCGCTCGTCGGCAGCGATGATCCGGTACTGCTCGACTGGGAAGTCGCGTTCGCGTTCCCCTGCCAGCGCCCGGCCGGCGTGGTGCACGGCATCCTCGAGACGCCGAAGTGGCGCATCACCCCCGATGCGGTCGGTGAACGGGTGAACTCGGCGCAGTGGATGGCCGGCGACTACGGCGGCCCGCTGGGCATCACCGAGAACGAGCTGCGACAGACGGAGGTCCCGGCCTACCTCGAGAACGACTGGGGCCGTGACTGGGGTTCACTGCAGCGGTTCACCCCGCTCCTGCCGCAGCACGACGCCGAACTCACCGTCACCCACGAGGACCACACCGGTCTCTGGACTCCCGGGCCGATGCGGGTGATCCGCAACTGAATCGGGACAGTGGAAGGCACCCCGGTAGCCTGGGTCGGTGATCACACCCGCCTCTCCCCTGGATTTCGCACGCGGCCCCGCCTGGGCCAACCGCATCGCCCTGGCTCCGCTGACGAATCTGCAGAGCAATGCCGACGGCACTCTCTCGGACGACGAGTACCACTGGCTCGTGAGGAGAGCCGAGGGCGGCTTCGGCATGGTGATGACATGCGCGGCATGGGTGTCCGGCCGGGGGCACTCGTTCTCCGGACAGCTCGGCGTCGCCGGCCCCGAGCACCTCGACGGACTGACCCGGCTGGCGCACGGGCTGCGCGCGGCGGGAGCGGTCTCATCGATCCAGCTGCAGCACGGAGGGCGACGCGGCGACGGACAGTTCGACCCCGTCCGGGTGGCGCCGTGGAACGATGCCGCCAAGCAGGCAGTGGAACTGAGCACCGCCGAGGTGGAGGCGATCGTGGAGGAGTTCGCCGAGGCCGCAGTCCTCGCCTCCGAGGCCGGTTTCGACGGGGCCGAGATCCACGGGGCCCACGGCTACCTGCTCTGCCAGTTCCTCGACGCGCGCAGCAATCACCGCGCCGACAAGTACGGCGGCAGCGCCGACAACCGATTCCGCATCATCCACGAGGTGGTCGATGCGGTCCGTCGCGCCACCGGACCGGATTTTCAGCTGGGCCTGCGACTCTCGCCCGAGCGTTACGGCGTTCCGCTCGCCGAGTCGCGTGAGCTGGCGGCTCAGGTTCTCGCCTCGGGACGGCTCGACTACCTCGACATGTCGATGTGGGACGCGTTCAAACACCCGGCCGAGGAGGAGCACCGCGACCGCACTCTGCTCGAACACTTCACCGATCTGCCGCGCGGGGGCACCCGTCTCGGCGTCGCCGGGAAGATCCTGACCGGTGCTCAAGTGCGCGAGAGCCTCGACGCCGGCGCCGACTTCGTCCTGATCGGGACCGCCGGGATCCTGCACCACGATTTCGCGGCCAGAGTGGTCGCCGACCCCTCGTTCACGTCGACGCCGCAGCCCGTGTCTGCCGATCACATGCGCGCCGAGTCCGTCGGTCCGGCGTTTCTCGAGTACCTGTCGACGAACTGGGACGACTTCGTGCTCTCCTCCTGAGGCCGGCGTCCCGCGGTTCCGGCCACACGCGCCGGTCGCCCGTCCGAATGGTCGGCTCTGAACGGTGTGTCACACTGGGGGCACAGGTGACTGCAGACGGGGGTATGCGTGCTGGGAATCGTGCTGTTGATCGTCGGCGGCGTCGGTCTGGTGTTGACGTTGCTGTCCGTCCTCGGTGTGGATGCCGGCGGCGTGGACGTTCACCTCGGCGACTCCGGCGCCGGACTGCTGTCCATCGTCACCCCGTTCGCCACTGGGTTCGGCCTGCTCGCGGGCGGGCTCCTGACGTTCACCGAGACGGCGACCTGGCCGGCACTGCTGGTCGGTGCGCTCGCCGGCGTGGTGCTCTCGGTCGCGGCCGTCGTCGTTCTGGGGTACCTCGTCGGCGCCGAAGCCGAACTGCCGAACGTCGACCTCATCGGTTCGGCGGTACGCATCGTGGAACCCGTCACTCCCGGCCGCTTCGGGATCGGTGAGGTACGGACGCCGCTCGGCACCCGCCAGGTGACGGTCACCTCCGACGCCCCGCTCGAACACAACGATGAGGCCGTGATCGTGGACCGCATCGACGGCGGCGACAACTACGTCGTCGCCCGCATCTCCCTCACCGACTGATCCCCACCCGGTTCCCTGCAGAACCGGGGCAACGAAAGGAACCCGCAAGATGGGAGCCGTCATCGGCGCCGTAGTGGCCATCGTGGTGCTACTCGTCCTCATCGTCCTGCTCGTGCTGTCGCGCTACCGCGTGCCGGGAGCGGAAGAGGCGTTCATCGTCACCGGCACCGGCAAGGGGCACGAGGGCAAGGTGTACCGCGGAACCGGAACCTTCGTGCTTCCGGTGGTGCAGCGCGCCACCCGAGTGCAGTTGTCATCGGTCAAGGCCGATCTGGACACCTCGACCCCGGCCAACGACGGCATCGAGCTGAAGGTCCGAGGCGTCGCGGTCGTCAAGGTCGGCGACACACCGGAAGCCATCCTCAAGGCGGGTCCGCGTTTCGGCGACGACCTCAACCGGGTCAAGGCCCTCGTCACCGAGCAGCTCTCCGGTGAGCTGCGGTCGATCGTCGGCACAATGACCGCCAAGAGCATCCTCGTCGATCGGCAGCAACTCGTCGACCAGGTCGCGCGCTCGATCAAGGAGATCCTCGGCAACCAGGGATTGATCCTCGACAGCTTCTCGATCAACGACGTCCAGGACTCGGACGGCCAGTACTTCTCCGACCTCGCCGCCAAGGAGCGATTGGATCAGGCCGCGATCGCAGCACGGTCGCGCGCCGTGGCCCACCGCGTGGCCGAACAGAGCCGCATCGAGAACGAGCAGGCGATCATCGAGCAGCAGCGCGAGCTCGACATCGAGCGGGAAGCCGCCCGCCAGGCCACCGACCGTGCGGCGGCCGAGGCCGACGCGGTCCGCCCGCTGGTCGAGGCCGAACGCCGGCGCATTCAGGTGGAGAAGGACAACGAGGTCGCCGAGCAGACCGCACGACTGCGCGACACACAGCTCGACGCCGAGGTGCGCCGCCCCGCCGAAGCCGAGCTGTATGCGGCGCAACAGCGGGCCGAGGCCCGTAAAGCCGAGATCATCGCCGAGGCGGCGGCCAAGGCCGAGGGTATCCGGATCACCGGCGAGGCCGAGGCCGACGCCCTGGAGAAGCGCGCCGAGGCGCTCGGCAAGCTCGACGAGGTCGGCCAGCTGGAACTGGTGCTGAGCAAGCTCCCCGACATCGTCCGCGCGGCCTCGGCACCGCTGGCCGATGCGAACATCACACTGGTCGGCGACTCGGTGAGCCCGGTCGCCAAGGGCGCGGGATCGAGCCTGGTGAGCACCATGGAGCTGATCCGCGGCGCCACCGGTATCGACGTCGCGCAGATGCTGTCCGACCTCGGGACCAGTGATACCGACGGAAGCGGGCGCGCCGCGCCGGCGGAGCCTCACCAGGATCACTGACGGGGATCACTGACGGTGGATCACTGACGGGCCACCGGGCCGGGGCAGCGCTGCCCCGGCCCGGTGGGCTATTCACCCCGCAGGAACTGCAGGATGTCCGGGGTCACCGGATCGACGAGATCGGCCACCTCCTCATGCTTGCTCACATACTTGGCCACGAGCGGACAGACGGCCACCACCCGCCGGCCCGCGGCCCGGGTGTCGTCGAGCGCCTCACGGACCAGGACGGAGCTGAGACCGCGACCGGAGAACCGGTCGTCGAGTTCGGTGTGTGGAAAGATCCGCTGGTCTCCACGGTCGATGAATCGGGTGAATCCGGCGGTCTCACCGTTCACCAGGATCTCGTAACGGCCCAGCGCGTCGTTCCGGACCACCTCCGTGCGTTCTGCGTCGGTCATCGCCCGTCCCCTCTTGTCATGGTCGAGTCCGCCTGCGCGGCTTCAGCCGAGTGTTCGGCAGCGGCGGCGCGGGGATCCATTCGTCGGCTCCCCAGCCGCCCACTGTTCCGAAACGTTCCGACCGCCGCTGCCATTCCTCGCGGTACTCGGCGATCTCGTCGTGGTCGCGGCCGACGAAGTTCCACCACATGACGATGTCCTCGGCGAAGGGCTCGCCGCCGAGCAGCACCGCGCGTGCCGGTCGGTCCGTGGGATTGTGCACTTCGAGCCGGCTGGACCCCGGGCCCACATAGGCGAGCGAAGCGCGCCCGATCCGGACTCCGCCGACCTCCGCGGCGGCCGTGTCGAGCAGAACACCGTGCTCGAAGGACTCGTCGACCTCCAAGACCGCACACGCGCCCGGGTCGATCGACAGTTCCGCGCCGAGCAGCGGTGTTGCCGTGACGATCTCCGCCGACGATCCGCCCGAGTCGCCCACGAATACCTTCATGCTGCCGACCACGGCTCCCGACGCATCGGTCAGGTCCACCGAGGGTGCACGATAGTGCTGAAAGCCGTTCTCCCCGTGGCGGGCGCCGTCGGGCAGCGCGACCCACAGTTGCACCCCGTGCAGCGTCTCCACCCGGCGTGTGGAGACCTCGGAGTGACTGATCCCGCGGCCGGCGGACATCAGGGTCATCTCTCCCGGCAGCACCATCGCGTGCACCCCCGCGCTGTCGCGGTGCTCGATCTCTCCTTCGAACAGCCAGCTCACGGTCTGCAGTCCGGTGTGCGGATGCGGCAGCACCCGCATCCCGCCCGACTGCGAGACCGGCTCGGGACCGTAATGGTCGGCGAAGCACCAGGCGCCGATCATCGATCGATCACGTGTCGGCAACGTCCGGTTCGCCTTCATCGCCCGGATGCCGCCGAGCGGCACCAGGCGAGGTTCGATCACTTCCACACCGGCCGCGGGCGTCGCACCGCACTCCACCTCGGCGGGCTGTGCCTCCATGTTGCTCATCGATCAACCCCTCAATCTGAATCTGAGCGCTGCGATCAGGTCGTCGAGCGCGGCGTCGATCACATCGATCCGCGATCCCGGATCGGGGCTCTCCAGCACGCTCTGCCGGTCGGCCGGTCCGAGTGGAAGATCCGAGGCGGCGCGAAACGTCTCCGTGACCGGGTCGCCGTCGCCGTAGTCGACCGGCGCGGCGAGTTGCGAGGCGATCCACCGCAACTGCGGATCCTTCCGGCCGCCCTGCCCGCAGAGCAGTTGCAGCTGAGCCCGCTTCTCCAGGACGTCCGACCACTCGACGGGGCCGGTGTCCGGCTCGGGGAGATCCTCGACCAGAGCACGCGGATACGGATCGTCGGGCAGCCACTCGGTCACCCGGATGCGCGAGGTTCCGCTGCAGAGCAAGGAGTAGCGGCCAGGTCCCGCGTCGGTGAGGCGGTCGATCCTCGCCACGGTGCCCACCATCGAACGCACGTCGCCGCCGCCGACTTCCGAGCCGCGCTCGATCAACACGACACCGAACTCGCCGCCGTTCTTCTCCACCACGGGAAGCATTGCCGCATAACGGGGTTCGAAGATCCGGAGAGGCAGCTTCTCCCCTGGCAGGAGCACAGCGCCCAGCGGAAACATCGGCATCTCCCTCACGCCGATCACCCTACCCGCGGTCGGTCAGACCCACCCTGATTCGAATGGTTGTCGGCCTTCCCGTGCGAACAGCACACTGTCAACGTGCTCGCGCCGATGTACTCACCCCGCCGATGTCGCTGATCGGTCCCGCCTGATCCGCTCCGCCCGATCCGGCCCCGTCCTGCTTCACCGAACTCTCGTCACCAACCTCACCGGAGGTCTATTCGTCATGTCCACCAACAGTTCCGACCGTCGTCTCGAGACCGCGTATCAGCCGCTCCAGTTCGCGTACTGGGTGCCGAACGTCAGCGGCGGTCTGGTCGTCTCCCGTATCGAACAGCGCACCGACTGGGGGTACGACTACAACCGCACTCTCGCCCGGCTCGCCGAGAACAACGGCTTCGACTACGCACTGAGCCAGGTCCGCTACACGGCCTCGTACGGTGCCGCGTACCAGCACGAGTCGACCAGTTTCTCGCTCGCTCTGCTGCTCGCCACCGAGCGGCTCAAAGTCATCGCCGCGGTCCATCCCGGGCTCTGGCACCCGGGCGTCCTCGCCAAGTTCCTCGCCACCGCCGACCATCTGTCCGGGGGCCGCGCCGCGGTCAACGTCGTGAGCGGCTGGTTCAAGGATGAGTTCACCAAGCTCGGCGAGCCGTGGCTCGAGCACGACGAACGCTACCGCCGCGCCGAGGAGTTCATCACCTACCTACGGCGGATCTGGACCGACGACCACGCCGACCTCGCGGGCGACTTCTATCGTCTCCATGATTTCGATCTGAAGCCGAAGCCGCTCGACCTGCCCGGACGCCCGCATCCGGAGATCTTCCAAGGCGGCAACTCGACCGCGGCTCGAGCGATGGCCGGTCGGGTCTCGGACTGGTACTTCAGCAACGGTAGAGACTTCGACGGTATCAGCGAGCAGGTCAGCGACGTGCTAACCGAAGCGGCACTGCACGACCGCACGGTCAAGTTCGGCCTCAACGGCTTCCTCATCGGACGCGACACGGAGAGCGAGGCCCGCGACGTGCTCCGAGAGATCGTCGACAAGGCGGACCGCGAGGCGGTAGAGGGATTCGGATCCGCGGTCAAGCAGGCCGGCTCGTCCACCTCGGACGGCAAGGGCATGTGGCAGGACTCGGAGTTCGCCGACCTCGTCCAGTACAACGACGGTTTCCGCACCGGACTGATCGGCACACCCGAACAGATCGCCGAGCGCATCGTCGCCTACAAGACCCGCGGCGTGAATCTGCTGCTCCTGGGCTTTCTGCACTACCACGAGGACGTCGTCTACTTCGGCGAGAAGATCCTGCCGATCGTTCGCGATCTCGAGAACGACCTCGCCGTCAGCGGCCGCCTCGAATCCGAGCTCGCCCGTCACGGCGTCCTCGCCGCCCGGTGAGCTCCCACCTCCTCATTCCATCCGGATCGAAAGAAGGCAACCCATGACCGTCACCGACCACACCGCACCGCCCGCGTCCGACGACCTGGCCCGGTTCGACGCCGCACTGCGCCGCGCCGACCTCGTCGCGGCGCAATTGCGGGCCACCGCCGCCGAGCGTGACCGCGCGAACAAGCCGCCGCTGGCCGAGATCGAACTGCTTCGCGAAGCCGACCTGCTGCAGGTCGGTGAGCCGGTGGAGTACGGAGGCTCGGGACTGGACTATTCGCAGTCGCAGCAACTGACCCGACACGTCGCCCGCGGCGACACCTCGATCGCGCACCTGCTCGGTTACCACTACGCACAGCAGCGCATACCGCACCTGTTCGGGACCGCCGATCAGGCCGACGAACTCTCGCGCCGCAACGCACAGTTCAAGCCCTTCTGGGGCGGCGTGCAGAATCCGCGCGGCGCATCCGGTCTGACGCTCACCCGTGACGGGTCCGGTTTCCGGCTCGACGGCCGGCGCACCTTCGCCTCGGGAGCCGGTGTCGCCGACCAGCTGTCGGTGACCGCCGAACTCGACGGCGACCTGGTGTTCCTGTCCATCCCGGCCCGGCGCGAAGGGTTCACACCGCTGAACGACTGGGACAACATCGGCCAGAGACTGACCGACTCCGGCGGAGTGGTCTTCGACGGTGTGCGCATCGAGCGCAGCGAGATCCTCGGCGAGGATCCGCTGACCGGACGCGTGCCGAGCGCATATCAGACTCTCGTGACCCCGCACTGGCAGCTGGCCTTCGTCAACTTCTACATCGGCACCGCCGAAGGTGCACTCGAGGAGGCACTGGACTGGACTCGCCTGCACGCCTCACCGTGGGAGACCTCCGGTCTGGAGAGCGCGACCGACGATCCGTACATCCTCGAGCTGGTCGGCGCGCTGCGCTCCGAGGTCACCGCCGCGGCGCTGCTCGCCGACCACGCGGGTGAGGCGCTGCAGAGCGCACTCGACATCGGCCCGGACCTCACGCCCGACCAGCGTGCCGAAGCCGCGATCGCGATCGCCGAGGCCAAGTACGTCACGACCAAGGTGTCCCTCGACGTGGCTTCGCGGCTGTTCGAGATCCAGGGAGCTCGCGCGACGACGACCTCCTACGGCTTCGATCGGCACTGGCGCAACCTGCGAACGCACACGGTGCACGATCCGGTCGCATACAAGGCCCGCGAGGTCGGCGATTGGACGCTGAACCGCCGCGCCCCGCAGTTCACGCTGTACAGCTGAACCGACCACCGTCCGCCGTCGAACCCAGAGGTCCTCTCCACCATGAGTCCCGTCTCGAGTCGAGCCGCAGAGACCACCGCCGTCACAGCCGATCCAATCGCCACCGTTCTGCCGGGCCTGCTGCCGGAGATCGCGCGCACCGCCTCGGACCGCGACCGCGACCGCGTACTTCCCCGCGCGGAGCTCGATCTCCTGGCGGGGGCGGGATTGCTGGCGGTCACCGTTCCGGTGGAGTACGGCGGACACGGTCTGGGCATCGGGTCGGCGGCGGGGCTCATCGCCGCACTGGCCGCCGTCGACCCGAGCCTGGCGCAGATCCCCCAGAGCCACTTCACCTTCCTCGACGCCCTCGCGCGGCTCGCGCCGCCCGGACTCGCCGAGGAGGTCTTCGGACGGGTCGCCGGCGGTGCGCGCCTGGCCAACGCCCAGAGCGAGCGCGGCGGCGCGACAGCCGTGGACGACGCTACGAGCGTGGTTCGGACAGCGCGCGGACTGCGCCTGTCGGGCAAGAAGTTCTACTGCACCGGTGCGGTCCTCGCCGATCTGCTGGCGGTGCGCGCCCTCGGCCCCGACGGCGGTCGCGTTCTGGTCTATCTGCCGGCCGAGACCGAAGGCGTGTCGATCCTCGACGATTGGGACGCGGTCGGCCAGCGGACCACCGCATCGGGGACGGTCGAGTTCGACGATGTTCCTGTCGAGCCGGAGCAGGTGGTGGCTTTCGACGAGCTGTTCGAGAGACCGAGCACGTATGGCGCTCGCGCGCAGCTGCTGCACGCCGCCGTCGACGCCGGTCTGGCCTCCGGTGCGCTGGCGGCCGGAGCCGAGGCCGCGCAACGCGCTCGTCCCTGGTTCGAGGCCGGCGTGGAGCGCGCGGTCGACGATCCCCTCCTGCTGGCCTCGGCCGGCGAACTCGAACTCACGGTCCGCGCGGCGCGGGCTCTGCTCGACGCCGCGGTCCGGGCCATCGAGACGGCCGAAGTCGCAGGCGAGCCGCCCGAACTCGTCGCAGAGGCGTCGCTGGCCACGGCCGCGGCCAAGGTCGCCGCCGGGCGTGCGGCCCGGCATGCGGGCGAGGCGCTGTTCGACTTCGGCGGCACCAGGGCGGCCGCGGCGGCGTCGAACCTCTCGCGGTACTGGCGCGACGCGCGAACCCACACCCTTCACGATCCCGAGCGATGGAAGCTCGCTCATCTCGGCCGATGGGCGCTCGCGGGCACCCGGCCCCCCGCCCACGGCAACATCTGATCCTCCACAGGAAGAAGACATGGCACAGACCCCCTCCTCGACCACCGTGACGGCCAACCGGTCCGCGATCCCGACAGCTCCGGTCGCGAGTCCGTCAGAGCAGTCGAACACCGAGCGCCCCGCACTGAAGCTCCACTGGTTTCTGCCGACCTACGGCGATTCCCGGTTCATCGTCGGCGGCGGACACGGGCTTCCGGCCGGGGCCGCCCGCGGCGATCGGCCCGCCTCGATCGGCTACCTGAGTTCGATCGCCCGCGCGGCGGAGGACTTCGGATTCACCGCGGCACTCACGCCCACCGGTGCCTGGTGCGAGGACGCCTGGCTCACGACGGCGATGATCGCGCGGGAATCGGAGCGCCTGGGATTCCTGGTCGCCCTCCGTCCGGGGCTGGTGAGCCCGACTCTTGCCGCACAGATGGCTGCGACCTTCAGCAGGCACGCGCCCGGCAGGCTCCTGCTGAACGTGGTCACCGGCGGCGAGCCCCATGAACAGCGGGCGTTCGGCGACTTCCTCGACAAACCCTCGCGCTACGCCCGCACCGACGAGTTCCTGACCGTGGTCCGCGGACTGTGGCGCGGCGAACGGGTGACGCACCGCGGCAGGCACCTGCAGGTCGACGACGCAGCGCTGCATCGGCTGCCCGCAGAGGAGATCCCGATCTACTTCGGCGGATCCTCTCCCGAGGCCGGTCCCGTCGCCGCGCGGCACAGTGACGTCTACCTGACCTGGGGCGAGCCGCCGGCGGCGGTGGCGGCGAAGATCGACTGGATCCGCGGCCTCGCCGCGCAGCGGGGCCGAACGGTGCGATTCGGCATTCGGCTGCACGTCATCTCCCGGGACACCGCGGACGAGGCGTGGACCGCGGCAGCCGGCCTGCTCGCAGCGCTCGACGAGGACACCGTTCGCGCCGCCCAGGAGGGCCTGGCACGCAGCGAGTCGGCGGGACAGGCGGCGATGCGCGATCTGCACGCCGCCCACCGCGGTGACGGATCGTGGCGCGATCCGCGGGCTCTGGAAGTGGCCGAGAACCTATGGGCGGGTGTCGGTTTGGTGCGCGGAGGCGCGGGCACCGCGCTAGTGGGCAGTCATGCCGAGGTGGCCGACCGCATCGCCGAGTACGCCGCGCTGGGCATCGATGAGTTCGTCCTGTCGGGTTACCCGCACTTGGAAGAGCTGTACTGGTTCGGGGAAGGCGTGATACCGCAGTTGGTGCTGCGCGGTCTGTTCGCGGTGCCGGGAAACAGTCCCGGACGCGTCGCTGCCGCGCCTTTTCTGACGGCCGCACACTGACGCCGCGGGGAGGACTCTGGTGATGACCACCGCGTTCGAAACCGAGCCGACGTTGCGGGCAACCATGGCCCGCTACCCCACCGGGTTGGTCACCGTGGCCGCCGTCGATGCGGACGGACCGTTCGGCCTGATCGCGAGTTCGTTCACCTCGGTGTCACTGGACCCGCCGTTGGTGTCGGTCAACATCGCTGCGACGTCGACCACGCTCCCGCGGCTCTCGGCTGTGCCGCAGTGGGGAGTGAGCGTGCTCGCCGCGGACCAGCCGCCGGTGGCCGACGCCTTCCGTCGAGCGGCTCCGCGCAGATTCGACGGTCTTGGTTGGCGCCGTGAGGCCGGCGGCGCCGTTCTGCTCGACGGAGCCGCCGCAGTGTTCGTCACCCGGCCGCGGCAGATCGTCACCGCGGGCGACCATGTGATCGCGGTGCTCGCCGTCGATCGACATTCCGGTGACCCGACTGTCGATCCGCTGGTCTTCTACCGGAGCCGGTGGCACCGCGTGTCCGCGCTCGAAGCGGACTGAGCCTTCGGCGCGGAAGTCGCTGCTGCTGGCTGACTACTGCGCGATCCCTACTGCGCGATGCCTACTGCTCGATGAGCAGGGTGGCCGTGCCCAGTGCCGGTTCCCGGACGGTGCATACGCGAGTGCCTCCCTTGCGGCCGGTGCGGACATCGCTGACTTCGAGGCCGGCGCCCGCCAGGCGATGCCGTTCGGCGACGATGTCGTCGGTGCGCCAGGCCAGTCCCATGAGTCCGAGGCGGTCGCCGGCGTCCGGGGCTCCGGCGACGACCTCGATCACGACGGTGCGTGTCCGGAAGAAGAGCTGGCACATCCCGTCGCCGAGCTCGCGGACGAGGCGCAGGTTGATCCCGAGCCGGCCGCCGAGGAGCGCGACGGCCCGGTCGGCATCGGGCGCGGTGAGGACGATGTGGTCGAGCATCCGGCCGGTGGGCCGGACCTGCGGGCCGGCGGTGATGCGCAGCGGCGAGGCGCCGACGATCGCCGCAGCGCCGTCCGTATCGTCCAGGGTCAGGCCCCGCCGACGCAGGAGCGCTGCGGCACCGTCGTAATCGGCGACAGTCAAGTCGACCGTCGGTTCGACGGCGTGCGCGTCGGCGTCGGTCCGCCCGTCCCGGAGTGCGACCGTCGCATTCGACGCCGCCCAGCGCAGCCCCTCGGATTCACCCAGGAGAAGGTCGTACATCCGCGACGCGGCGTCGAGATCGGCCACCGGCAGGCTCACGTGGACGTCGGCGATGGACAGCGGATCAGGGATCGAGTTCACGAAACCATCGTGGCACACGCGATCTCGGCACTCCTGCTTCTAAAGTGAGGGGTCACATCAGGCACATGGAAGGCAGGCTCATGGCCGCTGAAGAACCGACCGACGCGCCGCCTGCGACCGAAGCCGACGCCGTCGAAGAGACCCGCGCCGACGCCACGCACGCCGGCGATGCGGAATCGGACGCCTCGTCTCCGAACGCCGTGGTGCGTCTGTGGTCGCGGTACTCCAGACGATTGTCGTATGGCGGTCTGGTCGTCGCGACGGTCCTGCTGTGGCTGTCGGTGACACCGTCGCTGCTGCCGCGCGGACCCCTGTTCCAAGGCCTCGTCAGCGCCGCTGCCGCCGCGATCGGCTACGCGATCGGAGCCTTCTTCACATGGCTGGCTCGATACCTGGTGTCCCGTCGAGAACCCTGGCCGCGTCCGCGCGGATGGTGGTGGGTGGGACTCACGATCGTCTTCCTCGCAGGCACCGTCTTCATGCTCTACTGGTATCACCGCTGGCAGGAGGAACTGCGTGACCTGATGGGCGTGGAACACCTCAACTGGACCGCGTACCCGATCATCGTGGTGGTGGCGGTGGTGGTCTTCGGGGTCCTGCTCGGCGTCGGGCAGGCGTGGGGTGCGCTGCTGCGGATGCTCGCGCGCCGCATGAGCCGGCGCATCCCACCCCGGATCGCCGGGATCACCGCGGCGACGGTGATGGTCGTCGTGAGCGTCCTGATCCTCAACGGCGCGGTCGCCGACTACGGCATGTCGGCGTTGAACAACTCCTTCGCGGCGCTGAACAATGAGACCAATCCCGATTCGGCTCCCCCGACCTCCACACTGCGTTCCGGCGGACCGGAGTCGGTGGTCAGCTGGGCGAGCCTGGGCCGCATGGGTCGCACCTTCGTCTCGACCGGCCCGACGGTCGCCGAACTCGAGGCGTTCAACAAGGCGCCGGCGAAAGAACCCATCCGGGTCTACGCCGGGCTCGATTCGGCGGACTCGATCCAAGACAGCGCTGAACTGGCGGCCCAGGAACTGGTCCGGACGGGCGGTCTGCAGCGCAAACTGATCGGCATCGCTGGGTCGACGGGCACCGGCTGGGTCAATCAGGCCAACCTCGACTCCCTGGAGTACATGTACAACGGCGACACCGCGATGGTGTCCATGCAGTATTCGATGCTGCCGAGCTGGCTCTCGTTCCTCGTCGACCAGGAGCGCGCGCGCCAGGCCGGACGCGCGCTGTTCGAGGCGGTCGACCGGCTGGTGCGGCGTATCCCCGAGGCGCAACGGCCCAAGGTCGTGGTCTTCGGCGAGAGCCTCGGATCGTTCGGCGCCGAGGCCCCGTTCGGCTCTGTCGCGACGATGAGCGCCCGGACCGACGGCGCCCTGCTGACCGGCCCCACGTTCAGCAACCAGACGTGGGTGGACACCACCGCCGACCGTGACGCTGGTACCCCGGAAGTGCTGCCGATCTTCAATGACGGTGAGCAGGTCCGATTCATCAACACGGCCAAGGACCTCGAGCGCCCGGCCGGTGTGGAATGGGACCGCGGTCGCATCGTCTACCTACAGCACGCGTCCGATCCCATCTCGTGGTGGAATCCGGATCTCGTGCTCAACAAGCCCGACTGGCTCAAGGAGCCCCGTGGCTCCGACGTGCTCTCAGCGGTGAACTGGATCCCGTTCGTCACCTTCCTGCAGGTCGCCGCCGATATGGCGGTGGCCGTCGACGTCCCCGACGGACACGGTCACAACTATCTGCGAGAGATTCCGACGGCGTGGGCAGCGATCCTCACCCCCGAAGGGTGGACCGATCAGAAGACGGCCGAACTGCTGCCGCGGCTGCATCGCGACTGACGACTGCCGGATCCACCCGGGGTTACTCATGAGTAACCCCGGGTGGGTAGCATCGGGTCCGTGACTCAGGACAAGACTCTCACGGACTCCCCCGCATACCGGACGCATCCCTACAAGGCGTTCGAGGTGACCGTCGCCGATCACGTCGCCGAGGTGACGCTCATCGGCCCCAGCAAGGGCAACGCTCAGGGCCCCGACTTCTGGGCCGAGTCCGCCCCGCTGTTCGAGGCGATCGACGCGGACCCGGATGTGCGCGCAGTGGTGCTCTCCGGATCGGGCAAGCACTTCTCGTTCGGCCTCGACCTGCCCGCGATGATGGGCGACTTCGGCAAGGTGCTGGCCCCGGATGCGAAGGCCGGTCCCCGCACTGAGTTCCATCACACCATCAAGCGCATGCAGCGGGCCATCGACGCCGTCGCCGACTGCCGCAAGCCGGTCGTCGCCGCGATCTCGGGCTGGTGCATCGGCGGTGCCGTCGACCTGATCAGCGCCGCCGACATCCGGGTGGCCAGCGCCGACGCGAAGTTCAGCGTGCGCGAAGTCAAGGTCGCCATCGTCGCGGACATGGGTTCGCTCGCCCGCCTGCCGCTGATCATCGGCGAAGGTCACACCCGTGAACTCGCGCTGACCGGCAAGGACATCGATGCCGCTCGCGCAGAGAAGATCGGCCTCGTCAGCGACGTGTACGACGACAAGGACGCCGCCCTTGCCGCCGCGCGGGGGATCGCGGCCGAGATCGCGGCCAACGCTCCCCTCGTAGTGCAGGGCGTCAAGGATGTCCTCGATCACAGCCGGAGCGCGCGCGTCGACGACAGCCTCCGCTACGTCGCGGCGTGGAACGCGGCCTTCCTGCCGAGCGACGATCTCACCGAGGCGGTCACCGCCGTCTTCGAGAAGCGTCCGCCGAACTTCCGCGGGCAGTGACGCCGTCGCCGGGCACCCGGATCACCGGCTGCCCGGCGGGCGGGGTATGGCACTCGTGAGATGCCATGCGCCGCACACACATTCGTATGACCGTAGGCTGGGGCGACCTCGAGAGTTGCGAGCCACCGCCAGGATCGCGCCGGTCACCGCCGCCTGCGACGGATAGGCGATCTTCTCCGGCGTCGGACAGGCGAACTGCACGCGGGGCACCTGGCGCCTGCGCTTGCGCGGACGCGCATTCGCCGCCGCGGTCCGCGACTCGATGCGCCGGTAGAACTCTTCCAGCTCGTCGTCGTCGAAGGGCATCGTCAGTACCGCGGAACGACGCGGAACACCTGGAGTTCGCGCGGTACGCCCTTGGCCTTGAACCGCTTGCGGCGGAGCATGTAGTCATCGGGATCGAGCTGGTCGAGGGCGGACTCGCTCGCATACACCTCGCCACCGCCCGCCGCATCGCAGACCCGCGCCGCGATGTTCACGTCCACACCGAGGAAATCCGAACCGACCGCTCGCGGGGTGCCGGTGTGCAGTCCGGCGCGCAGAGCCGGCCGGAAGCCGCCGACGACGATCGCGCTCACCGCACCCACCGCCTCGTGAGCTGCGGCGATGGCCTCCCCCGGATCGAGGAAGACCGCCATCGTGCCGTCGCCGAGCGTTTTCACCACCTGGCCGCCGTGCGCCCTGATCACCTCCTCGCACGCAGCGTTGACGGCGGTCAACAACTCCAGCACCTGGTCGTCTCCGGCGCGCAGCGCCCAGGACGAGAAGCCGACGAGGTCGGTGAAGAGAATCGTGGCCGGGATCGGACCGGCCGGGTCGGGGCGTCTGCGTTCGATGAGCGACTGCCAGACGGCCACCGAGGCCAGACCGAGTTCCCGGATCGCGCTGGGACGGTCGGGCCGCACGTCGTTGAGGAGGCGGGCGACCCGGTCGGAGGTGCGGTCGCCGGACGGGAGTCTGCCGTCCACCGGCGCGAGCCTGCGCGCGATCTGAGCGGCCCGAACAGCCGCCTGGCTCTCATCGGTGCGCGCGAGCAGTTCCCCCGCCCGGTGAAGCGGACGCACGGAGACGACGTCGGGAGCCGAGTCGTCGCGCCGTTCGTCGTTCACCCTGACGATCTTAACGGCGTTCGCGCGCGCCGCCGGCTCCGGAAGTCCGTGACCTGCCTCTCCCGGCTCGGCAGCCGGCGGTCAACGCAACCGTTCGGCCTCACTCGCCAGCCGCAGGACCTCGGCGGCCAGGTCGGTCAGCGTCTGACGATCGGCCTTCTCCCCGAGTGCGGTCGACAAGTCCTCCGCAGCGCAGCGGAGCGCGAACATCCGGTCTCCGAGGTCTTCGGCCTCCGCGTGGCTGAGGATGATCGCATCCTCGGGAATAGAGGTGCCCTCGAGGAGCGTTCTCTGTTCGTAGGCGCGCTGCCGGCACGACCGCTTGCAGTACTTGCGTCTGCGCCCCCGCTCCGAATCCACCATCTGACGACCGCACCAGGCGCATGCGTACGGGCGGCGACGAGACTGCGGTTCGTTCGCAGGGCTTTCGGGAGCCGGGGATTCGGACACATCACGACGGTACCGTGGAACGCCGTCCACGTCGTGGACCGCGTAGAATGGACACCGTCACCCGACCGTTTGAGAGGAAGACTTCATGGCTGATCGAGTCCTGCGTGGTAGCCGGCTCGGGGCGGTGAGCTACGAGACCGACCGTGATCACGACCTCGCGCCGCGTCGGCTCGTCCAGTACCGCACCGACAACGGTGAGATCTTCGACATCCCGTTCGCCGACGATGCGGAGATCCCCGCGACGTGGCCGTGCAAGAACGGCATGGAGGGCAAGCTCCTCGAAGGCGGCGTGCCCGAGGAGAAGAAGGGCAAGCCGCCGCGCACGCACTGGGACATGCTCCTGGAGCGCCGCTCCGAAGAGGAACTCGAGGTGCTGCTGGCCGAGCGTCTGGACCTGCTCAAGCAGCGCCGGCGCGGCGGTTCGGCATAACCGCGACGCAATACGACGTCAGCCCCCGGAGAAATCGATTCTCTGGGGGCTGATTCGTTTCCGGGTGCGAGCCCGTGCCGAATACTAGCGTCCGCGGAGCCTGTCGAGGCGGCCGCGGATTCCCCACCGGGCGACGTTGAGGAACGATTCCGCGATCACGCCGCCGTCCATCTTCGACTCGCCGATCTCGCGTTCGGTGAAGGTGATCGGCACCTCACGGATCGTGAAGCCGTTCTGCAGCGAGCGCCACGCGAGGTCGATCTGGAAGCAGTAGCCCGCCGACTCCACCTGATCGAGACCGATCTTCTCCAGCACCTCTCGGCGGAAAGCGCGGTAACCGGCGGTGATGTCTTTGACCTTGGCGCCGAGCGCCAGCCGCGCATACGTGTTGGCGCCCTTGGAGAGGAGCTCGCGGCGCTTGGGCCAGTTCACCAGCTCGCCGCCGGGAACGTATCGCGAACCGATCACCAGGTCGGCGCCCTCATTGATGCCCTCCAGCAGCCGGAACAACTGCTCGGGAGCGTGACTGCCGTCGGCGTCCATCTCGACGATGACCGCGTAGTCACGCTCCAGACCCCACGCGAATCCGGCCAGATAGGCCTTGCCCAGACCGTCCTTGACGGTGCGATGCATGACGTGAATGCGGGCCGCCGCGTCGTCCGCTGCGAGCCGGTCGGCGACCTCGCCCGTGCCGTCCGGGCTGGAGTCGTCGACCACCAGCACGTGAATGCCCTGCTGAGCGGTCAACAGGCGACCGACGATGTGTGGCAGGTTCTCGCGCTCGTTGAAGGTCGGGATCACCACGAGGGCGCCCTCGCCGTTCGCCCCTACGATGCGCGATTCAGGTTGCCTGCTGGCCATCGTGCTCCTTCTTCGTGGCCGGTCCCCTCCGACCGGCGAACACATCGAGGCTAATGCGTCCGCGCAGCGCGTACAAAAATGCCACCACCGTGGCGAGGATCGCGAGCCGCTGCGGCCAGGGGCCGAGCCTGACGGCGAGGGTCTGCCCGGACCGCAACTCCATGCGGGCCTGCAGGACGTCGGGTGTGAAGATCTCGCTCTCGGCGATCAGCGAACCGTCCGGCGCGATGAGCGCGCTGACTCCGCTGGTGGCCGCCACGACGACGCTGCGACCCGTCTCCACGGCACGGACCTGCGACATCGCCAGCTGCTGGTAGGTCATGTCGGTCTTGCCGAAGGTCGCATTGTTGGTCGGCACGAACAGGATCTGTGCGCCTTCGCGAACCGATTGCGCGGGTGCGCGGTCGAAAGCCACCTCCCAGCAGGTCGACACGCCCATCACCACGTCTCCGTGACGGGTGTGCGCGGTGAGGACCGCGGGTCCCGTGCCCGGCCGGAAGTCGCCGGCTCGATCGGCGTACGACGAGAAGATCCGGAAGAAGCTGCGCCACGGGAGGTATTCGCCGAAGGGCTGGACGATGTGCTTGTCGTACCGTCCCGAGGGCTGGTCGTCGGCGAATCCGCCGTGTTCGCCCCAGAGCAGCACGGTATTGGTGGTGCCGCCGCCGTCGAGGGGAATCCAGGTGCCGAAGGCCACCGGGGCGCCCACCGCCGTGACGGCCGCCCGGATGCTCTCGGCGGAGTCCCGGTACACCGTCGGAGGCGCGTCGGCCGCGTTCTCCGGCCACAGCACCAGGTCGGGCCTGCTGCGCCGGCCGGAGTCGATCTCGGCGGCGAGCCCGAGCGTCTCCCGGACGTGATTGTCGAGGACGGCGCGGCGCTGGGTGTCGAAATCGAGGCCCAGTCTCGGCACGTTTCCCTGCACGGCGGCGATGTCGCTGGTGCCGGCCGGCGACGTCAGCGGGCTTCCGATGCGCGACAGCGCCGCACCGGCGGCCAGGGGCACGACCACCGCCGCGATCGCCAGAGCGGCACCCGCCGATCGGGCGGTCCTGGTCGGTCGATGCAGGAGCCTGCCGATGACCTCCACCGCGGAGGCCCCGGTGAGCGCGATCACGAAGGCGACGCCGGGAACGCCGATCACCGACGTGAGCGGCAGGTACCAGCCGTCCACCTGGCTGAAGGCGGTACGCCCCCAGGGAAAGCCCCCGAAGGGGAAGGCGGAGCGGACGGCTTCGACGGTGACCCAGCTGAGTGCGAACCACAGCGGCCGCGCGCGCAGCCGCATGGTGACCGCCGCAAGAGCGCCGAAGAGCGCGAGATAGCCGGCCATCACGGCGGCGAGCGCGAGCCACGGCAGTGGTCCGACGTACTCCCCGATCCACGGCAGCAGCGGGACGAAGAAGGCGAGGCCGAAGACGAAGCCGGACCCAGCGCAGCTCTTCACCGACGGGCGGCCGACCGTCATGACGGCGTACAGCAGCCCCAGTGAGACGGGCGCCAGCCACCACACATGGTGCAGAGGCGGAAACGACGCGTACATCAGGCCGCCGGCCGCCGCGGCGACCGGGACCCGCTGCCACCAACGGACGGCGGTCACGCGCGACGGAAGATGGTCCGGCCTCCGGCGACGGTCTCGACGCACTCGGGCAGTCGAGCTCCCGGTGCCACATCCGGCAGGGCCGGCACCCGCGAGCGCGGATCGGTGGACCACCGCTGCACGTTCTCGGTGGCCGCTGCGACCACGAGTTCGTCCACCTCCCACACGGCGTAGTGCGCGGGCGCACCGGGGACCAGCGTTCCGGTGAGGCCGTCGTTGACCCCGCCGGCGCGCCAGCCGCCCCGGGTGCACGCCGCGAAGGCGGCGCGCGGCGAGATCGAACTCGAGGCCGTGCGATGGTGCGCCGCGGCCCGGACGGTGGACCACGGGTCGATGTCGCACACCGGGGAGTCGCTGGAGAAGGCGAGGGACACTCCGGCCTTCGCGAGCATCGCGAAATCGTTCAACCCGGTACCCCGATCGCCGAGGCGCGTGGCGTACAGATCCTCGGTGCCTCCCCATGCGGCGTCGAACAGCGGCTGCATGCTCGCGACGGCGCCGCACCGGGCGAAGATCTCGGCCTGGGCGCGGGTGACCATCTCCGCGTGTTCGAGACGGTGAACGCACCGCGCCAGGGCCGGTGTGCCGAGTTCGGCCGCCAGCACCTCCATCGACTGAGCGACGGCGGCCGCGGCGGCGTCACCGATCATGTGGAAGCCGGCCTGCACGCGGGCCTCGGTGGTGGCGCGCAGGTGATCGAGGATCACCTGCTCGGAGAGGTAGCTGACACCGCTGGTGCTCGACCAGTCGCTGTAGGGCTCGCACAGCCAGGCGGTGTGGGAGCCGAGCGCGCCGTCGACGAACAGGTCGCCGCCGATGGCATCGGCCCCGGTGCGGTCGAGGATGTGCCGCACCTCGTCGACGGACGACGCCGCCTCGCCCCAGTACCGCCGCACGCCGACCCCGTGGTCGAGGTCGGCGAGCGACCGGAAGTCGTCGAGCCCGCTGATGTCGGGGCCGCCGTTCTCGTGGACGGCGACCACACCGCGGGCGGCCGCGTGGTCGAGGGCCCGCAACTGGGCGCGCCTGCGCGCGGTGGCACCGATCAGATTGCGCGCTGTGGTGCGGACCCGGTGGTGCGCGTCCGCGACGAGCGGCTGTTCGGGCGAGTACCCGTGCTCGGACTCGAGTCCCGGAACCAGGCGGCGCAGCCCCGACGACGCCGCGGCCGAATGCTCATCGATCCGGGCGAGGTACACGGCGCGGCCGCCGGCGACGGCGTCGAGGTCGGACGTGGTCGGCGGCGAGTCCTGGCCCGGCTCGTCACTCGACCACGCCGATGCGTCCCAGCCGAGCCCCCAGACGAGGTCCTCATCGTGCTCGGAGAGGTACTCGGCCAGCATCCGCAGGCATTCCGAGCGGCTGGCGGCTCCGGACAGGTTGAGGCCGCCGAGCGCGATGCCGGTGTCGGTGAGATGAACATGGCAGTCGACGAACGCGGGGCTGACGAACCGTCCCTGCAGATCGATCACGTGCGCGTCCGGGTGCAGGGCCCGGCCGACGTCGTCGGTCCCTACCCATACGACCGTCCCGTCGGTCACCGCCATCGCGGTGGCGTCGGGTACCGCCGGCGAGGAGTAGACCATGCCTCCGAGGAGCAGCTGCGTCGTCACGCCGTCATTCTCCCAGACGGGTCTTCTGCCGCGCCGGTCGCGGTTCGCCAAGGTGACGGACTACTCAGTCGCGGCGGGTCGGCGGCAGCGACGGTAGGTCGGCGTGAACCGAGCCGTCCGGGTTGCGCACCGTGGTGTCCACGACCACGCCTTCGACCGTCCCGTCGACGTAACCGTGCCCGCCGAACCCGAAGCCTCGGCCGCCGGCGGGCCGGCCCCCGAGGTCGATCACCGTCATCCGGCCGGCCATCGCCGTGGCTCTGCGGGCAGCGGTGGCGGCGACCACCGGTCGCAGCAGGCGGCGCGCCGGCGGAGTCATCAGCAACAGTCCGACGATCGTCGACACGATCCCGGGAAGGATCATGAGCGTGGCGGTGACCGCGAACAGAGCGGAGTCGGTGATCGGGCGGCCCGCGCCGATCTCGTTCCGCATCGCCTTGCGCATGTCGGTGCCCAAGGTGCGGGCTCGGCGCCCGAGCACCGCGAACCCCACGCCGGCGGCGAGCACGGTGATGAGGAATGCCCAGGCGAATCCGAGGAAGTGCGCCATCGCCCAGAAGGCCGCGATCTCGGCGATCACATAGCCGACGAACAGGTATCGCATGTCAGGTCCTCTCTGCGCCGGTGCAGTCACCGGCGCTCACACAGCGTTCAACGAACGAGGACCCGGTTTTGCTCCCCCGCTGCTCAGCGACCTCGGCGCAGGCGGCTCACTCCTGTTCCGAGCGCGCCTCGATGTCGCCCTCGGCTTCGAGGTACACGCGGCGGAGTTCGGTCAGCATGTCGGCGGGTGGCTCGTGCCACATCTTCCGCTCCACCGCCTCGAGAAGCCTTTCGGTGATGCCGTGCAGGGCCCAGGGGTTGGCCGCATCGAGGAACTCGCGGTTGGTCTCGTCGAGCACGTACTGCTCGGTGAGCTGCTGGTACATCCAGTCGGCCACCACATCGGTGGTGGCGTCGTATCCGAAGAGGTAGTCGACGGTGGCGGCCATCTCGAAGGCCCCCTTGTATCCGTGCCTGCGCATTGCCGCGAGCCAGCGCGGGTTGACCACCCGAGCGCGGAACACGCGGGAGGTCTCTTCGTGCAGGGTGCGGGTGCGTACCGAGTCCGGGCGCGTGGAATCGCCGATGTAGGCCTCCGGTGCGGTGCCGGTGAGCGCCCGCACGGTGGCGACCATCCCGCCATGGTACTGGAAGTAGTCATCCGAATCGGCGATGTCGTGTTCGCGGGTGTCGGTGTTCTTCGCCGCCACCGCGATGCGTCGGTACGCGGCCCGCATGTCCTCGACGGCGGCGACTCCGTCGAGACCGCGGCCGTAGGCATAGCCGCCCCACTCGGTGTAGACCGCGGCCAAGTCCTCGTCGGTGCGCCACTGCTTGGAGTCGATGAGCTGCAACAGGCCGGCGCCGTACGTGCCGGGCCGCGAGCCGAAGACGCGCGTGGTGGCGCGGCGGGCGTCCCCGTGTTCGGCGATCGCGGCCCGAGCGTGCGCGGCGACGTAATTCTGCTCGTCCGGCTCGTCGGCGTCGGCCGCGAGCTGCACGGCATCGTCCATCATCGCCACGACGTGGGAGAACGCGTCGCGGAAGAAGCCGGAGATCCGCACCGTCACGTCGATCCTCGGGCGGCCGAGTTCGGCGAGCGGCACGAGCTCCAGATCGACCACGCGGCGCGAGCCCTCGTCCCACACCGGCGTGACGCCCAGCAGCGCCAGGACCTCCCCGATGTCGTCGCCGGAGGTACGCATGGCGCTGGTCCCCCACACCGAGAGCCCGACGGACTCCGGGTACTCGCCGTGGTCGGCGAGATAGCGTTCGAGAAGCGAATCAGCCATCGCCCGACCGGTCTCGGCGGCCAGCTGCGACGGGACGGCCTTCGGGTCGACGGAGTAGAAGTTGCGACCCGTGGGGAGCACGTTGATCAGGCCTCGCAGCGGCGATCCGCTCGGACCGGCCGGGATGAACCCGCCGGCGAGCGCATGCAGGACCCGGTCCGTCTCGCACGTGGTCTGGCGCAGTCGCGGGATCACCTCGTCCCCGGCGAAGGCCAGGATCCGGTGCACGTCGTCGGGTTGGCCGTCGGCCGCGGCCGCGACGGCCTCGGGGGTCCAGCCCCCCTCGGCGCAGGTGCTGACCAATCGCCTGGCTGTCGCCTCCACTCGGTCGACCTCCCCGCGCGCCGAGGCGTTCTCGGTGAGTCCGAGGGCCTCGCGCAGTCCGGGCAGCGTCTGCGAGCCGCCCCAGAGCTGGCGGGCGCGCAGCATCGCGAGCACGAGGTCGATCTCCATCTCGCCGTCTGGCGCCTGCCCGAGGACGTGCAGGCCGTCGCGGATGGCGGCGTCCTTGATCTCGCAGAGCCATCCGTCCACGTGCAGCAGCATGTCGTCGAAGACGTCCTCGTCGGGCCGCTCGGAGAGCCCGAGGTCCTGGTCCATCTTGGCCGCGGTCAGCAGTGTCCAGATCTGTTGCCGGATGGCGGGGAGTTTGGCCGGGTCGAGCGCCGAGATGTTGGCGTGCTCGTCGAGCAGTTGCTCGAGACGGTTGATGTCGCCGTACGTCTCGGCTCGCGCCATCGGCGGGATGAGGTGATCCACCAGGACCGCGTGCGCGCGCCGCTTGGCCTGCGTTCCCTCGCCGGGGTCGTTGACGAGGAACGGGTAGATCAGCGGCAGATCGCCCAGCGCCGCGTCGGTGCCGCAATCGGCCGAGAGCGCCACCATCTTGCCGGGCAGCCACTCCAGATTGCCGTGTTTTCCGATGTGCACCACGGCGTCGGCTCCGAAGCCCCAGCCGTCCCGATCGGGTCGCGACGCGAGCCACCGGTAGCTGGCGAGATAGTGGTGCGAGGGCGGAAGGTCCGGATCGTGGTAGATCGCGACCGGGTTCTCACCGAACCCGCGGGGCGGCTGCACCAGCAGCACGATGTTCCCGAAGACCATCGCAGCGATCACGATCTCGCCGTCGGGGTCGTGAGAGCGGTCCACGAACAGTTCGCCCGGAGGCGGACCCCAGTGCTCGACGACGTCGGAGCGCAACTGCTCCGGCAGCGTCTGGAACCACCGCGAGTAGTCGGCGGCGCCGACGCGGATCGGGTTCGCCGCGAGCGCCTCCTCGGTGAGCCAGTCGGCGTCCTGCCCGCCGGCGTCGATCAGCGCGTGCATCAGGGCGTCCGGATCGTCGTCGTCGGGCCGTGATCCCAAGCCCGGGACGGCCGCGTCGCCGCCGGCCGGACCGATGTCGTAGCCCGCATCCCGGAGGGCGCGCAGCACTCCGACCAGGCTGCGCGGTGTGTCGAGACCGACCGCGTTGCCGATGCGGGCGTGCTTGGTGGGGTACGCCGACAGCAGCAGGGCCACCTTCTTCTCCGCCGGTGTCACGTGCCGCAGCCGCGCATGGGCGACGGCGATGCCGGCGACGCGCGCGCATCGTTCGGGGTCGGGTGCGTAGAACGGGAGCCCGTTGTCGTCGAATTCCTTGAAGGAGAAGGGTGCGGTGATGATGCGGCCGTCGAACTCGGGCACGGCCACCTGGCTGGCGACGTCGAGTGGGGTCAGACCGTCGTCGTTGGCTGCCCAGTCGGACCGGGAACTGGTGGAGCAGAGCCCCTGCAGGATCGGGATGTCGAGCGCGGCGAGGCGCTCGACGTTCCAGGATTCGTCGTCGCCGCCGGCCGAGGCGAGCGCCGGCGTCGACCCGCCCGCGGCCAGCACCGTCACCACGAGCGCGTCGTATTCGGCGAAATGCTCGATCAGTTCATCGGGTGCGCTGCGCAGGGAGGCGCAGAAGACTCCGGTGGCGCGGGCCCCGTGGGCCTCGATCGCATCGCAGAGGGCGGCGACGTAGTCGGTGTTGCCCGCGAGATGCTGGGCGCGGTAGTACAGCACCGCCACCGCGGGCGCGTCGTCCGGGACGGCGGCCGCCGGCCGCTCGAGTACCCCCCAGTCCGGTGTCTGCGTCGGGCTGTCGAAGCCGAGCCCGGTGAGCAGCACGGTGTCGGAGAGGAAGTTGTGCACCGCGAGGAGGTTCTCGCGGCCGCCGGCCACGAAGTACGCGTGCGCCTGCGCGGCGACGCCGGCCGGCACCGTCGACAGTGCCATCAGATCCGGATCCGGATTGTGCTCCCCCGACAGCACGACCACCGGCGCCCGGCCGGCGAGGACCGCTGCCAGCCCGTCCTCCCACACCTGCTTTCCGCCGAGCAGCCGGACGACCACCAGGTCGGCGCCGTGGAGCAGGCCGGGCAGATCGTCGATCAGCGTGCGGGCCGGATTCGCGACCCGGAAGTCGGCACCGCAGGTGGCGGCCGTGCGCAGGTCGGTGTCGGAAGTGGAGAACAGGGTGATCACGGTGATACTCCTCGCCGGGAGTGCGCGCCCGGCGTCGTACGGTCACATCGGCCCGGTGGACCGAAGGTCGCCTGACGCTGCGGGTCTGACTCAGGACACACGCCGGCAGTGGCGGGCGGTGTCCCACACAGTGGCGCGACCGTGCCGGACTCGAACCGGCTTCCGCGCGGGCAGGCTGGGCTTCACTGTAGGCCATATCCTGGAGGGGTGAACAAACCCGCCGACCGCTGTCCCGGCGTCTTCCGCACCCATCCGGCCGACGACGGCCGGCTGGCCCGGATCCGGTTGTCGGGCGGGCAGGTGGAACCGGCCGCGCTGGAGGCGCTGGCCCTGGCCGCCGAGGAGTTCGGCGACGGCCACATCGAGATCACCGTCCGCGCGAACCTGCAGGTGCGCGGGATCGCCGACGACCGCGTGGACGCCTTCGCCGACCGCATCCTGGCGGCCGGACTCGCCACCGACCGGGCTCACGACCGCGTCCGGAACATCGTGGTGTCGCCTCTGAGCGGTCGGATCGGCGGTCTGGCCGATGTCCGGCCCGCTGCTCGCGAACTGGAGGCCGAACTGCATCGGCATCAGTGGACCCGCGACCTCTCGGGCCGGTTCTGGTTCGGCTTCGACGACGGCCGCGGTGACGTCACGGTCCGCGACGTCGACGTGCTCGGCGCGGCCGTGAGTCCCGACGAGGCGGCGATCCATCTCGGCGGCGTCCCGACCGGCCGGGTGGTGCCGCTGCCCGAACTGCCCGCCGCGATGGTCGCCGCCGCGGCGTCGTTCCACGAGCACCGTGCCGACGAGTGGCGGATCCGGGAACTCGACGATCGGGCCCGCGCTGCGGTGTCGGACGCCGTGGCGGGCTTCGGGCGTCTGGCACCGACCGAAGCCGCGGCCTCCGCGAATGGCGGCCGGCCGGACGTCCGAGAGCCCATCGTCGGATGGTTCGAGCAATCGGACGGACGGGTGCTGCTCGGTGCCGTCACCGAGTTCGGCCGGCTCTCGGCACGGCAGGCGCAGTTCGCCGCCGCCATCGGCACGCCGATCCTCATCACGCCCGAGCGCGAGATCCTGATTCCCGACCTCACCGAGGCCGTGGCCGAGACCGTGGTGCGCGTGCTCGCCCCGCTCGGGTTCATCTTCGATTCGGCCAGTCCGTGGACGAGATTCAGCGCATGCACCGGCTCGCCCGGATGCGGTCGGTCGCATGCCGACGTCCGCGGCGACCTGCTCGCGCACCTCGGTGCCCCGGATGCGGCGCCCGGTCGCGAACGCGAGCATTGGCTCGGCTGCGACCGCGGGTGCGGATCCCCGAACGGTCCGCACGTCCGGCGGATCGCCACGGGCGACGGCTACCGCACCGACCGTCGCGTCCCGGGCGGCTGATTCTCACCGGCACGGCGCGGGGCCGTACCGGGTCCACCGCCGCCGCCTCGGGTGCGTAATCTTGGGCACACCATGACCGAGTATGTCCGCGACGGAGCCGAGATCTACCGTCAGTCGTTTGCCATGATCCGCGCCGAATCCGATCTGACGGGCTTTCCCGCCGACCTCGAGCCGGTGGTGGTCCGGATGATCCACGCGTCCGGACAGACCGACCTCACCGACGACGTGGTGGCGACCCCGGGAGTGGTGACGGCCGCTCGCGCCGCCTTGGCAGCGGGCGGGCCGATCCTCTGCGACACCAACATGGTCGCGTCGGGTATCACGCGGCTGCGGCTTCCCGCCGACAATGCGGTCCGCTGTCACCTCAAGGAGCCGGGGATCGCCGATCTCGCCGAGCGGATCGGCAACACTCGGACCGCCGCGGCGCTGCAGTACTGGCGCGACGACCTGGACCGCGCCGTGGTCGCGATCGGCAACGCTCCCACCGCGTTGTTCGCGCTCCTCGACCTGATCGACCAGGGCTGGCCTCGTCCGGCCGCGATCGTCGGCGCACCGGTGGGCTTCGTCGGGGCCGCCGAATCATGTGCGGCGCTCGCCGAACGCACTGATCTGGAGTTCATCACCGTCACCGGCCGACGCGGCGGCTCGGCGATCACCGCGGCCGCGGTCAACGCTCTCGCGAGCACGGCGGAATGAGCGGTCCGGTGATGTCGACGACGGGAGCGGACTCCGCTGTGAACGGAAAACTGTGGGGTGTCGGCCTGGGGCCGGGCGACTCCGAACTGGTGACGGTGAAGGCTGCGCGGATCATCGGCGAGGCCGACGTGATCGCGTATCACTGTGCACGGCACGGTAATTCGATTGCCCGCTCGGTCGCGGAACCGTATCTGCGCGAAGGCCAGATCGAAGAACGGCTGATGTACCCGCTCACCGTGGAGACCACCGATCATCCCGGCGGCTACGCGGGCGCGATGGCCGACTTCTACGCCGAGAGTGCCGAACTCCTCGCCGGGCACCTGGCCGCCGGACGCGATGTGGCGCTGCTCGCCGAGGGCGACCCGCTGTTCTTCAGCTCGTACATGCACATGCACAAGCGGCTCGTCGACCGGTTCGAGGCGCAGATCATTCCCGGGGTGACGTCGGTGAATGCGGCGTCCGCGGCGCTCGGCATCCCGCTCGTCGAAGGCGAGGAGACGCTGACGGTCCTGCCCGGAACCGCCGAGGCCGGCGAGCTGATCGCGCATTTCCGGTCCGGCGAGGCCTTGGCGATCATGAAACTCGGCCGCACCTTCGTGAAGGTGCGCGACGCTCTGGCCGCCGCCGGGCGTCTCGACGAGGCCTGGTACGTCGAAAGGGCGTCCACCGACCGCCAGCGCGTGGAGCGCGTGGCCGACGTCGACCCGTCGTCGGTGCCCTATTTCTCCCTGATCGTGGTACCCGGGCGACGCAACAATCCGCTCGCCGCGGGAGGCGACCGTCCGCGCGGTGAAGTGGTGGTGGTCGGCCTCGGTCCCGGACCGGTGGACCAGACGACGCCGCAGGTGGCCGCGGAGTTGGCGGCGGCGACCGATTTCGTCGGATACAAGACCTACCTGAACCGGGTGGTGGCGCGCCCCGGACAGCGGGTCCACGCCAGTGACAATCGAGTCGAGGCCGAACGCGCGGAGTTCGCCCTCGACCTGGCCTCGCGCGGCGCCAGGGTGGCCGTCGTGTCGTCGGGCGATCCGGGGGTGTTCGCCATGGCGACTGCGGTGGCGGAGGCCGCTGCGGAGGAACGGTGGGCGCATGTGCCGGTGCGAGTGACGCCGGGGGTGAGCGCCGCGCACGCGGTGGCGGCCGCTGTCGGTGCGCCGATCGGCCACGATTTCGCCGTGATCTCCCTGTCGAATCTGCTCAAGCCCGGATCGGTCATCGAGGAGCGGCTCCGGCACGCGATCGCCGCCGACCTGGTGGTCGCGATCTACAATCCGGCGTCTCCGAAACGCGTGGAGCAGATCAATCGCCTCAAAGAACTCCTGACCGAACTGGTTCCGGCCGACCGCGTGGTGATACAGGGCCGTGACGTGGGCGGCCCGGGACAGCGCCTGACGGTGACCACGGCCGCGGACTTCGATCCGTCGACGGTGGACATGCGCACGCTGTTGATCATCGGCTCGTCGATGACCACCGTCGCCCACCGACCTGCCGGCGACCTCGTGTACACCCCGCGGCATTACTCCTAGCGGATCTCTCCTCGGCCGGCCGGCCCGGACAGCCAGTCGAGGGCCTCGCTCGGGGTATTGACGCGCGCGATCCCGCCGGGTTCCGCGGGACGGTCGACGACAATCACCTCGACACCGAGCCGCGCGGCGGCGCGGAGTTTGGCGACGGTCATCTCTCCCCCGCTGTTCTTCGTGACCAGCACGTCGATGCGGTGCTCGCGCAGCAGCGCCGTCTCATCGGCGAGACGGTACGGGCCGCGGGAGCGGAGAACCCGGTGATGCGGCGGCAGCGGCCCCTCGGGCGGATCCACCACCCGAATCAGGAACCACGCGTCGTCGATCTCCGCGAACTCGGACACGTCCTGTCTTCCGGTGGTGAGGAATACCCGGCTCCCGCCCCTCTCGGCGACCGCGGTCGCGGCGGCGGCGATGTCGGGCACGCGCGTCCAGCGCTCGCCGGCCCCGGGTGACCACGGAGGTCGGGCGAGGCGCAGATATCCGACCCCGGTCAGTTCCGCCGCCGCGACGGCGTTCGGCGTGATTCTGGCGGCGAACGGGTGCGTCGCGTCGACGATCGCGGTTATTTCGGCCTCGCCGATCCACGCGGCGAGACCGTCGACGCCGCCGAAGCCGCCGACGCGCACCCGGCCGACCGGCAGACGCGGATCGGCGACTCTGCCCGCGAGGGAGGTGACGACCGGAACACCGGACTCATCGAGCAGGCGTGCGAGTTCGCGCGCCTCGCCGGTTCCGCCCAGGATCAGCACGGACGGCTCAGGCATGGCGGTCCTCACGCAGCTTCGTCATCCGGGCATGCGAGTAGAGATAGCTGTCGGTGACGGCGGGATGCGTCCGGGCGTCCAAGACGCGCCCGACGAAGATCACGGCGGTCTTGGTGATGCGCGTCGCCGACAGTTCCGCGGGCAGTTCGTCGAGCCGGCAGCGCACGATCCGCTGATCGGGTCGCGAGGCGTACGCGACCGTCGCCGTCGGGCAGTCGGCGCCGTAGTGCGGCGCCAGTTCGGCGACGATCTGCTCGGTGCGGTGTGCGGCGAGGTGGAGGGCGAGAGTGACGCCGCTGCGAGCCAGGGAACCGAGGTCCTCCCCCGGCGGCATATCGGTCGAGAGCGTCGAGACGCGCGTCACCATCAGACTCTGCCCCACTCCCGGGACGGTCAGCTCAGTGTCGAGGGCGGCCGCCGCCGCCGCGAACGCGGGCACCCCGGGAATCAGTTCATAGGCGATGCCCAGTTCGCGCAGACCGCGCTGCTGCTCGGTCAACGCCGAGTACAGGGCGAGATCGCCGGAGTGGAGTCGGGCCACGTCGTGACCGGCGGCGTCGGCGCGTGCGAGTCTGCTCAGGATCTCCGTCAACGGCATTCGCGCGGTGTTCACGATCTCGGCACCGTCGGGCAGACGACCGAGGAGTTCGTCCGGCACCAGCGATCCCGCGTACAGGCACACCGTGCATCGACTGAGGATCTCGGCGCCGCGAACCGTGATGAGGTCGGCGGCCCCCGGGCCGGCGCCGATGAAGTAGACGGTCATGTGTCCTCCCGCGCGGCGTCGTCTTTCACCGCGACCCATTGGACGATCGGCAGAGCGGGTCGCCACGCCGTGAGGCGGCCCAGTGGTGCGGCACGTTCCACGGACAGGCGGGTGAGGCTCCCCCCGTACCGCTCCTGCGCGTCGATGAACAAGTGCTGGGTCTCGATCGCGACCGCGTTTCCGACGATGCGTCCGCCCGGCATCAGCGCATCCCAGGCGGTGTCGAGGACGTCGCGGTCGACGCCGCCCCCGAGGAAGACCGCGTCGGGGTCGGCGGCTCCGGCCAGCGCCTCGGGCACCGCGCCGGCCAGCGTGAGCCGGTGACCGACGCCGAGCTTCTCGGCATTGCGTCGCAGGGCGGCGGCCCGGAGCCGGTCGGCCTCGAAGGCGACGGCCCGGCCGTCGCGCGTGCACCGCAGCCACTCGATGCCGATGCTTCCGGCGCCCGCGCCGACGTCCCACAGCAGTTGTCCGGCGGCGGGAGCCAGGGCCGAGACAGAGAGTGCCCGCACGGTCTGTTTCGTCAGCTGGCCGTCGTGCTCGTACGCCTCGTCGGGCAGTCCCGGGCAGTGCGACGAGCTCGGGCCCACACAGTCGAGCGCGGTGATGTTCAGCGGCGCGCACGGGCGGTCGTCCCATGAGCGAGCCAGCCCGGTCCGGACGGCCTGCGTCGCGGCTCCGAGATTCTCGAGCACACGCATCGTGGTCCAGCCGTACCCGTGCGCCCGGCACAGCTCCGCGATTTCGGCCGGTGTGGAGCCGTCTCTGGACAGGACCAGAAGGCGGATGCCGTCGCCGAGTTCGGGAACCACCGCCGAGGCGGGTGCGGTGACTGTGCTGACGATGGTGGTGGATGCCAGGTCCCAGCCCAGTTCGGCGGCCGCGAGCGAGACGCTCGACGGTGCCGGGACGATGGTGACGCGGTCGCGACCGACCTGTCGGACGATGGTGGAGCCGATGCCGTGGAACATCGGATCACCGCTGGCCAGCACGTGAATCGTGCCATGTGCCGAACTGTCGCACAGCACTTCGCGCAGGTGCTCGGACATCGGCGAACGCCACGGCACGGTATCCGCGGTCAGGTGTTCGGCGACCAGGTCGAGTTGGCGCGCCGAACCGTACACCGTCGTCGCCTCGTCCAGCGCTGCTCGGGCGCGGGCGCTCAGTCCGCTCCATCCGTCGGCTCCGATTCCCACCACGACGAAGCGGGCGGGCTGCTTCGGCCCGGACTCTCCCGTCATCGCGGCAGCCTCCGCCAGACGGGGCGGGGAAGCAGGCGCATGCCGAAGAAGATGGGCCGGAGCACACCGGGGATCCACACCTCGCCTCTTCCCTTGCGATAGGCCTTGGCGACGGCGTCGGCGACCTGGTCCGCGGTCCTGGCGAAGGGAGCGGGCTCGACTCCGGAGGCCATCAGCTCGCGTGTCATCGCACCGACCACGAATCCGGGCCGCGCGAGGAGGAGGCGGACGCCGGAACCGTGCAGCGCGTCGGCCAGCCCGCTCGCGAAGCCGTCGAGCCCGGCCTTGGTGGAGCCGTACACGTAGTTCGCGCGGCGCACGCGGACACCGGCGACCGACGAGAACACGATGATCGTGCCCGACCCCTGGCGTCGCAGGGCCACCGCGAGAGGAGTCATCACGCTTATCTGCGCGTAGTAGTCGGTGTGGGCGATCTGCAAGGCGTGGGCCACATCGGTCTCCGACCGGGCCGCGTCGCCGAGAATCCCGAACGCCACGATCGCGACGTCCACCCGGGCACCGTCGCGGAACAGCGATTCGACGAGTGCGGTATGCGAGGCGATGTCGTCGGCGTCGAACGCCACGGTGTCGACCGCGGTCGCGCCCGCCGACAGCAGTGTCTGCGTCTCACCGGCCAGGTCGTCGGGTCGGCGCGCGGCGAGGACCACGCGGTTTCCCTCGGCCAGGCGCGCCGCCGTCGCCACCCCTATCTCGCTGCGTCCACCGAAGACCACGATCGTTCCCACCGAACCAGTATCGCCGGTGCTGCCGGACCGCGACGCGGCCGGGTCGATGACGGCGCGGCGTCGCCGATACCGTGGGGACTATGAGCCGAACCGTCGCCGAACTGTCCGCCGAAGCCGCCCAGATGCTGTCCGAGTACCACCTCGCGACGCTGGCGACCACCCGAGCCGACGGAACGCCGCATGTGGTGGCGGTCGGCTTCACCTTCGACGGCGACGCCCGGAAGGCACGGGTGATCACCTTCGAGGGTTCGCAGAAGGTACGCAACGCCGATCGGGGCGGATACGCGGCGCTGACGCACGTGGACGGCCCACGGTGGCTGACCCTCGAGGGTCCGGTGACCGTCCGCCGCGATCCGGTCTCCGTGGCCGACGCCGAGGCGCGGTACGCGGCGCGCTACCGGACTCCGAAGCCGAATCCCCGCCGCGTCGTGATTGAGATGGACATCGCGCGCGTGCTCGGGTCGGCCGGAATGTTCGGCACTGCTCCTGCCGGATGAGTCGCGGGCCGAGGTCACGGAGACCTCGATGACGCGAGGTCTTCTCCGAAGATGCGGGGACCGGCGCCGCGCTGCGTCAGATGCAGGGCGCGGACCATGTTGGTGCGTTCGTCCTTCGGGATCGCGATACCGTCGCCTGCCAGGACCGCGCGGGCCGCGGCGACAGCATCAAGCGGGTCGGACTTGCCCCTTGATTCGTTTCTTGTCCTTGCCGCCGCCGTACACTTCGGCCACCGACAGCCCTGCCGCCTGGAGCACGCTGGTGATTCCCCGCCCGTAGCTGCTGGTGCATTCCACCCCGACGGCACTGACGTCGTGACCATCGAGGCACGAAGTCACCGCCCGGTACCCGGCCGAGGTCGCCGGGAACTCTCGCCTCGGCCGGCTCGCCGCCGACCGAGGTGATGACTGCGACGGCGCTCGGCGGGCGGCGGCGGTCAGACAAGACATCGGTTAGGCAACCGGCCAAGCTCCTGATCAGGTCATGGCCACCGCCGCTCGTGAACATTCGACGCCCCACACCGACCGGACAGACCAATTCGTGGACAACCCAGCAGGGCGTCAGTCGTACCCGGAGTCACGACCGTCGTGGAACTACCAACCATCATCAATGTCATACCTCGTTGGTAGAGTTCTGGTAGGTCAAGAGAACATGGTGTGACCAGCTGAAACACTCGGGGGAGGTGGCAGCGATGACCGATCCGATCACCGATTCGATCGCCACTGTCGTTGCCACCGGTGCGCTGCCGGACCAGCCCGCGGACTTGTTGGCGTTGATCGATGCCGCGGCGGTCAAACTCGCCGAAACCTCCCTGTCACCGGAGACCGAACCGGAACTGCTGGCCCACACTGAAGCGCCCTGGGTTTGATGGAGACTCGCGCTATTTGATTCCGACCAGCTGTTCGCGGTCGGCTTGGACAGCATAGAACGCGTGCTCGAACTCGGCGGGCGGGACGTCGCCGAGGTATCCGTGG
>NZ_BAAARB010000022.1:0-69888 GCF_039531975.1 Gordonia cholesterolivorans | reverse complement strand
TGATGTGGAACCCGGACGTATCCGACGATCGGCGGCCTTGTCGTACCCGACAGGCACAATCAGCTCACAACCATCAATCCGAAACCGCACAGGCCAGGACGTCACCCCGATGAAATTTCGAGGTTAGGTGTCAGCTCTACTTGCGCATTCAAGTAATTGCGGTTTCTACCCGAGCCTTCTGCATTCCGAAATTCCACGTGAACGCCGGTTCGAAGCGCCAGTTGACCACCGCCGAAGTGGCCCAGCCACGCGGCGATCTGCGCGGGCGGCACGCCGGCGTCGACGATGACTCACCTCGTACTAGACCGAACCGGAACGTATCACTGCGAACTGGACCTGCTACCAGCAATCACGCACTACCCCCGGAAAAGCAATGAGTCGCGACATCGTGTGTAAACGATGTCGCGACTCATCACATGGCGGAAGCGGAGGGATTTGAACCCCCGGTGGTTTTACCCACGCTCGCTTTCAAGGCGAGTGCATTCGGCCGCTCTGCCACGCTTCCCTGGCGATCCACGTTATCGCATGCTCGGTGGCCGGGAGCCCGCCGGTGGTCCCGGGTCGCACCGGACGAATGGGCTCTCGACGCGACCGGGCTCGTGCTGGAACACTGAACCGTATGCGAGCCATCCCCGGTACCGCGTCCGCGACCCTCACCGACGTCCCCGACCCCGAACCACAGCCCGGCGAGGTCGTCATCGACGTGGCCGCGGCGGGAGTCAATCGAGCCGACCTCCTCCAGCGCGCAGGGCACTATCCCCCGCCGCCGGGAGCCTCCGACATCTTCGGGCTCGAAGTGTCGGGCGTGGTCAGCGCGCTCGGCACCGGCGTCACCGGGTGGCGGGTCGGCGACGAGGTCTGCGCGCTGCTGGCCGGCGGCGGTTACGCCGAGCGCGTCGCCGTGCCAGCGGTCCAGGTGATGCCGATTCCGCGCGGCGTCGACCTGATCTCGGCGGCATCGCTGCCGGAGGTCGCGTGCACGGTGATGTCGAATGTGGTGATGACCGGCCGGCTGGCGCCGGGCGAGCTCTTCCTCGTCCACGGCGGCACCAGCGGCATCGGCACACACGCCATCCAACTGGCGAGCGCGCTCGGCGCGCGCGTGGCGACCACCGCGCGCAACGAGAAGAAGCTCGCACGCGCGGCCGAGTTGGGCGCCGACATCCTGATCGACTACACCGTCGACGACTTCGTCGAGCGCCTCAAGATCGAGGGCGGCGCCGACGTCATCCTCGACATCATCGGCGCCAAGTACCTGGCCCGGAACGTCTCGGCGCTGGCCACCAACGGCCGCCTGGTCATCATCGGCATGCAGGGCGGCGCCAAGGCCGAACTGAACATCGGGCAACTGATGGCCAAGCGCGCGTCGGTCAGCGGCACCACCCTGCGTCCCCGCCCCGCCAGCGGCGGACCGGATTCGAAGGCCGCGGTGGTCACCGAGACCGTGGCACGCACCTGGCCGCTCATCGAGTCGGGCGACATCCGGCCGGTGATCGACTCCACCTTCCCGCTCGCGGAGGTCGATGCGGCGCACGCGCGCCTCGAATCCGGCGACGCCGTCGGCAAAGTGCTTCTGACCATCGCCTGACGGCCGCGGCGGCATCGCCCTTCGGCGTCAGTCCTCGGTCTCGGCGATGCGCGCGCCGAGGTTGCCGAAGAGCGTGCAGAGCTGCTCGAACTCCTCGGGAGTCAGTTGGTCGACGACGAGTCGGCGCACCGCCCGGTCACGCGTGTCGAGGATCGGCTTGAGCGCTTCCATACCCTCGTCGGTGATCTGCACCCACTTCTGACGGGCATCGTCCTCCACCGACTCCGCGCGCACCACGTAGCCGCGCTCCAGAAAGCGGCTGACCTGGCGCGACACCGTGCTGAGACCGATCTGGGTGGCATCGGCGAGATCGCTGATGCGCAGTTGCGGCGCGGACGCGAGAACCTCGAGCAGTCGCCAGTCCGCCGACGTCAGCGGCGCCGCACGGTCGATCTCGCGGAAGAACGCGCGGTACATCATCCAGCCGCCGCTCACGAACTGCTGCCACAGCTTCTGCTGCTCCGGCGTCAACGCAGGCCCATCAGCGCCGCGCTCAGCGAAATCGCCACCTTCCGGTTCCGCCAAGGTCGTGTCCTCCACCCTCATGAGATTCTCGATCGACCGCCACGACGAGTCACGGTCGGCCGATCACGACCCTACCGGCGGGTACGCGGTGGCCAAACTCGACGTCCGCCGAACGGATCAACACCGTATGCGCGATCAGCCGAACGAGCCGAGCACCCTCACCAGCTGGTCTACCTCGTACGGAGTGGAGTACGGAGAGAGCCCCACCGTGACGGCGCCGCCGATCTCGTCGACGCCGATCGCCCCCAGCGCGCGGCTGGGAACCTCTGCCAGTGCGGCGATCCCGTTGTCGCTGAGCCGAACACAGACTTCGGTGGCCGGAACACCCTCGACGACGAAGCTGACCACGGGGACCCGGTGCACATCGGGCCCGATGACCCGCACGTTCGACAGATGGGACAGGGAGTTCACCAGGTAGTACAGCAGACGGTGCACGTACTCGAAGGTCGCGTCCATCGACGCGGTGATGCGTTCGCGGCGAGTGCCCGCAGCTGCTTGATCGAGGCCGGCGAGATACTCGATCGACGCGATCAACCCGGCGAGCAGGGCGCCCGGCAGCGGCTCGGGTTCGAGGCGTGCCGCGCCGGCGGCCTTCGGATTCATCGACACGCGGACCAGTGAGCCCAACTGCTCCGGATCGGCGAAGACGAGGGCGGCGACCCGCGGGCCGCCCCACCGCTCGGCGCTGACCAGCACCGCATCGGCGCCGAGCTCGTCCATCGACAGCGGCACATAGGGCGCCGCGGTGGTCGCGTCCACCAGAAGCCGGGCCCGCGCGGCGCGGGCGTGCCCGGCGATAGGACCGATATCGGTGATCGCGCCGTTCACCGACGAGGCGAGAGTGACTGCCACCAGTGAGGTGCGGTCGTCGATGATGTCGGCGAACTGCCAGGTCGGAAGGGTCCCGTCCTCCACGTCGATCTCCGCCCACCGGACCTGAGTCCCGTGGCGTGCCGCTCCGGTCAGCGCCGGCGTCAGAACGGCCTCGTCGTCAGACCGCGAGAGCACGATGTTCCGGTTCAGCCACGCGGACAGGGGCAACGCGTCGGCCAGCGCCGACATCAGCGCAGCTCGAGACGACCCCAGCACCACACCGGCGGGATCGGCGCCGAGCAGATCCGCGACCGCCCGCCGGGCGTTCTCGATCGTCTCCGCCGCTGCGCGAGCCTGGGGGCTACGACTGCCCGCGACCACCGGAAGCGACCGGAATCCGGTCGAGACGGCGGACGCCACCGAATCCGGGATCTGCATCCCGGTCTGCGGATCGAGGTAGATCCAGCCGTCCCCCAACGCGGGAAAGAGCCCCCTGACCGAGGCGATGTCGAACGGCATGCGCACAACGATACTGGCACCGAAAAGGCACAATGGACGCCATGCACCCCGCAATGTTCGGCTCCCCGACACCGGGCGGCCCAGACGACCAGCCCGATTCGGGCTTTCCCCAGCAGCAGTCCATCATCCTCCCCGGCGGACTGCCGTCGAACGAGGAGAGCCGCGCTTCCGCGGACGACGACCAGCCCGGCACCGTCGCGTCGATGGTGGAACAGCCCGCGAAGGTGATGCGGATCGGGACGATGATCAAGCAGTTGCTCGAAGAGGTGCGCGCGGCTCCTCTCGACGACGCCAGCCGCAACCGGCTCGCGGAGATCCACCGCACGTCGATCGCCGAGCTCGCCGACGGGCTGGCGCCGGAACTCCGTGACGAGCTCGACCGGCTGGCCCTGCCCTTCTCGGACGATGTGACCCCGTCTGACGCCGAGCTGCGGATCGCGCAGGCTCAGCTCGTCGGCTGGCTGGAGGGCCTGTTCCACGGCATCCAGACCGCGCTGTTCGCTCAGCAGATGGCCGCCCGCAGCCAACTCGAACAGATGCGCCAGGGCGCGCTGCCTCCGGGAGCTGTGCCACACGACGGGCACAGCACAGGTCAGTACCTCTGAGGCACTTGTATGCTGTGGCCTTGTGTCAGCCGTAGTCAATGACGGCGGAATCCCGCCCGCGCCCCAGGCCTCCGACTCGAAGACGTTCGGTCGTGGCTTCAAGGACCTCGTCGACGGGTTCCGCAACTCCGAGCTGTGGTTGCACCTCGGCTGGACCGACATCAAGCAGCGCTACAAGCGCTCGGTGCTCGGTCCGCTGTGGATCACGGTCGCCACCGGCGTCACCGCCGTCGCGATGGGAATCCTCTACGGCGAGCTGTTCCACCAGGACATCAAGGTCTTCCTGCCGTACGTGACCCTCGGCTTCATCTTCTGGGGCTTCATCGAGACCTCGATCCTCGACGGCTCGGTGGTCTTCTCCACCAATGAAGGACTGATCAAACAGCTCCCCGCGCCCACCAGCGTGCACGTGTACCGGGTGGTGTGGCGCAGCCTCATCATCTTCGCCCACAACATCGTGATCTATCTGATCCTGCTCGCGGTGTTCCCGCAGCCCCTGGGCTGGACGGTCCTGCTCGTCTTCCCGGCGCTGCTGCTGTACGCGCTGAACGCCGTCTGGACGACGATCGTCTTCGGCATCATGTCGACCCGGTTCCGCGACATCGGCCAGCTGCTGACCACCGCCGTCCGGCTCGTCTTCTTCATGACGCCGATCATCTGGTCGGCGCAGTCGCTCAGCAGCACCGGCGCCGACGAGTCGAGCCGGCTGAAGCTGGTGGAGCTGAACCCGATGTACCACTACCTGGAGATCGCGCGCGGCCCGCTGCTCGGCCAGCACGTCGCGCTGTACCACTGGCTGATCGTGATCGGTTGCACAGCCGTCGGCTGGACGGCAGCGATGTTCGTGATGCGCAACTACCGCGCCCGCGTGGCGTACTGGGTCTAGGAGGACCTGTGACAGCCAACACCGACATCCGCGTCGACACCTGGGACGCCTGCGTCGACTTCCCCATCTTCGACGCCAAGACGCGCTCCCTCAAGAAGGCGGTGATCGGCGCCGCCGGCGGCGTGATCGGCGCCAACAATTCCAAGACCGTCGTGGTCGAGGCCCTGCGCGACATCAACCTGCACCTGCAGCACGGCGATCGCGTCGGCCTCGTCGGCCACAACGGCGCGGGAAAGTCGACACTGCTGCGTCTGCTCTCGGGTATCTACGAGCCGACCCGCGGATCGTGCCGCGTCACCGGCCGCGTGGCGCCCGTCTTCGACCTCGGCGTCGGCATGGACCCGGAGATCTCCGGGTACGAGAACATCATCATCCGCGGCATGTTCCTGGGGATGAGCCGCAAGGAGATGCTGAAGAAGACCGACGAGATCGCGGAGTTCTCCGAGCTCGGCGACTACCTCGAGATGCCCCTGCGCACCTACTCCACGGGCATGCGCGTGCGCCTGGCGCTGGGCGTGGTCACCAGCATCGATCCGGAGATCCTCATCCTCGACGAGGGGATCGGCGCGGTGGACGCGGAGTTCATGAAGAAGGCCCGCGTCCGGCTGCAGGCCCTGGTGGAGCGTTCGGGAATCCTGGTCTTCGCCAGCCATTCCAACGAGTTCCTCGCTCAGCTCTGCGACCGCGCGCTGTGGATCGACCACGGTCAGATCCGGATGGACGGCGGCATCGAAGAGGTCGTCGGCGCCTACGAGGGCCCCGACGCCGCGCAGCACGTGCGCAAAGTGCTCGACGAACTCGCCGACGAGCGCGACGGCGCCTCCGGCACCCCGGGTTCGGCGTGAGTGCGCCGACCGCCGAGATGGTCGTCGGCGTCGTCGTCACCCATAAGCGCCGCGAACTGCTCGCCGAATCCCTGAAGGTGCTGGCGGCGCAGGACCGGCCGCTCGACCACCTGATCGTCGTCGACAACGCCGCCGAGCCCGAGGTCGGCGAGCTCGTGGCGAGCCAGCCCGTGCCGACCACCTACCTGCCCTCGCGGCACAACCTCGGCGGTGCCGGCGGCTTCGCCCTCGGCATGCTGCACGCGCTGGCGCTGGGCGCCGACTGGGTCTGGTGCGCCGACGACGACGGCCGGCCGGAGGGCCCGGAGGTGCTCTCGACACTGCTGGACTGCGCTCGCCGCCACCGCCTCGGCCAGGTCTCCCCCGTGGTGGTGAACATCGACGCGCCCGACGACCTCGCCTTCCCGCTGCGCCGCGGTCTGGTGTGGCGGCGCAAGCGGTCGGAACTCTTCACCGATACCGAGACACCCGGTCACGACGATCTGCTGCCGGGCATCGCGTCACTGATGAACGGTGCGCTGTTCTCCGCGGACACCCTCGACGCGATCGGCGTCCCCGACCTCCGGCTGTTCTTCCGCGGCGACGAGGTGGAGATTCATCGACGCCTGGCACGTTCGGGGATCGGCTTCGGCACCTGTCTGACCACCGCCTATCTGCACCCCGACGGCAGCGACGAGTTCCGGCCGATCCTCGGAGGCCGGATGCACACGCAGTACCCCGACAACGAGGTGAAGCGGTTCTTCACCTACCGCAATCGCGGTTATCTGATGAGCCAGCCCGGCATGCGGAAGCTGCTTCCGCAGGAGTATGCGCGATTCGCGTGGTACTTCCTCGTGCAGCAGCGCGATCCGGCGGGGTTCCGCGAGTGGATGCGGCTGCGCCGCCTCGGTCGCGCGGAGCGGTTCGGCCGCCCCTGAGCCACGTGCGGAGGCGGATGGGCGGACCCGGTCGCCGGAGATCCGGAAACCTCGTCCCGCACTAGAACGTGTTCTAGTCTGGGGTCCATGCGATTCACCTTTGCCGAAGCGATGACCGACTACACCTACTATCCGGCGCTGGCGCAGGCGGCCGAGCGATCCGGGTTCGCGGGCATGACGATCCCCGACTCCCTCGCCTACCCCAAGGAATCGGACTCGGTGTACCCCTACACCCCGGACGGCAGGCGGGAGTTCCTCGAAGACAAGGACTTCATCGAGACCTTCATCCAGGCCGCCGCCCTCGGCGCCGTCACCAGCACCCTGCGCTTCCTGCCCTTCGTGCTCAAACTGCCCGTCCGACCGCCGGCACTCGTCGCCAAGCAGGCCGCGTCGGTGGCCTGCCTGACCGGCAACCGGCTCGCCCTGGGCGTCGGAACCAGCCCCTGGCGCGAGGACTACGACCTGATGGGCGTCGACTACGCCCGCCGCGGCAAGCGCATGGACGAATGCATGGACATCATCCGCGGCCTGACGACTCCCGGGTACTTCGAGTTCCACGGTGAGTTCTACGACATTCCCGAGATCAAGATGAGTCCGACACCCTCCGAGCCGATTCCGCTCCTGGTCGGCGGGCACGCCGACGCCGCACTGAAGCGAGCCGTGATCCGCGGCGACGGCTGGATGCACGGCGGCGGCGCCCCCGAGGAACTCGACGCTCTGATCGACAAGCTCGGCGCGATCCGCAAGGCCGAGGGCAAGGAGAACGATCCGTTCGAGATCAACGTGATCTCCCTGGATGCGTACACCGTCGACGGGTGCCGCCGCCTCGAGGACAAGGGCGTCACGGACGTGATCGTCGGGTTCCGGCTGCCCTACATCATGGGCCGCGACACCGAGCCGCTGGAGACCAAGATCGCGAATCTGGAGCGCTTCGGCGAGTCGGTGATCGCGAAAGTCAACGGGTGATCGCAGTCGTGCGACGGCCCCACCGGGCGCCGGCCGGCCACGAACCCGGCATTTTTCTGCTCCCTCGCACGTCAGGTACCTTATTCGAATGACCAGCCGTGAACTGACTCGCGCTGAGGCCATCGATCAGGCGATCGGAAAGGTCTTCACGACAGCCGACTACTACGAGGTGGGTCGCGAGAAGATCCGCGAATTCGCCCGCGCCCTGCACGACGACAACCCGCTTCACTGGGACGACGCCAAGGCCCGCGAAGGCGGGCACGCCGCGCTCGTCGCACCCCTGACGATCGTCGCCATCATGGGTGCCAAGGCGCAGGCCCAGCTCCTGGAGAAGGCCGTCCCCGGCGATCTGCTGAAGTCGGGCGTCCTGCAGATCGACCAGCGGTTCGCGTTCCACCGGCCGATCGAGGCCGGCGACCGGCTGTACTGCGACGTCTCCCTCGAGTCGTACCGCACCGTGGCGGGAGCCGACCTGTTCACTGTCAAGACCCTGGTCCGAGACATCGACAAGGGCGTGCTGCAGGAGTCGTGGACGTCGCTGGCCGGTCCCGGCGAGGACGCCGACCGTCTTCCCGACGACTTCGAGGAGATCGTCGACGGCATCATGTTCACCGGTGGCGACCGGCACGTGCAGCCGCTCAGCCCGGCCGAACCGGCGGCGATCCCGCCCGAGTCGGATGTGCGTTGGACGACGATTCCGTTCGACTCGCTGACCGAGGGCATGGACCTGCCGGTCCGCGCGCAGCGCTTCACCCGCGGCGACGTCATCAACTACATCGGCGTATCCGGCGATCCGAACCCGATCCATCACAGCGCGAAGGTGGCGCAGGCCGCCGGGCTCGACACCGTGGTCGCGCAGGCGATGCTGACCCTCGGAACCGCCGCCGGCTACCTCACCTCGCAGGTGGGCGACCCCGCGGCCTTCCGCGACATGAGCGCACGGTTCACCAGCCCGGTCTACGTCCCGGCTCACGAGCCGGCGGTCGTCGAATACACCGCGAAGGTCAAGTCGCTCGACCCCGAGAACCGTCGCGCCCTGATCGTCTTCGGCGCCAGCGTCAACGGGAAGCGCGTCTTCGGCCGCTGCACCGCGACCGTCCAGTTCGCCTGATCGTCTCAACGCTTATGCCGTATTCCGTTACCCGATTCGGGTAACGGAATACGGCATAACGCTTCTCGGACGTCAGCGGATCTTGAAGATCACCGCACGCTGGACGACGAAGTTGATGACGGTCGCGACACCTTGCGCGATGCAGAAAGCCAGGACGATGAGGAGGAAGCCCGTCCCCCAGGCGTGCATCAGCCAGTTGTAGAGACCGATGTTGACGAAGAAGGTCACCGCGTAGAGCAGGACGACGGCGATGAACCGCGCGGTGCTGGGCTCGGCTCGGAAGGTCCACCGGCGGTTGATCAGATAGGCGATCGTGGTGCCGAGAATGAAGCCCGCCGCTTTGGCCAGCCAGAACGGCGCACCGAATACCTCCTGGAGCAGGAAGGTGAGGCTGAAGTCGAAGACCGCCGAGAGCGCTCCGGTCGCGATGAACCGGATGATCTGGGTCTTGATGTCGACATCGGTCGACGCCTCTTCGTCGTCGAGCGGCAGCTCGATCGGCATCGGTGCGTGACGGGTGTGGAAGTCCTCGTGCTCCGGATGATGTCCGGGCTTCGCAGGATCCTCGTTCACGGGCGACGTATCTGACACCGTGCCAGCCTAGCCCGTGGCCGACCGAGGTCGATATGAGCGAAAGCTGAGAACGCGGTCCCGCAATCGAGCCGTCCGGCTACCGGATTGTGAGGCGGTTGGCTTAGGGTCGTCCACTATGAGCAGTCCCTCCCTCCTCCGTTTCAAGCGATCGGTGGTCGCCCTCACCGTGGCGGCGACTGCGGCCGCCGGCCTCTTCGCCACCGCTCCGGCCGCTCGCGCCGACGACGCCGCCACCGCCGCACCGGTCTGGTCGGGTCTCGACGCCCGGGGCTACAACGGCCCGATCGGCGCACCCGGCACACTGATCCAGAAGACGCCGCTCGCCGGGTCGGTCGACCTGACCGGCGCGTCGAGCGCCTATCGCATCCTCTACGCGACCACCGACCTCCACGGTGCCCCCGCGGTCAGCACCGGCGCCGTCTTCCTCCCGAAGCGTCCGGCACCGAAGGGCGGCTACAAGGTGATCGCCTGGGCGCACGGGACCACCGGGCTCGGCGACGACTGCACCCCGTCGGCCCAGCCGCGAAGCGATCGCGACCAGGAGTACCTGAACCACTGGCTGAACCAGGGCTACGCGATCGTCGCGACCGACTACGCGGGCCTCGGCACTCCGGGCCTGATGAACTACCTGAGCAGCAAGGTGCAGGCCCACTCGATCGTCGACTCGGTGAAGGCCACATCGCACTCCGGCCTGCCGCTGTCGAAGACGTGGGCGATCGTCGGACAGTCGCAGGGCGCGAGCGCGGCGCTCAACGGCGCCCGCCGTGCGACCGAGTACTCACGCGGATCGGGCCTGGACTACCGCGGCGTGGTCGCCACCGGCACCCCCGCCAACATCGAACACATCGTCTGGCAGGCCGGTCCCGGCTTCCCTCCGGTCGCGTTGCCCACCGGTCTGAACGTCTACGCCGCCTACATCTGGGCCGGTTTCTCCGACGCCCGGCCCGACCTCAAGCCGCTGTCGATCCTCACTCCCGAGGGGCGTCGAGTGGTGAACGAGGCACGCACCCGCTGCTACCCGGAGATGCGTTCGGTGGTCGAGGGAGCGAAGATCCGCGACTGGTTCCGCAAGCCCGTCACCTCCATCCCCGGCGTGCAGGGCGCGCTGGTGGACTACATGAGCACCCCGTATCGCGGCTACGACCGTCCGATCTTCCTCGGCCAGGGGCTCAAGGACATGGACGTCCCGGCTCCGTCGGCGCTGTCGCTGTACGGGCAGATGGTCTCGGCCGGGCAGCCCGTGGAACTGCACGTCTACCCGACCCAGGATCACTCGGGCACCGTCCTGGCCTCGATGAAGGACTCGACGCCGTTCGTCGCGCGGATTCTGCGCTGACGCCCGGCGCACAGTAGACACTCCATTCGACGACAGAACCCCCGTCCCGGACGGGGGTTCTGTCGTCGAACGGCGCGGAGGCGCGCGGCTCAGGGTTCGGGTTTCACCACGAGGACGGGCTTGCGGCATTCGACGAGCAGGTATTGCGAGGTACTGCCCAGCAGCAGCTTGCCGACCTGGGTGCGTCGCCGCATGCCGATGATGAGCAGTTCCGCCTCGGGATCGTCCATCGCGTTGAGGAGTTCCTCGGCCGGGGTGGTGCCGATCGGCTGCGTGATACGGAACTTCACCCCCGACGACGACAGCCGCTCCTGAATCTGCACGATCTCGTCGGCCTCGGCGTAACGCTGGCCGCGTGCCTCGGAGACCGCGTTGATCACCAGGAGATCGGTCCCGCGGCGGCGCGCCTCATCGATGCCGTGCTCCAGGCAGGTTCGCCCGAACGAGCCGGACGAGTATCCGACGACGATCATGCCCGCCACCTCCCTGGTTCCTGTCACATGTCTCGAGAACAGAATGTAGTCGACGCCGGCGATCACCACAGTCCGCGGCGGCCACAGCCAGACCTCGGTACGCAGTGCCGCCCGACACAGCGCCGACTCAAGGATCCCGGACCAGCTGACCGACGAGTAGTCTCTACTCCGATGACGAACACAGCTGTACTCCCGATCGAGACCCGCAAGCTCATGGGGTGGGGCCGGACCATGCCGACAGAAGGCCATGTCCTGTCGACTCCGTACCCGGAGCTCATCGCCGAAGCGGTGGCACGCGTGGCCGACGACAACGCAGACAAGCCCAGCTACCTTCGCCGCGGCGTCATCGCCCGCGGCCTCGGCCGGTCGTACGGCGAGAACGCCCAGAACTCGGGCGGTCTGACGATCGACATGACCCAGCTGACCAGGATCCACGAGATCGACGACGAGACCGGGATCATCGATCTCGACGCCGGCGTCGACCTGGACACCCTCATGCGCATCGCGCTGCCCCACGGCCTGTGGGTTCCGGTGCTGCCGGGCACGCGCCAGGTGACGATCGGCGGCGCCATCGGCTGCGACATCCACGGCAAGAACCACCACAGCGCCGGCAGCTTCGGCAACCACGTGGTCGAGATCTCGCTGCTCACCGCGTCGGGCGAGATCCTGACGCTGACCCCGGGCGGCACCTCCGACGACCCCGACGCCTCCATCTTCTGGGCGACGATCGGCGGCATCGGCCTCACCGGCATCATCCTGCGCGCCAAGATCCAGATGACGCGCACCGAGACCGCGTACTTCATCGCCGACGGCAGCGTCACCAACAGCCTCGACGAGACCATCGCCCTGCACATGGACGGGTCGGAGGAGAACTACACGTACTCCTCGGGCTGGTTCGACGCGATCAGCAAGCCTCCGCGTCTGGGCCGAGGCACATTCTCGCGCGGGAGCCTCGCGCGGCTCGACCAGTTGCCCGACAAGCTCGCGAAGGACCCGCTGAAGTTCGACGCGCCCACGCTGGTGAACTTCCCGGACATCTTCCCGAACGGGCTGGCCAACAAGCTGAACTTCTCACTGGTCGGCGAGGCCTACTACCGGATGGGCGGCAACTACCAGGGCAAGATCCAGAATCTGACGCAGTTCTACCACCCGCTCGACCTGTTCGGGAACTGGAACCGCGCGTACGGATCGAAGGGTTTCCTGCAGTACCAGTTCATCGTTCCGCCCGAGGCCGTCGAGGAGTTCAAGGGCATCATCTACGACATCCAGGCGTCTGGCCATGTCAGCTTCCTCAACGTCTTCAAGCTGTTCGGCGAGGGCAACCAAGCGCCGCTGAGCTTCCCGATGCCGGGCTGGAACATCTGCGTCGACTTCCCGATCAAGCGCGGCCTGCACGAGTTCGTCACCGAACTCGACCGTCGCGTGATGTCCATCGGCGGACGCCTCTACACCGCGAAGGACTCGCGGACGAGCGCGGAGACCTTCCACGCCATGTACCCCGAGATCGACAAGTGGATCGCCACCCGGCGCCGCGTCGACCCGAACCACGTCTTCATGTCCGACATGGGCCGCAGACTGGAACTGGTCTGACCCGAGCCGGCTGAGTCCGAACCGGCTCGACGAGCCCTACACCGACCGCACGTGAGAAAGCAGACACCCATGTTCAACGCCGTCGGCGTTCCGCAGTCCATCCTGATCCTCGGCGGCAGCTCCGAGATCGGTCTGGCCATCGCTTCGGAGTTCCTCACCCGGGGTCCGATGCGCGTGGTGCTCGCCACCGTCCCGAACGACCCGGCGGCCGCCGCGGCGGCCGAGCAGATGACCGCCGCCGGCGCGTCGTCGGTGGAGCAGATCGACTTCGACGCGCTCGCCACCGACACCCACCGCGAGGTGATCGACAAGGCCTTCGAGGGCGGCGACATCGACGTCGCCATCGTCGCGTTCGGAATCCAGGGCGACGACGAGCAGGCCTGGCAGGACCAGAAGCTCGCGGTCCTCGAGGCCGAGATCAACTACACGGCCGCCGTCTCGGTGGGCGTCCTGCTGGGCGAGAAGATGCGCGAGCAGGGCCACGGTCAGATCATCGCGATGAGTTCGGTGGCCGGCGAGCGCGTCCGCCGCTCCAACTTCGTCTACGGCTCCACCAAGGCCGGCCTCGACGGCTTCTACCTCGGGCTGGGCGACGCGCTGCGTCCCGAGGGCATCCGGGTGCTGGTCATCCGCCCAGGCCAGGTCCGTACCCGCCTGTCCGCGCACGTCGCCGAGGCCCCGCTGACGGTGAACAAGGAAGACGTGGCACGGATGGCCGTCGCCGCGGTCGACAAGGGCAAGGACGTCATCTGGGTGCCCGGCCCGTTCCGCTTCATCATGATGGTGTTGCGGCACATCCCGCGCCCGGTGTTCCGCAAGCTCCCCATCTGACGGCCGGTGGAGACCTCCGCTGCCGACCGGCCCCGGCTCTCCGGTCGTACCCGTGACGTCGTCGAACTCGGCGGCGCGGTCCTCGGTGCGGCGGTCATCGCCTTCGCCGGGCTCAAGATCATCGGCGCAGTCGGCTGGCCTGCGTTCAACACCTCCAATGTCACGCGGGCGCTGACCACGCTCGGGCAGACGGCCTGTCTGCTGCTCGCCGTGGTCGCCGTGGTGTGGTCGCGCTACGGCTCGCGGATCCTGGCCTCGCTGTTGTCGGCGTTCGCGTCCGCCGGGCTGGTGACGGTGACGCTGGGCATGCCGCTCGGCGCCACCAAGCTGTATCTCTTCGGCCTGTCCGTCGATCAGCAGTTCCGCACCGAGTATCTGACGCGCCTGACGTCGAGCCCGCATCTGGCGGACATGACCTACGCGGATCTGCCGCCGTACTATCCGGCGACCTGGTTCTGGCTCGGCGGCCGGTACGCGAACACCCTGGGGTTGGCCGGCTGGGAGGCCTACAAGCCGTGGGCCATCCTGTCGGTCGCGGTGGCCGCCGCACTCGGCGCGGCCTTGTGGAACCGGATGGTCGGCGTGACGGCCGGAACCGCCGTCTCGATCGCCGTGACCCTGGTGACCCTGCAGTTCGCGTCGCCCGAACCCTATTCCGCCACCCTCATCCTGGTCGGCATCCCGATGCTCGTGGTCTGCGCGTACGCGCTTCGAGGCCGGTCGAGACTGGCCGGCGGTCCCACGCCGCTGTCGCAGACGAGTTGGCTCGCGGTGATCGCGGGCGGCGTCTTCATCGGCCTCTCCGCCACTGTGTACACCCTGTTCACCGCGCTCTTCGCCGGCACCGCGGTGCTGATGGCGCTGGTCTATCTGGTGCAGGCCTGGCTGCTGCCGCGCAACAAGACGGTGCCGCGCGAGACGATCTCCGCGGAGCGACGGCCCCGCATAGTCGCGGTTGTCATCCGGCTCGTCGTGATGGGGGTGCTCGCCGGCGCCATCGCGCTCATCGTGTGGGGGCCGTACCTCGTCGAGCGGTTCAGGACCGACGTCGCGGTGAGCGGCAGCGCCGAGCACTACCTGCCGGAGTCCGGTTCGATTCTCGCGCTGCCCATGTTCCATGTGAGCCTGCTCGGCCTGCTGTGCCTGATCGGCTTCGTCTGGATCCTGATGCAGTGCCGCCGGCGCACCATCGCGATGAGCATGGCGTGCACTCTCGTCGGCGTCGTCGGACTGACGCTGCTGTCGCTGGCCCTCACGGCCAAGGGAACCACCCTGCTGTCGTTCCGCCTCGAGCCGGTCAGCACGGCCGTCCTCGCCGCGGCCGGCGCGTTCGGCGTGGTGTGGCTCAGCCGGGCGGCGATCGCCCGATTCGGCGACATCCGGACCGTGATCGGAGTGGTGGCAGCGGCCGCCGCGCTGGCCGTCGCCCAGCAGATCCCGTCGGTGCTGTCGGTGGAGATCACCACCGCGTACACCGACACCGACGGCCGCGGCGTACGCGCCGATCAGCACGCTCCCGGCGCCGAGTCGTACTACCCGAAGATCGACGAGACCATCCGTGCCCAGACGGGCCGGCCGGCCACCGACAACGTGGTGCTGACGGCCGACTTCGGTTTCCTCTCGCTCTACCCGTACTGGGGATTCCAGGGGTTGACCTCGCATTACGCGAACCCGCTGGCGGAGTTCACCGAGCGTGCGGCGACGATCGAGAAGTGGTCACAGGCGTCGACGCCGCAGGAGATGAAGGACAACCTCCGCACCAGCCCGTGGCGGGCGCCGAACGTCTTCCTGTTCCGCTACAGACCGGACGGATACACGCTGCGACTCGCAGAGGACGTCTATCCCAACGATCCGAACGTCAAGCGGTATACCGTCACCTTCAACCCCGCGGCCTTCGACGATCCGGCGTTCACCGTGACGGAGATCGGGCCGTTCGTTCTCGTCGTGAAGAAGAGCTGATCGCATGGCAGACCTCGACATCACCACCATCGACCACGGTTCGGCCAAGACGCACCTGGTGCACACGAAGTACGTGAACTGGGTGATCCTCCAGTCCGATGAGGGCATCACGCTGGTGGACGGCGGGTATCCCGGTCACGCCGACGCGGTGGCCGAGTCGCTGCGCCGGGTGGGCAGCGACCTGTCGGAGGTTCACGCGGCCCTGCTGACCCACGCGCACATCGATCATCTGGGCGGGCTGGCGCGGATCGGCCGGACGCGGTCGTTCCCGGTCTACGCCGACCCTGCGGAGGTGCCGCATGCGCGTCGTGAGTTCCTCGAGCAGGCGGACGCGTCGACCATCGCTCCGATCGCCTATCGTCCGCGGGTCCTCGGCTGGCTGCAGGGCGTGGTGCGCCTGGGCGCCCTCGACAAGTCCGGCATCGGCGACGCTCAGCCGCTCGGCGACCTCTCGCTGCTGCCGGGCTCGCCGACCGCGGTGCCGACCCACGGGCACACCCGCGGGCACAGCGCCTTCCTCGCGGGCGACGGCGAGGTGCTGATCTCGGGCGACGCGCTGATCAGCGCTCACCCCACCACCAAACGCCGCGGACCGCAGTGCCTCGACCACGTCTTCACCCACGACGTCCCCGCGAACGAGGAATCCGTCGCGGCGCTGCGCGACCTCGACGCGGTGATCGTGATGCCCGGCCACGGCCCGATGCTGTGCGGCCGGGTCGCGACCTTCGTCGATCAGGCCCTGAGCCGATAGCCTCGGCCGGGCCCGAAGCGAACCGTCAGCCGCGCGGGGCACCCGCCGGGCGACTGGCGCGGCGACGACGGCGCGGGGCCGCCGAACCCGCATCGGACTTGGGCGTCGAGGACGTGTGGACCGCCTTGGCGGCCGGACGCGACGGCTGCGTCTCGCCGTGGCCCGCGCTGCCGGAACGCGGACGTCCCGAACCGCCGCGAGCCGAAGCACCCCGCCCCGAAGCACCCCGTCCCGAACCGCCGCGACGAGCACCGCCGCCGGATGCGGAACCGGAGCCCTGACCCGACCGGCGACGCCCCTGGCCGCCGCCCTGCCGCTGCGACTGCTGCGGCGCCACCGGCGGCGCCTCGCGGTACGGCGCACGCTCACCCACGAGTTCGTCGACGACATCCGACTTCGCCGTCACCTGCTGGCCGGGAACCTTGATCGCGGCCTTCTGCAGCAGCTTGCGGAGATCGCCCCACTGCTCGGGCAGGCAGATGGTGACCACGTCGCCCGCCGAGCCCGCACGCGCGGTGCGGCCCGAACGGTGCAGGTACGCCTTGTGCTCGGCCGGCGGATCCACGTGGACGACGAGTTCCACACCGTCGACGTGAACGCCGCGCGCCGCGACATCGGTCGCGACGAGGACCTTGGAGCCGTCCGGTGCGGCGAACGAGGCGAGGTTGCGGTCGCGCTGCGCCTGCGACAGGTTGCCGTGCAGATCGACGGCGGGCACGCCTTCGGCGGTCAGCTTCTTGGCCAGCTTCTTGGCCTGGTGCTTGGTGCGGGTGAACAGGATGCGCCGTCCGGTACCGGAGGCGAGCTCGCGAACCAACTCGGTCTTGTCGGCGGCCGAGCCGACGCGGAACACGTGATGGGTCATCTGCGCCACCGGCGAGGTCGCGTCCTCCAGCGAATGCGTCACCGGCGTGGAGAGGAATCGCTTCACCAGCTTGTCGACGCCGTTGTCGAGCGTCGCGGAGAACAGCATCCGCTGGCCGCCCGCGGGGGTGGCGGCCAGGATGCGGGTCACCACCGGAAGGAAGCCGAGGTCGGCCATGTGATCGGCCTCGTCGAGCACCGTGATCTGGACGTCGTCGAGACTGACGATGCGCTGTCGCATCAGGTCCTCGAGACGTCCGGGGCAGGCGACGACGATGTCGGCGCCCGCGCGCATCGCCGACTCCTGGCGGGTCTGCTTCACACCGCCGAACACGGTGGTGACGCGCAGGCCCACGGCCGAGGCCAGCGGCTCCATCGCGGTGGCGATCTGTGTGGCGAGTTCGCGGGTCGGCGACAGCACCAGTCCGGTCGGGCGGCCGGGCTTGCGGCGCACGCCGGCTCCGGCCAGGCGGGTCACCAGCGGCACGGAGAAGGCGAGAGTCTTACCGGAGCCGGTCTTGCCGCGGCCGAGGACGTCGCGGCCGGCGAGAGTGTCGGGGAGCGTGCGCTCCTGGATGGGGAACGCCTCGGCCTTGCCTTCGGCGGCGAGCGCGTCGGCGATGGGGGCGGGCACACCGAGATCGGCGAATGTGGTCATGGAGGTGGGAGCCTTTGCATGCGGGCATCCGCGTACGGCACATAGGCGCCGCAGAGCGGATTCAGGTGGCGAACACGCGCGGCGGGCGCGTGTCGGTTCGCCGTATGAAAGTTCGACGCACCCGCGTTGGATCCGGGGTCTGCGTGGAGGCGTTCTACGACGCACGGCGCATTTGCGCCGAATGAACGAGCGTGCGCAGTAGCACGCTCCGACTCGTCCATCCTACGGCATCGGAACCGATAAGCGGTGAACGAGCAGGTCAGCGCCCCATGAGGGCGGCGATTCGGCGCACCGCGAACTCGTATCCGGCGGTTCCGCAGCCGACGATCACCCCCGCGGCGATCGGCGAGATGTACGAGTGATGGCGGAACGGTTCGCGGGCGTGCACGTTGCTGATGTGCACTTCCACCACCGGCACCTCGGGCACCACGAGGGCGTCGGCCAGCGCGACTGAGGTGTGCGTCCATCCGCCCGGGTTGATGACGATGCCCCCGATCTCGCCGCGGGCGGCGTGGACGGCGTCGATCATCTCGCCCTCGTGGTTGGTCTGCAGCGCCCGGACCGTCAGGCCGAACTCGGCCGCGGTCCGGCGGGTCGACTCGACGACGTCTTCGAGGGTGTCCGCGCCGTAGACCTCTGGCTGACGCACCCCGAGCATGTTCAGGTTCGGGCCGTTGAGCAGCAGAATCGGCGGAGTCTCGGGGGCATCAGACATGGTTGGGACTCTACTCGGCACCGCCGTGCGCCGCCGTGGGCGACGGCTCCGCCAGACCGCGCAGCGTGTGCGCGACCGACTCCGGCAGCGGGCGGGACCGCTCCGTCGCGGTGTCGACGTTCACGTACACCAGCCGCACCTCGCTGACCGGCTCCCCGCCCCTGCTCATCGCGAACCGCAGGGAGAAACTCGACCGGCCCACTGACAGGCACGTCACGTCCACGTCGATCACGTCGTCGAACTTCGCGGGCCGGGAGAAGGTGATCTCGGCTTTCACCACGGATGGGTCGAGTCCGTCGTCCAGTAGTCCGGGATACGGGTGGCCGATCGCGCGGAACCACTCGGTCATCGCCACATCGGCGAGTTCCATGTACCGCGCATTGAAGAGAAAGGTCTGCGTATCGGTCTCGTGATACCGAACCCGGTGCTGGTAGGCGATCAATCGTCGGTCCTTTCGCATCTCGGCGATGTGATGCTCTCCCGATACTGCCTCACCCACCGGCCGCCCGACTCTGGTAACGGTGGAGGAGGTCCATCACACGCGGGCCGGTCCGGCCCGCCGCTATTGGAGGGAGGATTCCTTGACTACCGCGCGGAGCACCCACGAGGCCGTCGACGACCGCTACCCCTCGCGGCTCGACGCCAGTGCCACCCACGACATCAACACCATTCCCCGGCCCGATCCGACGGTCTGGGGCGCCACCCCCGGCCCCTTCCCGGCGACGGCGCTCGCCGAGTACGAGCGCAAGGGGTTCCACATCGAAGACGGTCTGTTGACCCCGGCTCAGGTGCAGGAGTGCTGGTCGGAGTTCGACCGGATGACCGACGACGCCGACCTCGCCGACAGCGGACTGCTGATCCGTGAACGGGAGTCCGGGGCCATCCGGTCGATCTTCCGCGTCCACCGGGTCAGCCCGGTCTTCGAGGCCCTGGCCCGCACACCCCGGATCCTCGACCGCGCCCGCCAGATCCTGGGTTCGGAGGTCTACATCCACCAGTCGCGGATCAACGCGATGCCGGGCATGGCAGGCACGGGGTTCTACTGGCACTCCGACTTCGAGACCTGGCACGCCGAGGACGGCCTGCCGGCGCCGCGCACCGTGAGCCTGTCGATCGCGCTCACCGACAACTTCCCGTTCAACGGCGGCCTGATGCTCATGCCCGGCGCCCACCGGACGTTCGTGCCCTGCATCGGCGAGACGCCCGACGGCCATTTCCACGAGTCCCTGCAGGACCAGCGCGTCGGCGTCCCCTCGCCGAGCGCCATCACCGAGCTCGGATACGAACACGGCATCGAGCAGTTCACCGGCGCCGCCGGCGCCGGCCTCTTCTTCGACTCGAACTCGATGCACGCCTCCGGTAACAACATCTCGCCCTACCCGCGGGCGAATGTGTTCCTCGTGTTCAACAGTGTCGAGAACGCGCCCCGCGAACCGTACGGGGGCACCGCACCGCGGCCGGACTATCTCGCCGAGCGCGACGTGACTCCGCTGACCCCGCTGGCGGATTCACCGTTCGCGTGAGGAACGGCCGCCGGCCCGGATCGGGCCGGCGGTGCGCGCGGCGGCGGGGCGGCGGGCACCGCGAACCGCCGGGCTAGGATGACGACCTGTGCCAGCTTTCACCGTCCGACGCGCCCAGATAACCGCGATCGTCACCGGCGCACTGGGCGTCCTCCTGGCTCTGGCCACCCCGCTGCTCCCGGTGAAGCAGACTGTCGCGGAAGTGAGCTGGCCGCAGCACGGCGTCGTGGAATCGGTCTCGGCACCGCTGTTCTCCTACGCACCGATCAACCTGAGCGTCGACATTCCGTGCTCCGCGGTCGGCTCCCTGCCCGCCGGAAAGACGGTGCTGTTCTCGACGACCTCGCCCTCTGCGCCGAAGGCCACCGACCGCGGACTGTTCGTGCGGGTCACCGGCTCGGAGAACCCCAGCGTGGAGGTCGTCACCCGGAACATTCCGATTCTGTCGGCACCGTTGTCGCAGGTGCGCTCCAGCGCATGCGAACAGATCCGGGTCCGCGCCACCTCCGACGAGGTCAGCGCGGCCTTCACCGGCCTGCGCACCGCATCCGGCGAGCCCCTCGAGGCCGCGACCGGATCCGGCAACATCCCCGGCGGCGACCAGCGTCCGCAGGTCACCGGGCTGTTCACCCAGCTCACCGGCCCGGCGTCGACGCTCGGCGGTCTCGATGCCCACATGGTGATCGATTCCCGCTACAGCACGGCGCCGACGATCACCAAGTGGATCGCCATCGTCGTCGGAGTGCTCTGCACGCTCATCTCGCTGGCCGCGCTGGCCCGGCTCGACGCCACCGACCGCCGCGGGCACCGCCGGATCTTCCCGGCACGCTGGTGGCGGCTGAACCCTCGCGACTACACCGTCATCGGGCTGCTGGCCGTCTGGCACATGATCGGGCCCAACACCTCCGACGACGGCTACCTCATGACGATGTCGAGGGTGGCCCAGAACAGCGACTACACCGCCAATTACTTCCGGTGGTTCGGCGCGCCCGAATCACCGTTCGGCTGGTACTACGAGGTCTTCGGTCTCCTCAGCCACGTGAGCGTCGCGAGCCCGTGGATGCGGCTGCCCGCCCTCGCCTGCGGGATCGTCAGCTGGCTCATCATCAGTCACGAGGTGATACCGCGGCTGGGACGCGCCGCACGCATCCGCCCCGCCGTGCCGTGGACCGCCGCCGCGGTCTTCCTGGTCGCCTGGTTCCCGTTCAACAACGGCCTGCGGCCCGAGCCCATCATCTGCCTCGGCGCCCTGCTGACCTGGTGTTCGGTGGAACGCGCCATCGCCACCGGCAGGCTGCTCCCCGCCGCGGTGGCCTGCGCGGCCGGCGCGTTCAGCATCGCGGCCGGGCCCACCGGCGTGCTCGCGATCGCGGCCCTCGTCGCAGGTGCGCGCCCGATGTTCCTGGCCCTGCGCCGCCGCGCGATCGAGGTCGCCGCGCTCACCGGCCGCGGCCGGTTCCAGGCCTACGCCGCACTGCTCGCGCCGATCGCCGCCGCGGGCACCTTCGTGATCTTCGTGGTCTTCTCCAATCTCACGCTGCGCGCGTTCAGCGAGGCGTCGAAGATGAAGACCGCGCTCGGACCGTCACTGAACTGGTACAACGAGATCGATCGCTACTCGTCGCTGTTCGCGTTCTCCGCCGACGGCGGCATCGCCCGGCGCTTCGCGGTTCTGGCGATGGTGCTCGGCATGACGGTCGCCGGAGCGGTCCTCATCCGCAAGTCACGCATTCCCGGAACCGCACTCGGACCCGCGCGGCGCATCGTCGGCATCACCTTCGGTTCACTGCTGTTCCTCATGTTCACGCCTACCAAGTGGACGCATCACTTCGGCGTGTTCGCCGGACTGGCTGCCGCACTGGCCGCCCTCGCCACCATCGCCGCGAGCAGTCAAGCCACCCATTCGCGCCGCAATCGGACGATCTTCGGTGCGCTGGTCCTGTTCGTCGCCGCGCTCGCGATGACTGCACCGAACTCGTACTACTACGCCTCGGCCTGGGGTATGCCGTGGGGCGTCTCGCAGGTCATGGTCGCCGGCGTCCCGCTCGGCGACATCCTGCTCTACGCGGCTCTGGCGCTGCTCTGCCTGGCGTTGTGGTTCCACTTCCGCGAACCGTTCACCGGCACCGATCCGCACCCGGCTTCGCCCGCTTATCCGTCACGGCTGCGCCGCTCGGCCGGCGCCGCGACCCACATGATCGCCGCCGCCCCGCTCGGGATCGTCGCGGGCGTCCTGGTGGTCTTCCTCATCGCGACCGCCGCGATGGCGGGAGTCCGTCAGAGCGACTCCTTCTCGGTGCCGCGATCGAATTTCGCCGCCCTCGCCGGCCGTCCGTGTGCGATGGCCGACAAAGTCCTGGTGGAGACCGATCCGAGTCGCTTCCAGCTCACACCGGTCGACGCCTCGCTGGCCGACCCGCTCGCCGGATCGCCGACGCACTCCGATTCCGACAACGGTCCGACCACCGGTTTCACGCCGGACGGCATCCCCGACGAGGTGGAGACGAAGGCCTCTTCGGGTTCGCTCGGAGTTCTGGCCCGGGACGCCGCCTACGACCCCGATCTGCTCATCGCGAACAGCGGGGGCACCGGCGGCGGCACCACCGAGACCGCGGGCGTCAACGGAAGCCACGCCCAGCTCCCGTTCGAGCTCGACCCCGCCCGCACGCCGGTGATGGGCAGCTACGACGCCGACGAGCAGACGCCGTCGTCGCTGACCTCGGGCTGGTACCGGCTGCCCGCCGACTACAAGAGCCGCCCGCTGATCACCCTGTCTGCCGCGGGCGTGTTCCCGTCGCGGAATCTGCGGCTGGAGTACACCGACGCCCGCCTGACGCCGGGGATCAAGGACGATGCGATCGAGTCGACGGGCTCGATCGGCCTCATCGACCCCGGACCGCGGCCCTCGTGGCGGAACGTGCGGATCGACACCGCGTCGCTGCCCGACGATCTGACCGCGGTCCGCATCGTCGCCACCGACAACGACCTCGCGAAGGACCATTTCATCGTGGTCACGCCGCCGCGACTGCCGGAGATGACGACGCTGCAGCAGACCGTCGGCAGCTCCGACCCCACACACGTCGACTGGACCTCGGGTCTGGTGGTGCCGTGCCAGCGCCCGTTCGACTTCCATGCGGGCGTCGCCGAGATCCCCAAGTGGCGGGTCCGTCCCGGCGCCGACCTGGCCGCAGTGAGCGCATGGCAGGGAGCCCTGGGCGGCGGACCGCTCGGCTGGCTGGAGGTGTCGCAGCGCGCCGACACCGTCGCGACCTACCTGAGCGACGACATCGGCCGCGACTGGGGAGCTCTCGAACGCTATACGCCGTACGACGCCGCGGTGCCCGCCCAGATCGACTACAGCGAGAAGGTACGGAGCGGACTGTGGAGTCCCGCGCCGATCCGCTACTGACACCCGGAGCCGGATACGCGGGATCCTGACGAGACCAGAGGCGCCGAGAACAGAGGCGCCGAGAAGAGAGGTGACGAGGAACAGGCCACCACCGCACGGGACAAAGGGCGGATAACGGGCGGATGTGACGCCCCGCGGCACGTTTGGGCCGTTCCGAGCCCGGTCGACTAACGTCATAGGGCGTGCCAGACCCGACTCCCACTCCGCCGGACGCCGAGCCCGACCGTCCTTCGAGCCCGCTGACGGCGTCGACCGCGCGATGGGTCGCCATCGTGGCGGGCCTCATCGCCGTGGTGGCTGCGATCGTGACTCCGCTTCTGCCCGTGGCGACCACGTCGGCCACCATCTCTTGGCCGCAGGGACAGTCACTGAATCCCGACAACCCGTCTGTCGTCGCGCCGCTCATCGCGCAGACCGCCCAGGACGTCGACATCACCCTCGACTGCCGCGTCCTCGCGCAGCTACCCGCAGGCAAGACCACCGTGCTGTCGACGATGCCGCCCGGCGCGCAGAAGGCCGCGAGCAAGGCCCTCACGGTCACCGCTACCGATTCCGCGGTGTCGGTTCTGTTCCGCAGCAATCTGGCCGCAGTCGCCGATCGGGGCGAGATCGCCTCGGGTCGGTGCGAGCGTCTGCACATCTTCTCCTCCGCGACCGCGACGGGGGCGCAGTTCGTCGGTCTCGGTCCGGCGAAGATCCTCGAACCCGATACGCGCCCGCAGATCGACGGCCTGTTCACCTCGCTCACCGCCGCGCAGGTGAAGGCCGCGGGTGACGGAATCCGCTCCCGAATCGTCATCGACGACCGTTACGAGAGCCACGCCTCGGCGGCCAAGATCGCCGCGATGGTGATCGCCGTGCTCGCGACTCTCGTCGCGCTGTTCGCACTCTGGTGCCTCGACCGCATCCACGGCCACACCGGCGCCCTCATCGCACGAAGCGGCTCCCGGCTGTCGCGACTGCGTCCCAAGGTCTCCGACCTGGTCGTCAGCGGCGTGCTGCTGCTGTGGACCTTCCTCGGCGCCGGCGCTCCCGACGACGGTTACATCCTCAACATGGGCCGCACCGCGGGCGAGGCCGGCTACATGTCGAACTACTACCGGTTCTACGGCATCGCCGAGGCACCGTTCGACTGGTACTACAGTTTCCTCGCCCTCTGGGCGAAGGTCTCTCCGACCATCCTGTGGATGCACATTCCGCAGCTCGTCGCCGGCGTCGCGTCGTGGCTGATCCTCTCGCGCGTGGTGCTCCCCCACTTCGGCAAGGCCGTCGCGAGGAACGCATGGGCCGAGTGGACGGCCGGCGCGGTCTTCCTCGCCTTCTGGCTGCCCTTCTGCTCGGGTCTGCGCGGCGAGGCGATCATCGTCCTCGGTTCGCTGCTCACCTGGTGGGCCACCGAGTCGGCCATCACCCGCAGGCGGATCCTGCCCGCCGCACTCGCCGCGACCGTTGCCGGACTCACCCTCGCACTCGCGCCCCAGGGCGTGGTCGGTGTGGCGATCCTCCTCGTCGCCGCACGCCCGATGCTGCACGTTCTGATCGACCGCCGGCGCGAATCGGGACTGCTCGCACTCTTGGCTCCCATCGCCGCCGCCGGGACCGTCGTCGCCGTCGTCGTGTTCCGCGACCAGACGCTGATGACCGTGCTGGAGGCGATGAAGATCCGTTACCAGACGGGCCCCATCGTGCCGTGGCACCAGGAGTTCCTGCGCTATTACTTCCTGTCCGTCGGCACCCCCGACGGCGCGCTCGCCCGCCGGATCCCGGTACTGCTGACATTCGTCGCCGCGTTCCTGGTCGCCGCAGTGCTCCTGCGCCGAGGCGGCGTCAAGGGCGTCGCCACCTCGCCCGCTTGGCGGATGATCGGCGCTTTCGGCGTCACCCTGCTGCTGCTGTTCGGCACGCCCACCAAGTGGACGATCCAGTTCGGCGTGCTCACCGGTCTCGGATCGGCCCTCGCCGCGCTCGCGGCGATCGCGATCGCACAGAGCGGCGCCCGTTCGCTGCGGAATCTGTCCGCGCTGACCGCGGGACTGCTGTTCGCACTCGCCGCGGCGGCCGCGGGCACCAATGCTTGGCCGTACGCGTACAACCTGGGCATCCCGTGGTTCAACATCGCACCGGTGGCCGCCGGTTTCGAGGTCTCCACCATCCTGCTCGCGCTGGCCGTGGTGGCCGTCGCCGTCACCCTCTGGCTGCATCTGCGCAACGACTACGTCGCCAACAAGGGGCTCGCCCATCACGCCGAGGGCGTCCCGGACAGCCCCGCCGACAAGCGCCGGATCGCCCTCGCGTCCACGCCGCTCCTGGTGATCGCCTCCCTGATGGTGGTGGCCACCATCCTGGCCTTCGGCCGCGCCGTGGTCATCCGTCACCCGGCGATGACCGTGGCCTCCAACAACGTCGACGCGCTGACCGGGAACACCTGCGGTATGGCCGATCAGGTTCTCGCCGAACCCGATCCCAACGCGAACATGCTGACCCCGGCCGGTGGCGCGTCGCCGACCGCCGCGCTCACCGGCGCCGATCCGGTCGGGTTCACCCCGGACGGCATCCCCGACGACCTCTCTCCGGACACCCGCAGTTCCCGCGCCGGTCAGATGCACGTGGGCGGTTCCACCTCCAAGCCCTTCGCCATCATCGGCGGTCTCGGCGCCGGCACCACCGGAGGCGTCGGCCCGAAGACGGTGAACGGCTCGACGGCGCTGCTGCCCTTCGGTCTCGATCCGAAGACCACCCCGGTGCTGGGCAGCTACGGGTACAACGCCAACGCACATCTGACGACCGGCTGGTACGAGCTCCCGGCGCGCGACGCGTCGCCGCTGATCGCCTTCGCCACCGCGGGCGCGGTCTCGACCATCGACGCCGACGGCGTGCCGACCTTCGGACAGAAGCTGGTGGTCCAGTTCGGCAAGAAGGGCCCGGGCGGCTCGTTCGTGCAAGTGGGCCCGGAGGTCGTTCCGATCGATCCCGGACCGGTGATTCCCAACCGGCCGTGGCGCAACCTACGCGTTCCGATGACGCAGGTGCCGCCGCAGGCCGAGGTGATGCGCCTGGTGCTGGCCGACACCAACCTGGGCCCGATGCAATTCATCGGCATCACGCCGCCGCGCGCCCCCAAGTTGCAGACCCTGCAGGAGCTGGTCGGCTCCACCGCACCGGTGCTGATCGATTTCCCGGTGGCCGCGCACTTCCCGTGCCAGCGACCGCTGGCGATCCGGCACGGTGTGGCCGAGGTCCCCGACTGGCGCATCCTGCCCGACTACGTGACGGCCAACTCCCAGTCGAAGACCTGGATGGCCGCCAATTCGGGCGGTCTGCTCGCCGTCACCGAGGGCACCACGTCGCAAGTCACCGTCCCGACGTATCTGCGCGACGACTGGCATCAGGACTGGGGCTCGCTGGAGAAGGAGTTCCCGCTCAGTCCGGGCGCGGTCCCCGCCGCCGTCGTCACCGATCCGGTGCGCAGCTGGGGCTGGACGCGAACCGGGTCGATCCGGGTGGAGCCGAGTAAATGACCGAGCGTGACGGGAATGAAGAAACGGTGACCGTGAACGATTCTCCGCAGACCGCCGAGGCCGGAGCGACCGGCCGCCTGCGTCGGCTGAAGACGCGCGACTACCGCAACGCCAAGCTGGTCGCCGCGGTGACCGGTCTGCTCGGCTTCGTGCTCGCGGCGCTGACGCCCATCCTGCCGATCGATCAGAAGACGTCGGAGCTGCACTGGCCGCAGAACGACGCGGTCACCAATGTCACCGCGCCGATGGTCTCGTACGTCCCGACCTCGATGGACGTCTCCGTGCCGTGTTCACTGGCCCGGAGTCTGCCCGCCGACGGCGGCGTCCTGATGTCGACCGTGCCCAGGCAGGGACGTCAGGCCACCGCGCGCGGGTTGTTCGTCCGCGCCACCGACAAGTCGATCAGCATGATCGTGCGCGACGTGGTGCTGCTCTCGACTGACCGCGCCGCGGCGCAGAGCGACCCCGGCTGCCGCTTCGTGATGACGGGCGACGGCGACGGCGTCACCGCATCGATCGAGGGTGTCGCGCCCGGCGACAGCACGGCTTACCGCACCGACGATCCGGACATGCGGCCGCAGATCCTCGGCGTGTTCTCCGATCTGCCCCGTGACGTCTCACGCGACGGTCTGTCGTTGAACGCGACCGTCGACACCCGCTTCATCAACTCCCCCACGCCGCTCAAGTTGGCGGCGATCATCGTCGGCATCATCGCGACGCTCTTGTCGTTGCTGGCGCTCGGGGTGCTCGACGCACGGGACGGCCGCGGGCACAAGCGGTTCCTCCCCGCCGGATGGTTCACCATCCGAGGCCCCGACGTCGCCGTCTTCCTCGTCCTGGCCGTGTGGTGGCTGATCGGCGGCAACACCTCCGACGACGGCTACAACATCACCGTCGCCCGGATCACGAGCGAGGCCGGCTACGCCGACAACTACTTCCGGTACTTCGGCGTCCCGCAGGACCCGTTCGGCTGGCACTTCCAAGTCCTGTCGTGGATGACGCACATCTCGGTCGCCACCCCCTGGCTGCGTCTGCCGAGCCTGCTGCTCGGTCTGCTCGGCTGGTGGCTCATCAGCCGGGAGGTGATCCCCCGGCTGGGTCGGTCGGTGCGCAACAGTTCGGCGGCCGTCTGGACCGGCGCGATGGTGTTCCTCACCATCTGGATGCCGTACAACAACGGCATCCGCCCGGAACCGGCCGAAGCCGTGGGCGCGCTGCTGACCTGGTGCTGCGTGGAGCGCGCGATCGCCACTCGGCGGCTGCTGCCCTACGCGATCGCCGCGATCGCCGCGGCCTTCACTCTGGCTCTCGCGCCGGGCGGACTGATGGCGGCGGCCGCCCTGGTGGCGGGCCTGCGCGGGATCGTCAAGACGATCGTCGACCGGCGCAGGCGCGACGGACTGCTCCCGATGATCGCGCCGCTGCTGGCGGCGGGCACGGCCGTGCTGTTCATGATCTTCTACGCGCAGGCGCTCGCACCGCTGCTGGAGGGCAACAAGGTGGCGGGCGAGGTCGGCCCCACCGAACAGTGGTGGCAGGAACCGGTCCGCTACTACTACCTGATCCTGCAGACCGGCGACGGCACCTTCCCACGCCGCTTCGGCATCCTGATGATGATCCTGGCGCTGGTGATCGCGATCTTCCGGCTCGCGTCGAGGCGATCGCCGCAGGGCATCGCGCGGGCTCCGATGTGGAGGCTGGTCGCCGTCATCATCGGCACGATGTTCTTCACCTCCTTCACCCCGACCAAGTGGACGCACCATTTCGGCATCTACGCGGGTATCGGCGCGGCGCTCTGTGCGGGCGTGGCGGCGATGATGGCCCCGGCCCTGCTCCGTTCGCGGCGCAACCGCGCATTCTTCGCGTCGGCCGTGTTGCTGGTGACGGCGGTGTCGGCGGCGGGCACCAACATGTGGTGGTACGTCGGAAGCTACGGCGTTCCCTGGTGGGACCGCCCGGTGGCCCTGGGCGGGATCAAGCTGAGTTGGATCGTGCTCTTCTTCGCCGTTCTCACCGCCGCGGTGGGTCTGTGGTACCACTTCCGTGACGACTACGTCGACGACGCGACCCGCACCGGCACCGCCCGTACCGGCTTGGCTCGGTTCAAGTTCTCGCCGTTGCCGGTGATCGCCGGACTGCTGGTCGTCTTCATGCTCGGCTCCTTCGTCAAGGGCGCCTGGGTGCAGCGCGACAGCTGGTCGTGGGCCAAGTCGAATGTGCGCGCGCTCACCGGTGACGAGTGCGGGTTGGCCAACGACGTCCTCGTCGAGGACGATCCGAATGCCGCGATTCTGCATCCGGCGGCCGTCGACGGACATCCCGCGCCGACGCCGCGCGCGGCCCTCTCAGGCCAGAACGTCGGCTTCACTCGAGACGGCATCCCGGCCGGAACGTTCATCGATCCGCTGGAGGAGAAGGACGGAACCGACGAGGACACCGATCCGGCGACCGCACCCCCGACCGCCGGGGGCGGCGCCGCGACCGCGGACACCGCCGACAACGGCACGGACGACACCGAGCAGAATCCGGTGGGCGCCGAGCCGACGGCACCCACCAGCGCCGTCCGGCTGCCCTACGGCCTCGATCCGGCCACCACCCCGGTGCTCGGCAGCTACGGCTCGCCGGGTGTCAACTCGGTGACCACCGACTGGTACGACCTCGGCTTCGAGGCGGGCCGCGCCCCGGCCGACAAACCCCTGCTGACCGTCGCCGCGGCGGGTTCGATCGAGGCGGTGAACGGCCTGGGCGCCCTCACCCCCGGACGGAAACTGACCGCACAGTTCGGCCGCCGGGAGGCGAACGGCCGGGTGACCCCGCTGGGCCGGGCGCTGACGCCGGTGGACGCGATGGAGCAGAAGTACTGGCGCAACATGCGGTTCGCGTTCGCCGACGCACCGCCGCGCGCCGATGTGGTCCGGCTCAGCGTGCTCGACGACGCCGCCGCGGTCAACGAATGGGTGGCGTTCACGCCGCCGCGCGTGCCCGCACTGCGCACCCTGAACGACGTCGTCGGGCGGACCGACCCGGTGTTCATCGACTGGATGCCGGGACTGGTGTTCCCGTGCCAGCGGCCGATGGCCGTCAGCTACGGAATCCTCGAGATCCCGGACTGGCGCATCATGCCCGACGCCGACGCCACCAAGCGCAACAGCCAGACCTGGTCGGCGGGCGTCAACGGCGGTCCGCTCGGCATCACCGACGGACTGCTCAAGGGCACGCTGGTGCCGACGTACCTGCGCAACAACTGGGGCCGCGACTGGGGCGGCCTGGAACGGTACGCGATGGTGGTCGACGCCGAGCCCGCCGAGATGGTTCACGGGTCGCATCAGGTGAGCGGACTGTACAACCCCGCGCCGATGCGCTCGAAGGGCTACTGAGGCTCCGCTCGGGAGAGGGGTGAGCAGCGGATCGGACCGGCTGCCGCGGGCCGCGGCGTTCTCAGTCGATCCGCAGCTCACCCATCTCGTCCCAGCCGTCGCCGTCGACCTGACGGGAGACGATCCTCGGGGTCGAGACGAGGTGCGGGCGCATCGCCTCCAATCCCGCGGCGAAGTGGTCGCTGGAGACGTGCGGGCCCGCTCCCTCGTCGGTGAAGGCCTCGACGAGCACGTACTCCGACGGATCGTCCAGGCTGCGCGACCACTCGAACCACAGGTTCCCCGGCTCGGCTCGCGTGGCCGCGGTGAATTCGGCCACCACGTCCGGGAACCGGTCGACGCTGTCGGGCTTGACCTGGAATTTGACGACGATGAAGTACATGCGGGTCCTGTCTGGAGTTGGGACGATTGCCGATCCCATTATCGGTCGTCCCGCCCGTACCGGCCACGGATCGCGGCGCCCGGCGGTCAACGGCAGTCGGTGCGCTTCTCGTGCCGGGCCGAGGTGAACAGGTCGATCGCGTCAATCGTCATGAGGGCGTTCCTTCCAGTCTCTTCTCGTTCGTATCGCCCTTCTCGTTCGCATCGCTGCGGTCACGCGCCGCGGCCTCCACGAGCGGCGTGACGGTGCGCGTCCGCCGAGGCGTGCGGCGCGGCAAGAGCACGATCGCCGCCACTGCCGCCAGGGCGAACAACCCGGCGGCCACCGCCAGCCCCAGGGCGTAGCCGCCACTCACCGCCACGGGGTCGACCGACGTCCCCGATCGGTGCGCTGCGATGGTGGCGAGGGCTGCCACTCCGACTGCACCGCCCAGTTGCCTGGAACTGTTCATGAGTCCGGAGGCCATGCCCGCCTCGTGCGGAGCGACGCCGGTGGTCGCGGCGGTCGCGACCGGCGCCAGGACCAGGCCGACACCGACGCTGGTGAGGATCGACGGGCCGAGCACATCGACCATGAAGCTGCCACCTGGATCGATCGTGGCGAACCAGCAGAGTCCGGCCGCCGCCACCACTGCCCCCGGCACCAGCGCGGTTCGCGGCGAGTGCGCCGCCGTGATGCGGACGGCGACGACGGTCCCGGCGATCAGTCCGGCCGTGAAGGGCAGGAACGCCACTCCTGTGGTCCCCGCGCTCAGGCCGAGGATGTTCTGCATGTACAGCGATACGAGATAGAACGCCGCGAACTGCCCGGCAGCTGCCAGGAAGACGATGATGTTCGCGCCCGAGACCCACCGGTCGGCGAGCAGACCCGGACGCAGCAGCGGTGCGGCAGACTTCGCCTCGATCACGATCAGACCCGCCAGGAGCAGCCCCGCGGTGGCCAGCGTCGCGATCGTGATCGCTGATCCCCAGCCGACGGTGTCGGCGCGCACGACGCCGAGCACCAGAAGTACGGCGCCCGCGGTCGCGGCGAGCGCGCCCGGCCAATCGAGCCGCTGACCCCGTGCGGACGATTCTCCGGCAGGCACTCCGAGCGGGATGAGCGCGAGCGCCGTCATCACGATCGGAATGTTGACGAGCATGACCCAGCGCCAGCCGGCGTACTCGGTCAAGAGTCCACCCGCGAGCACCCCCAGCGCGCCGCCGGCCGCATTGACCGCACTCCAGACCCCGAGGGCCCGCACCCGGGCCCCGCCCTCGGGAAACGTAGCGGTGAGCATCGCCAGTGCCGACGGTGCCACCGCCGCGGCACCGAGGCCCTGACCGGCCCGGGCCGCGATCAACTGCCACGGCGCGTGCGCCGCGCCGCCGGCAAGGGAGCAGACGCCGAACAGGATCAGTCCCGCGACGAAGACCCGGCGGCGGCCGTAGAGGTCGCAGGCGCGTCCGCCCAGCAGCAACAGTCCGCCGAAGACCAGGGCATACACGTGCACCACCCACGACAGATCGAGCGGAGCGAAACCCAGGTCGAGCCCGATGGTCGGGAGCGCGACGGTGACGACGGACATGTCCAGAGCGACGATGAACTGAGCGACGCAGGCCGCGGCGAGCACCACCGTCGGCTTCCCGATCCTATTTTTGTACATGTATAAAAACTAACGGCGCGTCCCTCGATTGTCGACCCCTGAGGAATGATGAGGGCATGGCGCAACCTTCAGTTCCCCGAAAGAGCACAGGCAGGCCACCACGGATATCGCTCTCGGAGATCCTGGACGCGGCGCGCCGCATCGTCGACGAAGACGGTGTGGACCGCCTGACGATGCGGCGGCTGGCGTCGGAGTTGGGAAGCGCGCCGATGGCGGTCTACCACCACGTCCGGAACAAGGACGAGTTGCTGGTGATGCTGTTGGACGACTACGCCGCGCAGAACCTGCGGCGATTCGAACCGCCGGAGCGGGCGCGCGATCGCGTCCTGTCCGGGGCCGACGCGATCCACGAGGCCCTCGTCGGCTGCCCGTGGATCGTGGAGGTGCTGACCGCCGACGATCTGCTTTCGACCTCGGCTCTCTGGTTCGTCGAACAGATCGTCGACGGTCTCGTGCAGGCCGGCCTGACGCTCGATCAAGCCGTCCGCGGGTATCGGTCGATCTGGTACTACACGGCGGGTGAGATCGTCGTGAAGACCACCGCGGCGCGCCGGCGGTCGGACGACCGCCGCACCACCTTCCGCGATCAGGTCTTCGCCGACCTCGATCGCAGCGAACTACCGAGACTCGCACAGGCCGCCGACCGCTGGGCGTCACTCACTTCGGCTGACACGTATCGCGAGGGCCTGGCCGCGCTGGTCGACGGGCTGCTTCAGTCGGTGCAGTCCCAGACGTAGGGCCCGACCTCACCCGACGGCGGTCCCGACCAGCGAACCGATGCAGTATGTCACCGCCATCGCAATGCCGCCACCGATCACCATCCGCAGTGTCGGCCGCCACGGCGACGACTTGCCGAGGTACGCACCGAGGACCCCGGTGGCCGCCAGTGCCACAAGCACCGCGACCACCGCCACAGGGATGCGCCACTGTGCGGGCGGTACCAGGATCGCGATCAGCGGAAGCAGTGCTCCCACGGTGAACGACACCGCCGATGAGAACGCGGCCTGCCACGGGTTGGTGAGTTCGTGCGGATCGATTCCGAGTTCGGCCTCAGCGTGGGCGGCGAAGGCGTCCCGGTCGCTCAGCTCGGCGGCGGCCCGCCGCGCCGTCTCCGGTGACATGCCCTTCTTCTCGTAGATGCCCGCCAGTTCCTCGAGTTCTTCTTCGGGCTGGTTCCGCAGCTCCCATTTCTCCTTCGCGAGCATCGCCGCCTCGGTGTCGCGCTGCGTGCTCACCGACACGTACTCCCCCAGCGCCATCGACACCGCGCCCGCCGCGAGGCCCGCGATCCCCGCGGTGAAGATCGGACCGCGGTCGGCGGTCGCCGCGGCCACGCCGACGACGATGCCCGCCGTCGAGACGATGCCGTCGTTGGCGCCCAGGACTCCGGCGCGCAACCAGTTGAGCCGGCTCGCCAGCGCGCCGGTGTGGGGCTCGTCGGCATGCCCGCCGTCGGGCGTCGGCCTCGTCTCCGTCGTCATGAATCCATGGTCGCAGCTGGTCAGCGTCCCGGCAAGCAAGGTTTGGCAGGGCTGAGAAGTGTGAGCCGAGGGTTACCCGTGAACTTCCGTAGAGTCCGGCCGCGCGTCCTGACCGGTTCCCGCCGACACCGTAGATTCACTCGCATGGACACCATCAACGGGCTGCCCGCGCACCCGCTTCTCGTACATTTCGTCGTGGTCGCGGTTCCAGTCACCGCACTGGTGGCGATCGCCATCGCCGTATGGCCCAGGGCCCGGATCGCCCTCGGCGTCTTCCCGTCGATCCTCGCACTCGTCACGTTGATCGCCGTGCCGATCACCACATCCGCTGGTGAGGCATTGGAAAAGAAGGTCGGCTCGACTCCTCAGCTGGAGCAGCACACCCAGCTCGGCGACGAGCTGATCCTCGCGGTCGGTCCGCTGTTCGGGCTGATCGCCCTGCTCCAACTGCTGCGGTATCCATTCGTCACCGAACGGATTCCGCTGTCGGACAAAACTATCGGAGTCGTCGACGCCGTCGTGCGAGTCGCGGTCGTCGCAGCGGCGATCGCCTCGCTGGTGATGGTGGTGCTCGTCGGCGACAGCGGTGCCCGCGCGGTGTGGGGCGGTTAGTCTCGCGGCGGCTCAGCTGCCCGACAGAGTCGGATTGCAGAAAACCAGTTTCACTTATAAGTGCAACTGGTTTAGTGTCGAGACAACGACTGGGAGGTGTGTAGCGATGAGTGCAGTGATCGATCGGGGCGTCGGAAAGACCACAGTGACCGTGACGTCAGACCAAGTGTCGCAAGCCAGTGCAGTCGATCTGGCGGCCCTGCGTGCGGCGGTGCCGGCAGAATTGGCTGGAGTCCTTATTGAGGTGCTCCGGATCGTCGCCGCCGGCGGGACGGTAACCGTGGGATCGATGCCGGATGAGCTGACGACCACCGCCGCGGCAGACCTACTCGGCATGTCACGACCGACATTGATGAAGCTGATTCGAGATGAACAGATAGTTGCGCACAAGGTCGGCACCCACACTCGACTGAACACGTCCGACGTTCTCGCCTACCGAGACCGGCTGCGTGAGCAACAGCGGGCAGCGTTGTGGGAGCTACGCGAGTTCGAGCAGGCGGAGGACCTAGACTACTGACACGGCACCTCCTGTCGGCGACTCTGTCCCGCACGGGATCTATTGTGACTTGAGTGACTTCAGGAGTGCCGAACGTGCTGCCGGATGCGAACGTGCTTTATTCGCGAACACTTCGGGACTGGATTTGTCTCCTCGCCGCGAGATCAGGTCCGCCGCTGTTCCACCTGCGCTGGACCGAGGATGTGCTCGCCGAATTGGTTTACCACCTGCGCAAGAATCACCCGCATTACTCCGATCACCAGGTCGGCGGCGTCCGACAACGGATCATCAAAGTCGCGGTGCACGGTCGGATCGAGGGATACGAGGTCGACTCGGCGTTTGAGTACACCGATGAGTACGACGCGCATCTGCACGCCGCGGCTGAGCACGGCCGCATACAATACGTCGTCACCAACGATCGAGGATTCCACCGGTTCGCCGAGGCGAACGACGAACGTCTCGGATACGAGGTATATACCCCCGACGACTTCCTGATGCTCGTCCATCGGGACGCAATCGCCACCGTCCGCGAGGCTCTACTCGACCAGATCACCTACCATTGCCGTCTCGGCAGACCGTTCAACCTCGCCGATCGCCTCGAGGCCGCTCAAGCCCCGACCTTTGCCGCCGCGATCCGCGCGATGATGCAAGCCCCGGCTGTCGCGGAAGCGCTATCCCGCGCGTCGTCCTCGACCTGACCCGCACTGATTGCCCGCTGGGCAGGCGAGTCTCTCATTCCCTCCTGGTCCCCTCTCGTCAGCCAATGAGTGCGCTCGTTGTCAGAGGGGATCGGTAAGATTCGAACATAGAAACACAGCAGGAGTGTTCTCGGACACTGTGCAGGTCGAAAGGGGGTGGGTTCGATGGTCACGTCAGAAGTGCTGCCGGACGATCCGGCCGCCCTCGCCCGCCTGTTGGAAGCTGCGGCGACCAAGTTCGCGTCCCTGCCGCTGTCCGCGGTCCCCGAAGACGCCCTGTTGGAAACCGTCGAGACCCTCGAGCGCACGCATCGTCGTCTCGACGGTGTCGACGCCGCGGTGCTGGTGGAGGTCTCCGACCGCGGCGCCTACCGCAAAGCCGGATACCTGTCGGTGCATCAGTACCTGGCGCAGGGGTTGCGGCTCGGTGACGGTGCCGCCCGATCCCGACGCGTCAGCGCCGCCGGCATCGGACGATTCACCGACCTGCAAGGCCAGACCCGCGAACCGGTACTGCCGGCGACCGCGGTCGCGGTGGGCGAGGGAGCGATCGGTGCCGACCACGTCCGGGAGATCGACGCCGTCATGGACAAGATCCCCACCGCGATCGACGCGCAGACCCGGGCACGGGCCGAGGTGCAGTTGGCGTGGGTCGCCCGTGAGTTGAGTCCGGCCGGTGTCCGCACCGCCGGCATCCGACTGCTGGCGCACCTGGATCCGGACGGGACCGTCACCGACGAACGCGACCGCAAACGCCTGCGCGGCTTCACGATCCTGCCCCAGGATCTGCGGCTGATGAGCAAAGTCCGCGGCTACCTCACCCCGGCGTTGCGCGCGGAAATGGAGGCGGCACTGCCGTCGTGGGCCGCGCCGGGGATGAACAACCCCGACGACCCGGACTCCCCGTCCGGGACCGTGGAATCGGCCGACCCGGCCGCTCTGGCGGCCGCGGTGGAGCGTGATACTCGCACGCCGGGGCAGCGCACCCACGACGGTCTGCAAGCCCTGCTGCGCACCTCCCGCGGTGCTGGGGGTGGTCGGCGGTCGGGTGATCTGGTCATCACTGTCACCGACCACGAGTTGGCCGAGCGGGCTGGGGTGGCGTTGACCGCGACCGGGACTCGGGTGCCGGTGGCGGAGTTGATCGAGGTCGCCGCCGCCGCGACCCCGCATCTGGCCGTCTTCTCCGCCCACACCGGACAAGCCCTCTACCTCGGACGGGGACGCCGGCTGGCGTCGCGGGCGCAGCGGTTGATGCTCTTCGCCCGCGACCGCGGCTGCACCGCCCCCGGCTGCGCAGCCCCGTTCTCCCGGACGCAGGCCCATCATTTCCCGGACTGGGCCGACGGCGGCCCCACCGACATCGACCACCTCGGCGCCGCATGCGGACGCCACAACCGCTCCGTCGGCCCCCGCCCCGGGCAATGGCAGACCACCATCCTGATCGACGGACCCCACGCCGGCCGCATCGCCTGGCGACCCAGCGGCAACACCAGCCGCGGCGGGACAAGACCACCCGGATGGCGGATCAACCAGATCCACCACGCCGAACTGTTACCGGACCACCAACCCCAGCCGCCGCCCGAACCCAGCGAATCTCGCATCGAGAACTACCTCGACACCCTCCTGGCCGCCTGACCACGAGCAGAGACCGGCCGCGGCCGGAAGGATACCGATCGCTAGATCGGCATCAAGTAGTGCTTGCGCGGGTTCCGCAGCACCTGCTTGTCGCGCAGCTGTGCCAGCGCCTTGCGGAGTTGGAGTCGAGTCTGCGCGGGTTCGATGACCGCGTCGACGTACCCCTTCTCCGCGGCGAGGTACGGGGTCGCCATCATCGCGTTGTAGAAGGCGATGAAGTCCTGCCGGACCTTGTCGGCGTCGTTGGCCGACAGACCCTCGGTCTGCTTGCGGGTCAGCACGGCCGCTGCCGACTCCGCACCCATGACGGCGATCTTGGCCGTCGGCCAAGCGAAGTTGATGTCGGCGCCCAGTTGCTTGGAGCCCATCACCGCATACGCGCCGCCGTAGGCCTTGCGCAAGACCACGGTGATCTTCGGAACGTCGGCCTCCACGTAGGCGTAGAGGAACTTGCCCGACCGCCGGATGGTCCCTTTCTGCTCCTCCACCAGGCCCGGCAGGATGCCGGGGGTGTCGACGAGGAAGATCAGCGGGATGTTGTAGGCATTGCAGATCCGGACGAAGCGCGTCGCCTTCTCCGCCGAGTCGGTGTCGAGGGTTCCCGCCATGACGCTCGGCTGATTGGCGACCACGCCGACGCTCCGACCGTCCACTCGCGCGTAGCCGGTGAGGATGTTCGGGGCGAACAGCTCCCCGACCTCGTGGAAGGCGCCGTCGTCGAACAGGCGGATGATGATGTCCCGCATGTCGTAGCCGGCATTGTCGTTGTCGGGCATGAACGTGTTGAGGCTGAGGTCCGACTCGGTGATCTCCGGCTCCAGACCCGGGTTGATGATCGGCGGCTCCTCGTGTGCGCTCGACGGCATGTACTGCAGGTACTCGCGGACCCACTCGAATGCCGCCGCCTCATCCGGTGCGATGTGGTGGATGTTGCCCCACCGCGCCTGGTTGTGGGCGCTGCCGAGGTCTTCGGCCGAGATCTCCTCACCCGTGGTCTGCTTGATGACGTCGGGCCCGGTGACGAACATGTAGCTCTTGTCCTCGACCGCCACCAGGATGTCGGTGTTGGCAGGCGTGTACACCGCGCCGCCCGCGCATTTGCCGAGGATCACCGAGACCTGCGGCGCCAGACCCGACAGCAGGTCGTTGCGGCGTCCCATCTCGGCGTACCAGGCCAGCGATGTGACGGCGTCCTGAATGCGGGCGCCGGCCGAGTCGTTGATACCGACCATCGGGCAGCCGAGCTTGCCCGCCCATTCCATCAGCGCTGACACCTTGCGGCCGAACATCTCACCGACGGTGCCGCCCATCACGGTCTGGTCGTGACTGAAGGCGGCCACCGGCCGTCCGTGGACCAGCCCGTGACCGGTCACCACGCCGTCGCCGTAACCGGTCTCCCCGGCTCCCGGCATCTTGGCGAGCGCACCGACCTCCACGAAGGTCCCCGGGTCGAACAGCAACTCCAGCCGTGCGCGCGGCGACAGGATGCCCTTCTTGGCGCGCTTGGCGATCGCCTTCTCGCCCCCGGGTTCCTTCGCCAGTTCGAGCTTCTCGCGCAGATCGGCGAGCTTGGCAGCAGTCGTGTCAGTCACTACGTGTGCCCTTTCCGTCACTTCTCGGTACTGATATCTGCCATGCGGCGGGCCAGGTCGGCTGCGACCTTCGCGACGTAGGGCTCATCCACGATGGCCAGGTGGTCGCCGCCGATGTGAATGATCTCCAGATCGTCCACCACCTCGCCCCAGCGCCCGTCCTCATCGATCTCGGCCCACTGCGGCTCGAGTTCGATGGCTCCGTCGTGCATCTTGTCCGCGCGGTAGAGCACCACCTTGCCGTCGTACGGAGTGGGATCGATCTCGGTGAGCGCACGGTTGTCGAGGAACGACGTCCGCTGATGCTCGATGATCCCGCCCGGAATCTTGGTCCCCGACATCGACATCATCTCGGTGATGATCGCGAACTGCTCGTTGTCGTCGGCGGCGACGAGCCGGTCCATCGGGATCGGCACGTCCTCGTCGAGCCCGTAGGTCTTGATCGCGAACGCCTTCCAACGCTCCAGCCGCGCTCGCTTGTTCTCCGGGGTGTCGGGCACGTCCCGGGTCGGGCGCACCACGTCGATCAGTCCGACGAAGGCGATCTCCTCGCCCTCCTCGCGGAGCAGCTGTGCGGCGCCGTAGGCCAGCGCCCCGCCCAGAGACCAGCCCACCAGCACATACGGACCGTGCGGCTGCACCTCGCGCAGGCGCGGCATGTACTGCCGTACCCGCTCTTCGATGGTGCCCTCGACTCGGTCGAAGCCGATCACCGGCTGGTCGTCCGGCAGCCGCTTGAGCAGTGCCTCGTAGGCCGAGGTGTTGCCGCCCGCGGGGTGGAACACCAGCATCGGCGTCGGGTCGCCCGCGGCGGTGTCGAACGTGTGCTTCGGCGTGCCGTCGGAATTCTTCGGGACACGCAGGAACCGCACGAAGCCGTCGATGTCGGCAGACGCCTCCATGTGCTGACGGACGTAGTTCGAGAGCTCCTCGATCGTCTCCGAATCGAGGACGTCCTCGACGTCGATCTCGCCTCCGGTGCGCTCGTTCAGCCGCTCGGTGAGCTTCTCCGCGGTCTCGTCGTCGAGCACCGGCAGCTTGTTGAAGACGCCACCGGCCGACTTGCCGGTCACCACCGCGTACGCACCGTAGGTCAGGCGTTCGGCAGCATCGCGCGGCGGCACATCGGTGCCCGAGGCCTCCGCCACCGACGCCTGGTCGGTGATGGTGGGAGCCTGTGCGGGCGGGGTGTCGGTGGCGGTCTCGGCCATCTTGGGCGCTTCGGCCACCTGGCTCCGACTCGACTCCTCGCTCGCGCTCGTCGTCGGCTCAACGGGCTCGACCTGCTCTGCAGGCTCCGGCGCATCGGGCGCCTGTCCCTTCAAAGCATCCTTGGCCAGTTCCGCATCGATGTAGGCGTTCAGCGCGGCGGTGTCGAGTTCTCCGCCGCCGGTGGCCTTCTCCAGGTCGTCGAGCTGATCGCGGTGGGTGACCGCGAAGGCGACGAACTTCTCGACGTCCGACAGATCAGCCTGTCGCATCGCCTGCAGCTGCAGCTGCGGGATCTCGAACTCGTACTCGACGCGGTTCTTGATGCGAACCGCCATCAGGGAGTCGAGGCCCAGTTCGATGAGGGGGATCTCCCGCGGCAGGTCCTCGGGGTCGTAGCCCATCGACTCGCCGACGATGACCGCGAGGCGGTCGCCCACGCTCTCTCCCGAGTCCGGGCTCCACCGGTCGCCGATCACGTCGACGACCTCGTCCTCGACGACCACCTTCTCGTCGACGAAGCCGGAGGCCTTCGCGGCCTCGGCAGGCGTCTGCGCGTCCGCGCCGGTCGCGGACGGCACCGGCTCGCGCACCGTGCCGCCGGTCACCGCGGCCTGGTAGAGCAGCGCGAATCCGCCCTGCGGACCGGCGTGCACACTGATCGCCGCGCCACCCGGGTGGCCGGTGAGCGTGGTCGTGACCGTGCCGTCGGTCGGGAAATCACCGAGAGACTCGACTGCCGCCACCGCGGCGCCGGAACCGAGCACCTGCTTCGCCGCGGCGAGCACCAGCTCCCGCGGATCGGTGACCGCCGCGGCGTTGACCTCCCAGGCGTGCCTGCCGTCGGGCAGCGCGACGTGCGCGCCCGGCACCGAACCGGCACCCGAGCCACCGGAGATCACTGCATCGATCCAATACGGCTTGCGCTCGAACCGCGTTCGCGGAATGTTCGCGAACCGCTGATCCGGTCCGGTGCCGAACAGAGCCGCCACATCCACCGGATGCCCGTGGACGTACAGCTTCATCAGCGCGTTGACGAGCCCGTAGCTCTCGTCCTCCTTGCGGCGCAGCGTCTCGATCAGCTCCGCGTCGTGCACCCCGGCGCCGAACGTGGTGGCGGCCACCGAGATCAGGACGGCGGGATTCGGCGAGAGTTCGACGAACGTGCGGTGCCCGGCCTCCACCGACTTCGCGATCGCCTGGGCGAACCACACACTGTGGCGCAGGCCCTTGAGGTAGTAGTCGATCGTGAACACGTCGGGGGTGCCCGGACGGTAGAAGGTCTCGCGGTCCACCGAGCTGTAGACGCCGTACTTCAACGGCTGCGGCTCGATGCCGGTGATCTCGTAGGAGAGTTCACCGAGCAGCGGGTCCATCTGCGAGGTGTGGCTCGCGCCCTTGGTCTGCAGCTTGCGGCCCAGCTTGCCCTCGGCCTCGGCACGCGCCACGATCGCGTCCACCTGCGGTCCCGGACCGCCGATCACCGTGTGCGTGGGAGCCGCGTAGACGCAGATCTCGAGGTCCGGGTAGTCCACGAGGACGTCGTTGATTTCTTCCGCGCTGTACTCGACCAACGCCATGAAGCGCACCGCGTCGCCGGTCAACATCGCCTCGCCCTCGCCCATCAAGCGCGAACGCTGGCAGATCACCCGCGTGGCGTCCTCCAGCGACAGTCCGCCGCTGATGTAGGCAGCCGACGCCTCGCCCATCGAGTGCGGAACAAGGACGCCGGGCTCGGCGCCGTAGTGGCGCATCGTGTCGGCCAGCGCCACCTGGATCGTGTAGATGCCGATCTGCGCGGTCTCGATCTCGTACGTCCGCGCATCGTCGAGGAAGATCTCGACCATCGAATACCCCAGCTCCCGCTGGATGTAGGCGTCGACGCGGTCGGCGTACTTCGCGAACACCGGGTTCTCGGTGTACAGCTGCTTGGCCATCTTGCGATGCTGCGAGCCGAAACCGGAAAGCAACCACACCGCGGACGCGGCGTCGGGAGAGTCGCAGGTGTAGACGAAGGGCAGCGACTTACCTTCGGCGACCGCGCGCATGCCCTTGACCGCGTCCTCGTACGTACGAGCCATCACCACCGAGCGCGTGCGGCCGTGGTTGCGGTGAGCCAGGGCACGGCCGATCTCCGCCAGCGGCGTCTGCCTGCCCTCGTCCGACTCCAGCCACTCGACCAGCTCCGCGGCGGCCTTGCGCCGGCGTGAGGCCAGAAAACCGGAGATCACCAGGGGCACTACAGCGCCGGGGACGGCGGCCGGCGCGAAGCCCTCCGCCGGATCGGCCTCGGGTGCCTCCGCGGCCACCGGCTCACGCTTGGCCTGAGCCGCGAGCACCGCCCGCTCGGCCTCGGTGAGGAAGTCGTCGTCGTCGAGATCGTCGGGCACCGGGACCCCGGCGGCGGCGTCGGCGTCGGCGGGCGAGGCCGCGCGGTCTTCGAAGTCGGACGGCAGCACCTCGCGGACCACGACGTGCGCGTTGGTTCCGCCGAAACCGAATCCGGAGACACCGGAGACGGCGTGCCCGGAGTACCGCGGCCACTCGGTCGGTTCGGTGATCACCCGGAGGTTGGTGGCCTCGAACTGGATGTACGGGTTGGGTCCCGCGTAGTTCAGCGAAGCGGGGAGTCTGTCGTTCTGAAGCGAGAGCACCACCTTGGCGAGCGCACCGGCGCCCGCCGCCGACTCCATGTGACCGAAGTTGGTCTTGGCCGAGCCGAGCAGCATCGGCGCGTCGCCGCTGCGGCCGCGACCGACCACGCGGCCGAGCGCATCGGCCTCGATCGGGTCGCCGAGCACGGTTCCGGTGCCGTGCGCCTCGACGTAGTCGACGGTGCGCGGGTCGATGGCGGCGTCGGCGTACGCCGAGCGCAGCACCTCCACCTGGGCTTCGGGATTCGGCGCGAAGATGCCGTTCGAGCGTCCGTCGGAGTTGACCGCGGAACCGGCGATCACCGCGAGAACGGTGTCGCCGTCGCGGCGGGCGTCGGCCATCCGCTTGAGGACGAAGACGCCGCCGCCCTCGGCGCGGATCATGCCGTTGGCGTCCGAGGAGAAGGCCTTGATCCGACCGTCCGGCGCCTGTGCGCCGATCTGGTCGAAGCCGAGCGTCGCGGCCGGGGTGATGAGCATGTTGACGCCGCCGGCGATGACGACATCCGAATCACCGTTCCGCAGGCTGCGCACGCCCTCGTGAACGGCGACCAGCGACGACGAGCACGCCGTGTCGATGGCGAGCGACGGGCCGTGGAAGTCGAAGAAGTACGACACTCGGTTCGCGATGATCGACGTCGCCGTACCGGTCAGCGCGTACGCGGCCGTCTCCGATGCGCCTTCGCCGAGCCCGAGGGTCGCCAGCAACTGGTAGTCGTTGGTCGAGGTGCCCATGAAGACGCCCACCTGGCCACCGCGCAGGTCACTCGGCGGGATGTGCGCGTGCTCCAGCGCCTCCCACGTCAGCTCCAGTGCGAGCCGCTGCTGCGGGTCGACGTTCTCCACCTCGCGCGGGCTCATCTGGAAGAAGTCGGCGTCGAAGCCCGTCACGTCGTCCAGGTAGCCGCCGCGGACGTTGCCCTTCTCGATGGCCTCGGCCAGTCGCGGGTCGGCCTTGAACTCGAGCCACCGGTCGTCCGGCAGATCGGTGATGCCGTCGACGCCGCTGATCAGCGCCTCCCAGGTCGACTCCGGGGTGGTGCCCGCCTTGGGGAACCGGGTGGCCAGGCCGACGATGGCGATATCGTCGTCGGCCGATCGCTCACGCTCCCAGAACCGGTCGGCCTCGACGTCGAGTCCCTCGTCGGGATCGCCTTCGATGATCCGCTTGGCCAGCGACGCGATCGTCGGGTGGTTGTACGCGGCGGTCGCGGTGAGGATGACCCCGGTGAAGTCCTCGACGTCGGCCGCGAGCGCGACGGCGTCCCGCGAGGCCAGTCCGAACTCCTCCATCGGGCGGTCGTCGGAGATCTGCTCGACGGCCACACCCGTGGCCCGCGACACCCAGTTGCGGAGCCAGTCGCGCAGTTCGTCGACGGTCAGGTCGCCGACGGTCTCGCCGTTCGAGACGGCGCGGCCGGCCGGGGACTCAGTGCTCTCGGAGGGCCCGGTGCGCTCGGTGGGCCCAGTGGTGTCGGAGGGCGCAGTGCTGTCAGACGGCGCGGTGTTCTCAGTTTCAGACATCGTATTCAGCCTACCGGTGGCGTTAATCATTTCGTTACTCAGCAAAAGGCCCGGTATGTCACGGCGTGACATACCGGGCCGGTCGCCGTCTCATGCGTCGGCGTCGGGGAACGCGGTCTGCTGGTACCCGCCGCGCAGGGTTCCGTCGATGTACGCGGCCTTGGTGGCGCGGCGTGCGATCTTGCCGCTGGACGTGCGCGGAATGGAACCGTTCGGGACCAGCAGCACGTCGCGGGCCATCACGCCGTGCCTGCCGGCGATGGTCGCGCGTACGGCGTCGGCCACTTCCTGCGGGTCGGCTTTGCGTCCGGGACGCTCGGCGACGATCACCAACTGCTCGGACGAGTCGTCGGGATCGCGGGTGAGTCCGCTGAAACCGCCCTCGAAGACCTCGTCGGGCAACTGGTTGGCCGGCACCGCGAATGCGGCGACGAAGCCCGGACGGATCGCGACGCTCGCCTCCTGGGCGCTCGCCTCGAGATCCTGCGGGTAGTGGTTGCGGCCGTCGACGATCACCAGGTCCTTGACCCGCCCGGTGATGTACAGGTCGCCCTCGTACCAGACGCCGAAGTCGCCGGTCCGCATCCAGCGGTCGTTGTCGGGTGCGCCCTCGGCATGGCTGCCGCTCTCGAGCCGCTTGGCCAGCCGGTTGTGGAAGGTCTCGACGGTCTCCTCGTCCTTGTTCCAGTAGCCCTCGCCGATGTTCAGTCCGTTCAGCCAGATCTCACCGACCCGCCCGTCGGCCTGCTCCTCGCCCGTCTCCGGGTCGACGATGGCGGCCCACTGGCTCAGCGCCACCTGACCGCACGAGACCTGCGCCACGGCGCCCTCGGCCTCCGGGTCGACCGGCACGAATTCGCCCTGATTGAGCTTCTCGCGGTCGACGTACCGGACGAGCGCCTCGTTGTCGCGCTGGGTGGCGGAGACGAACAGCGTGGCCTCGGCCATGCCGTAGCAGGGTTTGATCGCCTTGGGCGAGAGCCCGTACGGCGCGAAGGCCTCGTTGAACTTGCGCATCGAACTGACGGTGACCGGTTCGGAACCGTTGATCAGGCCGATCACGTTCGACAGGTCGAGCGTCTCGCCCTCGTGGGGCAGACCGCGCAGCGCCGCGTGCTCGTAGGCGAAGTTGGGGGCCGCGGCGTAGGTCGGGGCGTGGTCGTCGACCGCCGCCAGCTCGCGGATCCAGCGGCCCGGGCGGCGCACGAAAGCCATCGGGCTCATGATCGTGACGTAGCGGCCGCCCAGCGCGGGCAGGATCACGGTGAGCAGACCCATGTCGTGGAACAGCGGCAACCAGGTGACGCCGCGGGCGTTGCGGTCGATCTCGATGGTGTCGTAGATCTGCAGACAGTTCGCTGCCACCGCCCGGTAGGTGATCTCCACGCCGGCGGGCACGCGGGTCGAGCCGGAGGTGTACTGCAGGTAAGCGACCGAGTCGAGGCTGTTCCGGTCGGCCACCGGCGGCACCCAGGAGGCGCCCACCGAGTCGGGAACCGCGTCCACCGCGATCACGCGGGGGCGCTCCTTGGCCGGACGGTCGGCGAAGAAGTCGCGCACCGCCTCGGCCGATTTCGTCGAGGTGAGGATCGCCGAGGGCTTGCAGTCCTCGAGGACACCGATCAGCCGGTCGGTGTGGCCGGGCTCGTCGGGACTGAACAACGGCACGGCGATATTGCTCGCGTACAGCGAGGCGAAGAAGCCGATCACGTACTCCAGCGACTGCGGCGCGAGGATCGCGACCCGGTCACCCGGCTGCGTCACCTGCTGCAGCCGCGCGGCGACGGCGCGCAGACGCTTGCCGAACTGCGCCCAGGTGAGGTCGATGCGCTCACCGTCCCGCTCCCGGCTGAAATCGAGGAAGCGGTAGGCCAGGGTGTCGGCCTGTTCCCGAACGTTGCGCTCGACATAGTCGACCAGCGTCACGTCGTCCTCGAAATGGAGGTTGCCGGTCTCGTCGAGGAACTGCTCGAACTCGGTATTCAGCATCCGTTAACTCCTGTTACCCGCACTCTTGCACGGCCTTGGGTCAATTGATCCGCACGCGTCCCCCCGTGGCACCACGGTGCCCAGCCCCCCGAACGTACGAAAACCTCGGTCAGTTTACTCTCCCCGCAGAAGCGGGATGACAGGCGCGAACGCGTCCATCTGCGTCGGGAATACTCCCACGTAGCTCATCGTGGTCCGGCGGCGGACTTCACGGATCTGCTCGGCGATCTCCTCGAAGGAGCCGAAGGCCAGGTACGGCGACGAGAGGATGTCGTCGACGGTCAGCTCCACATCGCGCGCGATGTTCGGCGGATACCCCTGCTCCAGAGCCTTGAGCGCCATCTCCGCGGTGGCCACGCGATCGTCGGTGACGACGATGGTGGCGATGGTCCAGTTCAGTTCGATCTGATCGAACCGGTCGCCGGCGGCCTCGCGGATCCGGTCGACGCGCTCGATGGTCTTCTCGATCGTCATGTCCGACAGCCGGAGCTTGCCCTCGCGGGTGGTGCCGGTCGCCACCGAGATGATGTCGGCGTGCTTGGCGGCGAGCGCGAGCATCTTGGGACCTCCGCCGCCGACCGCGATCGGCGGTCGCGGCCCCTGGCGCGGTCGAGGCGACCCCTCGAGGCCCTTGATCTGGTAGAACTCGCCGTCGAAGTCGACGGTCTCGCCTCGCATCAGCTTGTCCAGGATCGTCAACGACTCGTCGAGCCTGCGGATCCGCTCGCCGGGCGTGCCGAATTCGATGCCCGCCTTGTCGAACTCCTCTTTCATCCAGCCCGAGCCGATGCCCAGCTCCAGCCGGCCCTTCGACAGGACGTCGATGGTGGTGGCCTCCTTGGCCAGCACGGCCGGATGCCGGAAACCGTTGGCCAGCACGGACGTCGCGAGACGGATGGTGCTGGTGGCCTGCGAGAGCGCACCGAGGGCCGCGAGCGGCCCCACCTGGTTGCCCATGTGATCCGGTATCGCGAAGGTGTCGTACCCGTACTCTTCAGCGGTCTGGGCGAGCTTGACGAATTTCCGGGCGCCGCCCTCGTCCTTGTTGCCCTCGCCGCCCGCGCCGAAGCGGAACTTCCGAAGTCCGTCGGCGGTGTGCGTCGACGAGTCTTTGGCAGTCGTCACGAAGCGTTCTCCTCATAGGTCTGCGGCCCGCTGCGCGGGCCCCAACCCGAGAAGGCTATCGCAGGCAGTCGCATCGCCCAAGCTGACCGGCACTGATACCGCCCCTGTCGGGCGGCGCGGGTCTCGGGGAGCCGGTCTCCGGTTCAGGTGTGCTCGGGATGCGGCGCACCGGAGATCAGCTTCGAGGCCCACGCGGTCATCCACTGCGTGGCGCTCTGTCCGCTGTTCGACTTCCAGTACCGGGTGGTCGCGTACAGGGCGTGCACCGGGTTGCCCGCCGCGTTCGCCAGCTTGCCGATCGCACTCAGCGGATCGTTGACGGTCGGCGAATCGCAGATGAGGTCGCCGGGCGCGCAGATCGAGTAGACGCGATCGGAGAGGTCGCCGAAACCGCCGCTGCGAGCGCCGGACAGCGTGGTTCCGGGAACCATGCTGCCGAAACCGCCGAGTGCGATCTCGGCGCCGACACCGGCCGGGCTCGGCGCCACGTCGTGCTGACCGCCCGGCTGACGACGGCCGTCGGCGATCATCCCCACGCCCAGGACCAGGTCCTGGTCGGCCGCCGGGATAGGACCGCGGCCGTTGGCGATATCGCTCGCGACATCGCCGGTGATGACCGCGCCCTGGGAGAAGCCCATCAGCACGTACCGCGTCAGCGGGCAGTGCGCATGCGTCTTGCGGAGCTTCTCCTCTGCACGCCGGGTGCCCTGAGCACGCGAATCGTCGTAGCTCGCCTGACGGTCCGCCAGGTTGGTCGGATTTCGGAACTGCGCCTTGTACGGCACGGTGTACACCTCGGTCCGCGACCGATCGAACTTCTCCTCCAGCGGCGAGGAGACCTTCAGCATCAGCGACTTCGGGTTCGCGGTGGGATGGTACGGATCGTCGCCCGCCTTCGACTCCCATGTTCCCGGGATCACCAGGGTCAACACGTCGGGACAGTCGGCCGGTTGCGCCTGCGGACGGTTCGACGGCGCCGTGGTGGTGGTGCCCGGCTGCCCGGGCCCCGGCGGAGGAGGCGGCGGCTTGAGCCACTGATAGATCAGGAATCCGATCAGCAGCGCAGCGACGATCGCGAGGACGAGCACGATCAGCAGCAGCCGCCCGATTCGGCGGCGCTTCAGCACAGGTTCTTCTCTGCCGCGGTGATCACCTTGTCGGACTTCGTGTTCGCCTCGGCGTCACTCTTGGTCATCGGGCCGATCGCGGCACGCACGTACGCCTTCACCAGCATGGGATCTGCCTTCTGCGACTTCGCGTCGCACACGTAGTGACCCATGGTCAGCGCCACGTTGTTGTCGTCGTCGCCCATGAACGAGACGTTCTGCTTCTTCAGATCCGTCAGATACGCCTTGTCCTTGTCGCTCAGCTTGATGCCGCTCGGCGGCGGCGATCCGCCCGGGAAGTTGCCCGGCGGCGTGGTGGACGAGTTCGGCTTGGTCTCGGGCGGCGACACGGCGGCCTTCGACGCCCCGCTCTCGGCCTGCTTGGACGCCTCAGCCGATGCGGACGCCTTGCTCGAATCCGATCCGGGCATCGTGGTGGTGGTGACTGGCGCGGTGCCGATGGGGGCGCTCGCGGTCGACGAATCGCTGCACGCGGTGAGCGCGCCGACCGCGACGGCGAGCGCTCCCGCCGCGACGGCGAGCCGGAGGTACTTGGCAGTCATGACGGCCAGCCTACCGCCGTCGAGCGGCCCGACCCGCCGCGCAAAGGGGTTCACCTGCGAAGACATGGCAATTCCTCAGACGAAACTCAGGCAGTGGTGGTGCGGGTCACTCGACCCGGGCACCGCCCTGCGGAGTCCAGGTGATCTTGCCGCGTTCGAAGGTGTTGAACTTGACGCCGTCGCGGCCGGTCTGCTCGTCGCTGGTCGGCAGTCCCAACCGGTCCGCGGCGGGCACGTACGCGCCGCCGATCGCGCCGCCGACCACCTTCGGCCCCTTGGGTCCGGTGAAGATGCGTCCGTTGCGGAAGTCCTGGGCACTGCCACCGGGCACCGGGTACTGCGGGGTGAGGCAGCCGCCGAGATCCTTGACCTGCGGCGCCTTCTTGAAGGCGTCGCCCACCTGGCACGCCACCTTGTCGCCGCTGAGTCCCAGCGCGCTCGCGGCCTGCGGCCACGCCTGTGCCATTTCGAACTCCCAGTAGGGCCAGGTGTGCGTACCCGACGGCCGGTAGACGGCCTGCCCCGGGATGCCCAGCTTGTTGAGGCGGGAGGCGAACTGCTGGCTGGTGACCCGAGAGAGGACCTCCAGGCCCACGCCGGAGTAGTTGGTCGCCAACAGCGGGATGTCGGAGGGCTTGTCGTGGGGGCCCACCACGCCGTTGCCCGACGAGATGTACAGGCTGGTGCCCCGCAGCTTGGATGCGAGCACGTACGGGTCGTGCTCCTTCCAAGCCGGGTCGCTCGGCGGTCCGAACATCTTCATCGAGTCGTAGCCGCCGCCGTCGCGCAGGGCGAACTGGACGGCCTGCGGCATCCCGTACGACGACAGCTGGAGAATGCCCGAGAAGGACGCCGCGAACCGGTAGAAGCCGGGGTTGCGGGCAGCGAGCATCATCGCCGCCGACCCGCCCATCGACAGACCTTCGATGCCGCGCACGTCGGTGGATCGCCACTGTCCCTCGAGGATCGGCGGCAGCTCGTGGATCAGGAAGCTCTCCCACTGGTAGTTCTTACCGCGGTCGGGTTCCTTCCAGTCGGTGTAGAAGCTCGACTCACCGCCGACCGGCATGATCACGTTGACGTTCTTGTCCTGATAGAACTGCTCGGCGTTGGTGTTGATGAGCCAACCGCTCTGGTCGTCCTGCGCCCGCAGTCCGTCCAGCATGGTCAGCTGGGGGAACTTGGCGCCCGGGTTCGAGAACCAGTCGCGGGCCAGGAGGATCTGAACCTGGATGTCGGTGTTCATCGCGGGCGAGTGCACCCACAGCGCCACGCGGTGCGAGCTGTACCAGTACGTCTTGGTGACCACGGCCGGCGGTGCCGGCTTGGCCGGAGCGGGCTTGGCTCCCGGCTTGTCGCCGGGCTTGGCGTCCGGCTTGGCGGGGGCGGGCTTGGCGGCGCCCGGCTTGGGCGCGGGCTTGGGAGCCGGCTTGGCGGGCGCCTGCTGCGGCGGCTGGGGCGCCGGATCGGCGAACGCGGGCCCCGCACCGGCGGCGACCATCGATACGGCCACGGCGAGACTCGCCGCGCCTCGTCTCGCGGTCGTCGTCTTGGTCCAGATCTTCACTGCGTACTCCTCACAAGTCCCCGGCCGTGCCTTCTCGCGCCCACGCGACACCGGGCGTCTCCCGTGTTTTTACACGGGAAATCCTCAGTTCGGTGCGCGCCACGCTGTGACTCGTGTGAATTATGTGACTGAAGTGTCTAAGACGTCCCGGAATGACGCGACCGAACCAGCCCCGCCCGGCCCCCCGCCCGGCCACAGTCGGCCCGACAACGGACTGAGCCGCGACATCGCGGATGCGATGTCGCGGCTCAGGCGAGATGTGCTCTAGCGCGCGGCCAGCGGGATCAGTTGAAGAATCCCCGGGCCTTGGCGTTCCACAGCATGTCGCTCCAGTAGCCCCAGGCGTGGGTGCCGTTGGCGGAGTACGACATCACCGGGACTCCCTGGACGAAGGCCGCAGCCTCGAAGGCCTTGGCCTGCGCGAACGCCAGGAGCTCGAGCGGCGTGCCCTTGAACAGGTCGTCGAAGGTGTTCTGCGGGTAGTTGTAGCGGCCGAACAGACCGTTACCCGAGCCGACGAAGATCTTGAGGCCGTGCATGCGGTTGATGAGCATGAACGGATCGTTCTGCGTCCAACGCGGGCTCCACGGCGGACCCCACATCGCGTCGATGTTCCACGGCTGCGGCTCCACGTCCAGCATGGCCAGACGGAGCGCGGTGCGCATGCCCGGCGCCGACAGCGTCAGGTAGCCCGACAGCGAGCCGGCCGCGTAGTAGAGGTCACGACGCTGCGCGGCGTGCGTCAGCGCGGCACCGCCGCCCATCGACAGACCCATGATGGCGTACTTGCCGCCCTTGCTCGCGAAGCCCTTGCTGCGCAGAGCCGGGACGAGGCGCTTGTCGAGCACGCAGCCCCACTTGTACGCCTTGCGCTGGCCGTTGAAGTTCGACGGCGCATCCCAGTCGGTGTAGAAGCTGGCGGGACCGCCCACCGGCATGACGACGTTGACGCCGCGATCGGCCATCGCGCGGGCGTTGGTCTCGATGTCCCAGCCGCTGCGGTCGTAGCGCGCACGCATTCCGTCCAGCAGGATCACCGTGCGGGTGTTGCCGGGCTTGCGCCAGGCCTGCACCTTCACCTGACCGGGGGCCATCGACTTGTTGCCGAAGGCGCCGTTGGTCGGCATGCCACAGGCGTCGATCCAGAACCCCGCGTACGACGCGGCGCTCGCCTGACCCGCTCCGATGGCGGTACCCATCAGCCCCATGGCAGTGAGCACTGCGACGAGGACCGCGGTGAACCGGCGATGGCCGGCCTGCGGTTTGCTCTTAGCTACGCGCATTGACTGCATTCTCCCTAACTCTGCTTTGCACTCACCGGCGGTCCTGAGACCACCTGTGAACCTCTTCGGCACGCGTGGGCACCGTCGTTGACGTCACAAAAGTCACATCTGCAACTGGATAGAGCGAGCCTATTCGACTCTCCCACCCTCACCAAACCCTGTGATCGCAATCACATCGCCTGGTCAGTCGACTTGTGCACAGCCGCTCCGGGGGCCTTCACCCTCGTTGCGGCCACGCCGTTTCTATCGTGCAACCGAGCAAGGACGTTACCGTTTCGATATCTGGCCCGCCAATCGGTGAGAGCTATCTGACACATGTCCGTCTCAGCTTCACCTGAGGCGGCTCTCAGTTATCCGAGGTCAGCCCCTTGGGCATCGCCAAGCCGCACCGCTCGATCTCGTATTTCGGTTCGCGGGCGATCCGGTAGGAATTGAACTCTGCGGCCTGCCGCAGATTGTGCCGGAATCGAGCGAATGTCCAGGTGCCCTTGTACGAGGCGAATCGCGCTTCGGTCATCGGGCAGGTCAGTGCCACGCGGGCCATCTTCACCTCGTCCCGGTCGATGAACGCCGGGAAACCCGAGACGCTTCCGCTCTCGGCGACCACCCACTCGGTCGGCAGATGCTTGTCGTGCCCGATGCGCCCGTCGGTCAGCCGCGGCGTGTGCGCCGCCAACGGATACGCCAGGCCCATCTGGTCCACCACCCGGACGTCGAGCGGAGCGTTCATACTCGTCATGCCGAGGTTGAGGAAGTACACCGTGGTCTGTCTCGGGATCCCGGGCTTCAAGTGCTCGGGCAGCGGAGCCACGTACCACTCGTCGAAGTTCGCCGACGGGAGGATCACCCCGCCTCCGGCGGCCTCGGTCTGCCGGATCTTCTCGACCATCGCGCGCATCCGCGGATACTCGAGGTAGTCCTCTGCGGTGACCGGGTTCTCGTTGCCCATGTTCGTCACATAGAAGCGACGCTCGTCGACGATGCCGTCGCGGCCGATGTCCATACCGGCGTTGGGCAGCACGGTCTGATTGACCGCCACCCCCCACCACACGGTGGTGACGACGCCGCCGAGCAGCAGCAGCCCGGCGCCGAGCTGGTACCGCGACCGCGCGCTGGAGAGCGAGGCGGGAATCGTCACCGGGATCACCATCACCGGCAGCAGCAGAATGAACAGCGGCGCCAGCAGGACGCGGCCGTGCATGAAGTCCCCGCCCTGCCGAATCCAGTACAGGCCGAGGATCAGCCCGGCCACCAGCGTCGTGACGACGACGGCGTTCTGGGACTGCACGTGGTCGACGGCCGACGACCACGTGCGACGGAGCCGCTGCATCGGCGGGACCGGCGGCGCCCCGAGGATCTCCGGCGCATCGGCATCGTCGGCGGGGGCCGCCGAGACGGCAGACGCCGCCCGAGGAGCCTCGCGGCGAGCCAGGTACGCGCCGACGGCGAGCAGTACGCCCGCCACGATCGCGACGATCACCGGCAGCAACAGGGTGTACGGGGTGAACAGGTTGTCCAGGTAGGCGAAGCCCTGCTTCCACTTGGAACCGCTCGCATCCTTCGCGATCGCCGGATTCGGCACCAGGACGGCGTAGTAGCCCATGCGGAAGATCTGATAGCCGATCGGGACGGCTCCCGCGACCACCACCATCGCCACACGCATGCGCCAGCCGATCCGCGAGACGAACAGCACCAGCAGGACCAGTCCGCCGAAGACCGTGATCTCCGGACGGATCAGCGGCGCCATGCCCGCGGTGAAAGCCAGGAGCAGGAAGGCGATCCGCGACCGCCGGCTCCCGTCGTCCGGGTCACGCCGGCCCCAGGCGAGGAACTGGCACCACAGCGCGGCGATCCAGAAGATCACCAGACCGTTCTCGAGGCCGGACGTGGCGAAGTCGCGCGCGGGCGGAATCACGATGTACACGATCGCGCCCAACGGCAGCAGCAGTGTGAGCCCCGGCCCGAGCACCCGGCGACCGTACAGGCGCGCCGTGCCGTACATGGCGAGCGGCAGCGCGGCCACCGACAGCACCAGCGCCACCCAGAGTGCGACGTACTCGGTGTGCTCGGCGCCGGTCACCCAGCTCCAGAACCAGATCAGGTAGGTCCACGCGGTGGAGGTGTTGGCCTCCACCCGTTCACCGGCGTTGAAGACCGGTCCGTTGCCCGCGAGGAGGTTGCGCACGGTGCGCAGGACGATGAGGCCGTCGTCGGCGATCCAGCGGCGCTGCCACGCACCGATCGCGAACAGCACGGTGACGGCGAGGGCTCCGATCGAGAAGCTGGCGATCGGTGCGATCAGCCTGCGCCGGTCGCCGCGGTTCGCGGGCCGTCCGCCGTCGCGGGGCTCGTCGAGGGCCTCCGGGCCATCGGGCTCGTCGGAGACGACCGGGATCACCGTCGTCGGATCATCGGACCGGGACTCATCAGAGCGGGACATAGACCGCAACACCCACCAGCACGACCCACGCCACCGCAAGGAACTGCAGCACCCGATCGCCGAGCGCGATGTCCTCCGGCTCGCCGGCCTGACCGCCGTCGACGTCGACGGCGTAGCGGAGGATCGCGACGGTGAACGGCACCATCGAGATGGCGTAATAGACGTTCTGCGAGTGGATGCCGTCGAAGGCCCACAGTCCGTAGCAGAGGACGACGGCGGTGGCCGAGAGCGTCCACACGAACCGCAGGTACGTGGTGGTGTAGTACTCGAGCGACTTGCGGATCTTGGCCCCGGTGCGCTCGGCCAGCTGCAACTCGGCGTAGCGCTTGCCCGCGGCCATGAACAGCGAACCGAAGGCCATCACCAGCAGGAACCACTTGGACAGGTCGATCTCGGCGGCCACGCCACCGGCGATGGCGCGCAGCAGGAAGCCCGACGACACGATGCAGATGTCGACGACGGCCTGGTGCTTGAGCCCGAAGCAGTAACCGAGTTGCACGCCCAGGTACACCGCGATCGTCACGGCCGTCTGCCAGTTGGCGATGAACGCGATGCCGATCGATCCGGCGGCCAGCACCACGGCGAGCACGAAGGCGAGGTTACGCGGTACCACGCCCGCCGCGATGGGCCGGAAGCGCTTGGTGGGATGGTTGCGGTCGGCTTCCACGTCGAGAGCGTCGTTGATGAGGTAGATCGACGACGCGACCAGGCAGAACGAGATGAACGCGATGCCGACGTTCAGCATCCGGTCCGAATCCTTGAGGACCTCGGTTCCGGCCGCCAGCGGCGCCGCCAAGACCAGGACGTTCTTCACCCACTGGCGCGGGCGGAGTGCCTTGATCAGACCCGTCGCCAGATTCTTCGGCGGACCGGGGACGCCGTGCTCGATCGGCTCCTCGCTCATCGGTGCTTCCTCACTTGCTCGAGTCTCGGTTGCGGGATTGTGCATCGGCGGCGATCACCGCTCCCGCGGTCACTGCACCGACAAGAGCGCCGGCGGCCACATCGGAAGGGTAATGGACACCCAGAACCAGACGCGAAAGCAGCATCGGCGGAACCACCGCGGCGGGCACCAGCACCTGCGCGACGGGACTGCCCGCGGCCCGCCCCAGCAGAATCGCCGCAGCGGTGGTGGACGTGGCGTGACTGGACGGGAAACTCAGCCTGCTGGGGGTCCCGACGCCGACGCGGATGTCGGGGTGGCTCGGGCGCCTGCGGCGCACCACGCGCTTGATCACCACGGACGCGGCATGCGCCACGAATGCGCCGGCACCGGCTTCCAGGTAGCGGCGGCGCGCGACCTCGTCGCCACGTCGGTGCGCGGCGTAGGCGCCGGCCCCGGCGAGCGCCAGCCAGCCCAGCGAGTGCTCTCCGAAATGCGAGAGTCCGCGTGCGCCGGAGAGCACGCCGGGCCGGTCGGCGATCGCCGACTGAACGGCCACCAGCATCGCCGCCTCGCCGGTCGCGGGTTCCGGCGCGGCGATCTGATCAATCGATTCCGAAGACACGGGCCCAGCTCTCCTTGCTCACCAGATCGTCATGTGCGGCGCGGTACTCGTCCCGCTTCGCGTCGAACTCATCGCGCAAACGCTTCACGAGCGCCGCCGACTCCCTTGCCAACGACAGCATCTTGTCGCGATCACGCTGGCGGTAGACCACCCCGCGACCGTCGGCGGTGGTGACGGTGACGCCGTCGACCCGGCCGAGCGAGAACCAGCGCGCCTCGATGGGCGGATAGTTGGCCTGCGGGACGCTGTGATGCCGGGGATCGGCCGGGCGCACATTGTTCACGACCGCCGCGGCGAATGCCTTCACCTTCGCGACCGGGCCGGTGGGGACGTCTGCGCCCAGCGCCGTGGCCTCCCCAGTGGCGGTCGGCAGGTCGGTGGCCGAGGGAAGCACCACCGCGTCGGGGTAGCCCTTGCGGATCTGCGCCACCTTGCCCAGGGCGGTGGGCAGCAGCGACCGGATGTGCTCCGGCCCGGCGAGGAAGTCGCGGATCGCCTCGTTCTGGATGGCGACCGTGGAGTACTCCAGGCACAGGAGGTGCTTCGCGGTGGCCTTGGCCATCGACTTGAGGATGCCGTCGATGGAGCCGTCGGTGTAGATCGACGCGACCACCAGGCGGTTGCGCAGATGGAAGTACGCCTGCCAGTCGATGGCGTCGTCCTTGTCGCTCCACGCCATATGCCAGATGGCGATGCCCGGGATGGTCGCGGTCGGATAGCCCGCCCGCTCGGCACGGAGCGCGAACTCCCAGTCGTCCCACTTGATGAACAGGGGCATCGGCAGGCCGATGGTCTCCGCGACCTCGCGGGGGATCATGCACATCCACCAGCCGTTGCCCTCGACGTCGATGCGCCGGTGCAGGTTCTTGGAGTTCTCGCGATCGCTGAGCGGATACTCGGCGAAATTGTGGTCGTACTCGACGAACGGAGCGGCGGTCCACATGAACCGGTTGCGGTCGATCACCTCCCCCATGCAGTGCAGATGGCTGCGATCCTGCAGGTTCAGCATCTGACCGCCGACCAGCATCGGCGACTTGGCGAAGCGCGACATCGCGAGCGCACGCAGGATCGAGTCCGGCTCGATCATGATGTCGTCGTCCATGTACAGGATGTACGGGCTGTCGGTGAGCCGCAGCGCCTCGTACATGATGCGCGCGTAGCCACCCGACCCACCGAGATTGCCCTGGTCGAAGATGTGCAGACGATCACCGAGGCGCTCGGCGGCGGCCGAATAGCCGTCCTCGTCGACCACCTTGCGGGTGCCCTGGTCGGGCATCAGGACGGCGTCGATCACGGCGTCGACCATCGGGTCCGAGGTCAGCGCGCTCAATGCCGCGACCGCGTCGGCCGGGCGGTTGAAGGTCGGAATGCCCACGGTGACGCGGTCGGTGCCGGCCTGTGCGGGCTCGATCGGTGCATACCACCCGGCCGAGAGGATCTCGGTGTCCGTGTCGGTGGTGATGTCGAACCAGATCCAGCCGCCGTCCTCGAACGGGCCGAGGTCGGTCTGGAACTCGAACACGCCGGTCCCGTCGTCCCCGAGCGGAACCAGATCGCCGCCGATCGCGATACGGGAGCCGTCGATCTTGGATCGGTAGAGGTCCACGCGCGCATTTCCGCGCACCTCGACGCGCAGGACCACCGAGTCCAGGACGCTCCAGCGGCGCCAGTACGAGGCGGCGAAGGCGTTGAAGTAGGTCGCGAAGCTGATCTCCGAATCGGCGCCGAGCCGCACGCTGGTGCGGTCGGGCGCGTGGGCGCGCGAGGCGTTGCTCGGCGACTCCACGAGGTACAGCGACCGAACGTCCAGCGGTTCACCCGGACGAGGGAAGATCACGCGCTGAAGCAGGCTGACCGCTCCGGATTGCTGTGCCTGAGTCATCGGGCCGCTCCCTCGGCCAGCGGCGCACCGTCGCGCAGGTGCGGCGCCAGCGCGTTGTCGAACATGGTCAGCGCGCTGGCGATGGCCATGTGCATGTCCAGGTACTGGTAGGTGCCGAGGCGACCGCCGAAGAGCACCTTGGACGAGGCCGCCTCGGCTTTCGCCAATTCGCGGTAGGCGTTCACCATGGCGCGATCGTCCGGGGTGTTGATCGGGTAATAGGGCTCGTCGTCGTCCTTGGCGAAGCGGCCGTACTCCCGCATGATGACGGTCTTGTCGGTCGGATAGCTCTTCCGCTCCGGGTGGAAGTGGCGGAACTCGTGGATCCGCGTGAACGGCACGTCGGCATCGTTGTAGTTCATCACCGGGGTGCCCTGGAAATCGCCGGTCGGCACCACCTCGAGCTCGAAATCGAGCGTGCGCCAGCCGAGCCGGCCCGCCGAGTAGTCGAAGTAGCGGTCCAGCGGGCCGGTGTAGACGACGGGTGCGTCGGGACTCGCGGCGCGCAGCTCGTCGCGGACGTCGAACCAGTCGGTCGACAACCGCACCTCGATGCGCTCATCGGCCGCCATGTTCTCCAGCCACGCGGTGTAGCCGTCCACCGGCAGACCCTCGTAGGTGTCGTTGAAGTAGCGGTTGTCGAAGTTGTAACGGACCGGCAGACGGGTGATGTTGCCCGCCGGGAGGTTCTTCGGATCGGTCTCCCACTGCTTGGCGGTGTAGTGCTTGATGAATGCCTCGTAGAGGGGACGGCCGATCAGGCTGATCGCCTTCTCCTCGAAGTTCGCCGCCGCATCGGTGTCGACCTCGGACGCCTGTTCGGCGATCAGCGCACGCGCCTCGTCGGGGGTGAAGTAGCGGCCGAAGAACTGGGACACCAGGCCCAAGCCCATCGGGAACTGGTAGGCCTGGCCGTTGTGCATCGCGAAGACTCGATGCTGGTAGCCGGTGAAGTCGGTGAACTGGTTGACGTACTCCCACACACGCTCGTTGGACGTGTGGAACAGGTGCGCGCCGTACTTGTGGATCTCGATGCCGGTCTCCGGCTCCGCCTCCGAGTACGCATTGCCACCGATGTGGTCACGCCGTTCGACGACGAGCACTCGCTTCCCCAGTTGCGTCGCTGCGCGTTCGGCGACGGTCAAGCCGTAGAAACCCGAGCCGACCACGATCAAGTCGTAGGTGCTGTTGTTCGTCACGACTGTTCAGCCTATCGGACCGATCCTGAGTATTCCCGCAGCGAGCACGCGCGACGGCCCGCCCGGCGGTGTGAGATTCGTCCGTGAAAGAGGCCGTGAGAACCGTCAGCCCAGGCCGTCCCGCGTGGGGAAACCGAGCGCGGCGAGGCCGCCCGCGTTCAGGAAGTCGGTCAGCGACTGGCCCATCAGCGCGTGCACGCCGGTGAGCGGGCTGAAGTAGATGACGCCGTTCTCCAGCACCTGCACCAGACCCGGCAGTCCCTTGCCGTCGGTGAGCAGTTCCGGTTTGGCGACGGTGCCCGTGGAGCCCTGCGAGTTGTCGCTGCGCTCCAGATTCACCTGCTTCAGATCCACCTGCTTCGCGGTGAGCTGCTTGAGTCCCTCGGTGACCAGTTTCTCCAGCATCGGGGTGACCTCGCCCACGATGCCGGTCACGTCGGGCAGTCCCACCGCCGACAGCCCGGGCACGATCTGGTTGAGGACGGCGCCCAGCGGGCTGAGGTCGAGCAGTCCCCCTCCCGGCGAGTCCGGTCCCACCTGCGGCTTGACGATCTTCGGCATCGATTTCTGGCCCCGCACGGAGAACCAGTCCGATTTCAGTTGCAGCTTGACCCGCGCGTCGTTGCCCGAGGCCTCCACCGTTCCGCCGGTGCCGGTCACCCGGACCTTGACGACGCGGCCGCCGCCTTCGCCGAGACCGTTGGCCTCGATCACCTCGAAGCTCTTGAGCGACCCGACGCCGAACGCGGAGCCGATGCTCGACGCGCTGACGGTCGCGGACCACGAGTGGTCGGGTGCGATGGAGTCGCCCGCATCGCGGACGGCCGGGAAGAGTCCGCCCGCGGTGTACCCGCCGGTGGAGGCCGAGAACTCGGTGAGAGCGGGTTTGCCGTTCAGCAACCGGATCTGCCCGGCGGTGGCGTCGGCGGCCCGGCTGGTCCGGGGATCCTCGCCGGAGGCGCCGTGATACATCTGGGACGCCTGGGTGTTGTCGATCTTGCGACCCGCGGCCAGTCCGGCCAACACATAGGAGCGCGCCGCGACCGCCTGCGCCTTGAGGGCCTCGAATCCGCCGGTGTCACCCCAGGACGGCATCGACTCCTTGGGGATCACACCCTTGACGTAGTCGTCCACGTGCAGCTTGTTGTAGACGCCGCCCGGACCGATGCCGATGGAGCCGCGGTACTTGTCGCCCCCGTTGCAGAAGGTCAGCAGTTCCTGGTCCGGCCGGTTGGTCCCCGGGTTGATCGGGTCCACCTGCGTGGCCGGAACAGTGCTGACGACGGCGCCGCCGCAGCCGTCGGTGATCGTGGCCGTACCCCCGGACAGGCTGACCGCCTGCCCGGGAGCGACCGTCTGCGTGCCTACGCGCATTCCGGCAGCCGCATGAACACCGACCGACGCCTTCTCGCTCAGCGAGACCGTGACGTCGGGGGTGCTCACCTTCCCCGCGACTGTGTTTCCGTAGTAGTGCCGGAGGATCTGATCCGCCGACCACCCCTGCTTCGCGTAGCCGTACGCACCCCACTGGCCCAGACCGCGTCCGTGCCCGTGCCCGTGCCCGTCGAGGACGATCGGCGTGTTCGCCGCCAGGGCGACCCCGTCGGAGGAGAACACGTCGGTGCCGCCGACGACCAGACCACCCGCGAGCAACGCGGGCGCCAGGCCCAGGGCAGCGAAGGTCAGAGTTCGCTTCTTGGCTCGGCTCGGTCGAACATTCGGCACTGCACAACCCCTTATGGCGGGACCACTGCATGCGTGTGGCCCGTGTGACTAGTGGGACTCCTGTGACAGTAGTGACCAGACTGCGGACACGACAAGTTCAGACGGTCACAACCGAGTCACGCTTTTAGAACCAGCGTTCGAGGACCTGGGCGACACCGTCGTCGAGGTTCGACGAAGTCACTTCGTCGGCCGCCTCCGCCGCTGCCGGATCGCCGTGCCCCATCGCCACGCCGTGCGCCGCCCACCGCAGCATCTCGGCGTCGTTGGGCATGTCGCCGAACGCTATCGGTGCCCGTCCGTCGACGTCCGAATGCTCCACGAGCCACGCGAGCCCTGCGGCCTTGTGCGTTCCGGCCAGTGAGAACTCGATCAGGCCGGTGTCGATCGAGAAGGTGATCTCCGCCAGGTCGCCGACGCGCGGCGCCACCGCCTCCGCCATCGCGCGCGAGGACATGCTCGGCATTCGTGCCAGCAGCTTGACCGCAGGCGACGCGGCGACCTCGTCCTGGCTCACATAGACGTGATCGGGATTGAGCCAGGCGTGTTCGTAGCCCGGCGTCGCGACGAACGGCGGCGTCGCGGTGTCGTAGGCGGAGCCTCCGGCCCGCTCCGCGGCGAGCCCGCATCCCGGCAGTACGTCCGCGCAGATCTCGGCGATCCGAGCGAGTGCGCCCGGTTCGAGGGTCGCGGCGTGCAGCACCGTGTCGGTGGCGACGTCATACACGATGGCGCCGTTGGCACAGACCGCGTAGCGCACGGCGGCGGGGGTGTCCGCGAGTTGATCGGTGATCTCGGGAATCCAGCGTGGCGGGCGACCGGTAGCCAGAACCAGTTCGACGCCGCGCTCACGGGCGCGGCGCAGCACCGAGACCGTGCGGCCGGAGATCCGGTTGTCGTCGTCGATCAGGGTGCCGTCGACGTCCGAGGCGATCATCGTCGGAGTCGGCGAGTCGGTGGTCATTCGGATCGGCTCCCCCGTTTGGCTGCGCGACGTCGCGCCTTCTCCGCTGCTTCCGCGTCCTCGATCACCAGTGCCTCCGCGGGTGTCGGCGCACTGCCGCCGAGTCTCTCCGGCAACCAATCGGCACCGGCGGGCGCCTCCGGGTACCGGTCCTGCACCCGGTGCAGAAGGACGGTCATCGTCTCGCGCAGTCGGGCCGTGCCCACGGCGGGATCCTCGTCGGCGGAGAAGGTCATCGGCGCACCGAACTCGACGTCGATCGGGATGCGATGGAATCCGATCCGGCGCTTGGCGCCCTTGGTCCATTGCCGCTGTGCGCCCCAGACGATCGTCGGGATCACGGGTACGCCGGCCTCGGCCGCCATCCGCACAGCTCCCGACTTGAACTCCTTGAGTTCGAAGCTGCGGCTGACCGTCGACTCGGGGTACACGACGATGAGTTCACCGCCGCGAAGCGCGTCGACGGCGGATCGATATGCGTCCCCGCCCGCTGAACGGTCCACCGGCACCGCCCTGGCGTGTTTGACGAGAAATCTCATGATGCCCAGGTCCATCACTTCGGACTTGATGAGGTACCGCCCGCGTCGACCGCGCCGGTGGAGCCCCAGACCGGCCGGAATGAAGTCCACGTAGCTGGTGTGGTTGATCACCACGACACCCCCGCCCGCGGCGGGAACGTTCTCGAGGCCGAAGTAGCGACGCCGAACCCCCTGCGCCAGCATGATCGATCCGGCGATCCCCTCGAGGGTTCGATAGACCGGCTCCATCGTCAGTCCGCATCTCCGGACGCCTCGCGCCGAGCCCTCTTCGCCGCCTTGGCCTCGGCATCCGCGCGGTCCATCGCGTTGGCCTCCTCGAGCGTGGGGGCACCGCCGCCGCGCGCCGCGGGCACCCAGAACTCACCCGCCGGGTACTCGCCGTAGCCATCCTGCAGTTCGGTGAGCTTGGCCCGCATGGAGTCGAACAACCGCTGAGTCAGTTCCTCCGGCGTGCCCTCCGGCCTCAGGGGCTCGCCGACCCCGACCATGATCTTGAATCCGGTCCGGCCCAGCTGCCGCGGATGTCCCTTGGTCCAGATCCGCTGCGCTCCCCAGATGATGGTCGGGATGATGGGCGCGCCCGACTCCAGCGACATCCGCGCCGCTCCGGACTTGAACTCCTTGAGTTCGAAGCTCCGGCTGATCGTCGCCTCCGGGTAGACGCCGACCAACTCACCGCGCTTGAGGTAGTCGACGGCGTCGCGATAACTCTGCGCACCGTTGGCGCGATCGACCGGGATGTGCTTCAGGGACCGCATGATCGGTCCGCCGACGGCGTTGTCGAAGACCTCTTTCTTGGCCATGAAGCGGACGTACCGCCGCGGCTTCTGCAGGAATGCGGGAATGCCCGCGAAGGTGAAGTCGAGGTAGCCGGTGTGGTTGATGGCCACCACCCCGGGACCGTGGGCCGGCATGTTCTCCACACCGGAGATATCGAACTTCAAGCCCTGGGCGAGCCAGAGCAGACGGGCGGTGGACACGACTCCGGCGTACACGGGTTCCATGTCAACAGAGCTTAGTCACCGGCTCCGACACCGCAGGACTCCGTCGTCGCCGGCTCCCGCGCTCATGCGAGCGATCGACTGATCACCAGCCGCTGGATCTGGTTGGTGCCCTCGAAGATCTGGGTGATCTTCGCTTCGCGCATGAATCGCTCCACCCGGAAGTCGCGCGTGTAGCCGTTGCCTCCGAACACCTGGACCGCGTCGGTGGTCACCTTCATCGCCGCATCCGTCGCCACCAACTTGGCCACCGACGCATTGCGCGAATACGGCAGTCCGGCGTCTCGGCGCCGTGCCGCGTCCAAGTACGTCGCCCTCGCCGAGTCGACGGCCGCGGCCATGTCCGCGAGCAGGAAGCCGAGCCCCTGGTGGTCGATGATCTTGCGGCCGAAGGTCTCGCGCTCCTTGGCGTAGGCCACCGCTTCGTCGAGGGCCGCCTGTGCGATGCCGGTCGCGACCGCCGCGATGCCGAGGCGTCCCGAGTCCAACGCACTGAAGGCGATCTGGAGTCCCTGGCCCTCCGCACCGATCCGGCGCTCGGCCGGCACCAGCGCACCGTCGTACCGGGCGGAGGTGGTCGGCACGGCGGCCAGGCCCATCTTCTCCTCGGGGCGCCCGAAGCTGAGGCCCTCCGTGCCGTCCGCCACGAGGAAGCAGGAGATTCCCTTGGACCCCTCGCCGGTCCGGGCGAACAGGTTGTAGAAGTCCGCGACGCCGCCGTGGGTGATCCACGCCTTCTCGCCGGTGATCCGGTAGTCGTCGCCGACCGCCTCCGCGCGGCATGCCAGGGCCGCGGCATCGGATCCGGCCTGCGGTTCGGACAGACTGTACGCACCGATGCTCGCCCCGCCGAGCATCTCCGGAAGCCAGCGTTCCTGCTGTTCCCGGGTGCCGAAGGCGAACAGCGGATGACATGCCAGGCTGTGCACGCTCACTGCGACGCCGACCGCCGCCCAGCGCGCCGCGATCTCCTCGAGTACCTGCAGGTACACCTCGTACGGTTGGCCTCCGCCGCCCCACTCCTCGGGATAAGGGAGGCTGAGCAGCCCCGCCTCGCCGAGCTTCGCGAACACGCCCTCCGGATACTTCTCCGCCTTCTCGTGCTCGTCGACGATCGGAGCGAGCACCTTGTCCGCGATGTCGCGCGTCAGGTCGATCAGATCGCGGGCTTCTTCGGTCGGCAGCAGGCGGTCGACGGGCACGTCGGACTCCTCGGGATTCGAAAGCGAACAGTACTGGGAACGGTTTCAGAGTACTGCCGGGCCGGCAGTACTACAAGACAAGGAGCAGTACCCCTGGTCAGTACTATCGAACCCATGTCCGCGCCGACCGATCCCGACTTCGCCACGCGACGCCGCTCGCAGTTGTTCGACGAGTTGCTCGCGATGTTCCTCGAGGAGGGCTTCGCCCACTTCACCCTCGACGCCATCGCCGGGCGCCTGCGGTGCTCCAAGTCGACGCTCTACACGCTCGCCGCCAGCAAGGGCGAACTGGTCCGCGCGACCACCATCCACTTCTTCCGCCGGGCCACCGACGACGTCGAGGCCGCCGTAGCGGAGGCCGCGTCGCCGCGCGAGAAGATCACCGCCTATCTGGAGGCGGTGGGCGACGCACTCGGCGGGGCCTCGCCTGCGTTCATGACCGATCTCGCCGCCTTCGCTCCGGCGAGAGAGGCGTACGAGCAGAACACCCGGATCGCGGCGGCGCGCGTGCGGGAGCTGATCGACGAGGGCGTCGCCACCGGCCAGTTCCGGGACGTGCACGCGGCTTTCGCCGCCGACCTGGCCGCGACCGCGATGGTCCGGATCCAGCAGGGCGACGTGCGCGCGGCCACGGGCCTCGACGACGCCGGCGCCTACCGCGAATTGGCGGCGCTCCTCACAGCGGGGATCAGCGCCTGACCCGGATCATCCGCGGCCAGGTCAGCGCCCAGGCGACCGGTCCGGCCATCGCATCCAGAAGTCCAACTCGAGCGGTCCGGTGCCGGGTTCGGCCCGGTACGGCTCGAAGTCGGTGATCCCCTCCGCGGCGAGCACGTCGTCGTCGATCAGGCACCGGCCGGTGAACTCCGCCGCGGGCTTGGTCAGGACCGCGTACGCGGCGTCGCTCATGATGTCGGCACTGCGCGCACCCCGGAGCATCTCCTCGCTGAGGAGATTGCGGACCGCCGCGGTCGCGATCGAGGTCCGGGGCCACAACGTGTTCGCGGCGATGCCGTCCGCGGCGAGCTCCCGCGCGAAGCCGAGCGTCAAGATGGTCATGCCGAACTTCGACACGGTGTACGCCGCCCCGACCTGATCGAACCATTCGGGCGCGAGGTCCACCGGGGGCGAGAAGGTCAGGATGTGCGGGTTCTCCGACTTCCGCAGGTGCTCGATCGCCACCTTCGATAGTGCGAACGTGCCGCGCGCGTTGATGTCCTGCATGAGGTCGTACTTCTTCATAGGGATGTCGTCGGTGGCGGTGAGATCGATCGCCGATGCGTTGTTGACCACGATGTCTATGCCGCCGAACCGCTCCACCGTCTGCGCCACGGCGCCGGCGACGGACTCGTCGTCGCGGACGTCGCCCACGATCGGCAACGCCCGCCCGCCGGCCTCCTCGATCGCCGCGGCCGCGGTGTAGATGGTCCCGGGGAGCTTCGGGTGCGGCTCGGCCGTCTTGGCGAGCAGCGCGATGTTCGCGCCGTCGCGCGCCGCGCGAATCGCGACAGCCTCGCCGATGCCGCGGCTGCCGCCGGAGATGATGAGCGTCTTGCCGCGCAGTGAACCCGTTTCGGTCATGGTCGCCTTCCTGTCCACCGATCCGAGCCGTGACGGCCCAGATCGATCGTTCGTATTCGATCCGAACGTAGAAGGCTCGGACGCGTTCCGTCAATAGCCCGATCCACGCACTTCAAGCCCGTTAAAACAGACCGTCAGTCCTTTCGCGAACCGCTCCGATCGCACACGGCAGATTTAGTATCCTTAAACCCATGAACGATGATTCGCCGTCGGCCGCCACTATCGAAGCCGAGCTGGGATCGCGGATCCGAGCGGCACGCCTAGCTCAGCGGCGGACTCTCCGCGATCTCGCCGCGGCGGTCGGCGTCAGCACGGCCACGCTCAGCCTGATCGAGAACGGGCGATCCGGGCTTCGCGTGGCTCGGCTCGCCCGGATCGCCGACGCACTCGGACTTCCGCCGGCGGCGCTCCTGTGCCCCGAAGTCCCCGAACCGCCGGCTCCGGGGCCGCCCACAGCCGGCGGCATCCTGCCCGACGACGGCGACTGGCGACGGTACCGCCCACTCGTCCTCGATCCCGTTCTCGCCGCAGCGCTCGACGAGATCGTCGAAGTGGGATACCACGGCGCGACCATCCGCAGCATCGCGAACCGGTGCGGAAGCACGGTCTCGGCTCTCTACACCAGGTATGAGAACAAGCAGCACATCCTGATGACGCTGCAGGAGCTCGCCGTCAGCGCGGCGACCGACCGCGGCGCCATCGCCCGCGCGGACGGCCGGAACCCCGTCGAACGCTTCTGCTTCCTGGTGGAGCATCTGGCATTGCTGCACACCTACCGGCGCGAGCTCGCGTTCATCGGCACCAGCGAACTGCGCAGTCTCGATCCGGAGAATCGGCGCCGGATCGCCGGACGCCGCACCGATCTGCAGCACATGGTGGACGAGGAGGTCGACGCCGCCGTGCGCGCGGGGCGGTTCCACCCGGACCATCCGCACGAGGCCTCGCGCGCGGTCGTGACCATGTGCACGGCGATCTCCGGCTGGTGGCGACCGGGCGGCCCGTTGTCGCCGGAGCGGGTGGCACAGTTGTACGTCGGCTTCGCACTTGACCTGATGCGCGCCGATCCGCGATAGCGACGCCGGTCACGGCGCGACGATCTGCCCCCACCGCCGACCGTGCTCGGCGATACCCTGGAACAACAGCCCCTGCGCCACCCGAAAGGCAGCACCCCGTGCAGATCACCAGCATCGGCCACGCCGGATTCCACATCCAGACCGCAGCCGGATCGATTCTCTGCGATCCCTGGGTCAACCCCGCGTACTTCGCCTCCTGGGTGCCCTTCCCCGACAACTCCGATCTGGACTGGAAGGCGCTCGGCGACTGCGACTACCTGTACGTCTCGCACCTGCACCGCGACCACTACGACGAGCAGAACCTGCTCGAGAACGTGAACAAGGACGCGACCGTGCTGCTGCCGGACTACCCGGTGCCGGATCTGCGCCGCGAGCTCGAACGCCTCGGCTTCACGAAGTTCGTCGAGACGCAGGACTCCACGAAGCACACCGTCTCGGGACCCAAGGGCGATCTGGACATCATGATCATCGCGCTCCGCGCGCCCGCCGACGGCCCCATCGGCGACTCCGGTCTGGTGGTCGACGACGGCGAGACCGTCTGTTTCAACATGAACGACGCCCGCCCGATCGATCTCGACGTGATCGCCGACGAGTTCGGCCGCGTCGATGTGCACCTGCTGCAGTACTCCGGCGCCATCTGGTACCCGATGGTCTACGACATCCCCCGCAAGTCGAAGGCCAACTTCGCGATGCAGAAGCGCCAGCGCGGCATGGACCGCGCACGCTCGTACATCGAGCAGGTCGGTGCCACGTGGGTGGTCCCGTCGGCCGGGCCGCCGATGTTCCTGGACGACGACCTGTTCGGTCTCAACGATTTCAACACCGGCAGCGATGCCGACAAGGCCAGCATCTTCCCCGATCAGGCGGAGTTCCTGGAACAGATGCGCACGCACGGCACCGACGACGGGGTCAAACACCGCGGACTGATGATGGTCTCCGGGTCGGCGGCCGACTTCGCGGGAGACGAACTTCGCGAGATCGTGCACCCGTATCCCCCGGAGACGGTTTTCGGCGAGAACAAGAAGGCCTACCTGGAGGCGATGAAGGAGAAGTTCGCTCCGGTCATCGCCGCGCAGAAGGCCACCTGGGCCTCGCCCGACGGACCGTCGCTCCTGGAACCGCTGCGCGAGAAGTTCGAGCCGATCATGAAGCAGTCGGACCTGATCTGCGACGGCATCGGCTACCCCGTCGGTCTGGTGGTGGGAGAAGAGACGTACGTGCTCGACTTCCCCAAGCGGACGGTGCGGATGCGCGAGGACGGCGACGGCAAGTACCGGTACGGATTCCGGATCGCCCCCGAGTTGGTGCGCACGGTGCTGCGCGACGACGAACCCGACTGGGTGAACACCATCTTCCTCTCGACCCGGTTCTCCACCTGGCGGATCGGCGGATACAACGAGTACCTGTACACCTTCTTCAAGTGCCTCACCGATGAGCGCATCGCCTACGCCGACGGCTGGTTCTCCGAGGCGCACGACGACTCGGCGTCCATCGAGCTCGACGGGTGGGAGATCCAGCGCCGCTGCCCGCACCTGAAGGCCGATCTGAGCAAGTTCGGCGTGATCGAGGGCGAGAAGCTCACGTGCAACCTGCACGGCTGGCAGTGGGATCTGGCGAGCGGGCGCTGCCTGACGTCGAAGGGACACGAGCTGCGAGCACAGCGTGCCGAGCCCTAGTCCGGACGCCCCCAGCCGGTGCTATGCCGGCCGTTCACTGGCCGAGCGGAGGGCTGAGCGGCGGGAACGGTTCCAGGAGGCCGGCCTCGAGCTGTTCGGCACCCTCGGCTTCTCCTCCGTCACGGTCTCGGCGCTGTGCGCCGAGGCCGGATTGTCGCGCAGACAGTTCTACGAGGAGTACTCGAGCCGGGAGGCGTTGCTCGCCGAGGTCTACGACAAGATCCAGGAGCACGCACGCAAGACTGTCGTCGACGCGGTGCGGGCGCTCGGGGAGACGAATCCCCGCGAGGCGGCGCGCGCGGCGATGAGCGCCTACATCGACACGATCGCGACCGATTCGCGAGCTATCCGATGCTCCTTCATCGAGGTCGTCGGGGTCTCCTCCGAAGTGGAACGGCGTCGTCTCGCCGGTCGTGTGACATGGGCGCGGTTCATCGCCGACACGATTTCAACGATCCCGGGAACCACGCGCAAAGACTTCGACTACGCCGCGACTGCCTTCATCGGCGCGCTGACCTCGGTCGTTCACCGCTGGGGGACGGCACAGGAGCGTCCGGACCGGTCGGAGATCGTAGATCTGCTGTCGGACATACTCGTTCACATCGCAATCGACCGCACTGACTAGTGCACACAGCCGGTTAACCGTGATAGCTTTGGCACAGGTTCTGAGACGCTAGAGTCTCACACCGCGTGCTCGGTCCGGGTGGAATCGGGGCTCTTGGGAGGGAGCTGCTCGGATCGCCGGAGGGCGCGGCGCCGGTTTGGGGGAGAATCCGCAAACTGCGCCGCGCTTTCTCTTGCCACAGGTCAGGACGGATTCAGCACACCGGTCGCGACCAGGACCGCATAACCGATGAAGGCCACGGTGTCGATCAGCGCGTGCGCCAGGACGAGCGGCCAGAGCCGCCCCGTCGCCTGATACCAGCGTCCGTACACCAGACCCATCACGAGGTTGCCCGCGCCGGCACCGACGCCCTGGTACAGGTGGTAGCCGCCGCGCAGAAGCGCGGACGACGCCAGCGCACCCCGCTCTCCGACTGAAGCGCCCTGGGTTTGTTGGAGGCTCCTGACCTTGGAAACGAGGATGGAGTTATGCCGAAGGAACTGGCGAATGGGAAGCCGACGACTCGTCGCTACTCGGTCGAGGAGAAGGCCGCCGCGGTG